>DATAKF010000200.1:0-23043 GCA_036261775.1 Polyangiaceae bacterium | reverse complement strand
GTGAAGGTCGTGGTGCACCCACCGATCGACCCCCAGAAGTTCGGCGAAGCGCGGCGTGACGAGCTCATCGCCGAGGTTAGAAGCGCCATCGCTTCGGCCTTACCCGCCAGCTAACGCGAAGCCCTAGGCGGGCGGGGCCGGCAGCAGCTCAGCCGCCGCTGCGACACCACACGCGCACGACCATGGTGCCCTTGGCGGTCCAGGGCGTGACCTCGATGCGCTCGACGTCCTCTATCGAGCCGGAGGGTACGCGGTGCAGCAAGTGCTGCTCCACGAAGCGACGCCGTAGCGCATCGGTCGAAAGGTCACCGACGCCGCCGCCGCGGATGATGAACGTCAGAAGCTCGAAGATTTCGAGCGCTTCGGGCGCGAGCCGCGGCGTGAGCGGTGCCGGTTCTTCGCTCACCGTGACCTCGGGGCCGTCGTCCTTGGCGGCTGAGGCTTTGGTAGCAGAGGCCTTGGCGGCTGGCGTGGCCGGCGCAGCCGGAGGCGAGGGCGCACGGCTCGGCGAACGGGCGCCGGGCGCGTTCGAGATCTTGTCGCCGTAGGGCAGGGTGTTTTGGCGCGGTCGCATCGACTCGGCCAGCTCTTCGGCGATCGCAGCCAGCGTCTCGCGCCCCGCCGGCGCCTCCGAGATCTCGATCACCGGCGCTTCGGCGGTGACGATGCGCGGTGCCGCCAGCTCTTCCTCGATGGCCGCCATGGTGTCGCGGCCCGCCGTGGCGTAGCTGAGCTTCACCTCCGGCGCCGAGGGGATCACGCTGCGCCGCTTGCCCGTCGTCACCTTCGAGGCCTTCTTCGTGGGAGCCACAGGATCACAAACGCTAACAGACCACCCCACAAACCCGCCACACGGAACCGAAAGCGCCTACCTACCTACATTCGGGGGATTGGCAGGAAGGCGGGAAGGCGGGAAGCGAGCGGTTTTTTGGTGCGCAGCGCACCAAGCGTCAGGTCGCACGGGTAGGCAGGTGAGGGCCGGCTGCCCAAACAACCAGCCCTTCCCGCCTTCCCGCCTTCCTGCGATCGCTCAGGGCAATTCGGAGCGGCCCATGAGGAAGATGTCGGCGGCGCGGGCGGCTTTGCGGCCTTCGGCGATGGCCCACGGTTGTCTCGTGTCGGTGGGGCTTGGGCCCCACCTCCTGGTGGGCGATTGCCTCAGGGCAGCTCAGAGCGACCCATGAGGAAGATGTCGGCGGCTCGGGCGGCTTTGCGGCATTCGGCGATCGCCCTCGGTTGTCTCGTGTCGGTGGGGCTTGGGCCCCACCTCCTGGTGTGCGAATGCCTCAGGGCAGCTCAGAGCGACCCATGAGGAAGATGTCGGCGGCTCGGGCGGCTTTGCGGCCTTCGGCAATCGCCCACACCACTAGGGACTGGCCGCGTTGGCAGTCGCCGGCGGCGAAGACGCCTTTTTGGTTGGTGGCGAAGTTGCCGTCGACCTGGATGTTGCCGCGGCCGTTGATGGTGAGGCCCAGGCCTTCGACGATGCCGGGGTGCTCGGGATGAACGAAGCCCATCGCGAGCAGCACCAGATCAGCTGGGATCTCGAACTCACTGCCGGCGACGCGCTCGAACTTGCCGCCTTTGAACTCGACCTTCACGCAGTGCAGCTTGGTGATCTTGCCGTTCTCACCGCTGACGCGCTCCGTCGAGACGCTCCAGTCGCGCGAGCCGCCCTCTTCGTGAGAGGACGAGGTTCGCAGCTGCAGCGGCCACAGCGGCCACGGCGTGCTGCCGGCGCGCTCTTCGGGCGGGCGCGGCATGATCTCGAAGCTGGTGACGCTCTTGGCGCCTTGACGGTGCGAGGTGCCGATGCAGTCGCTGCCGGTGTCGCCGCCGCCGATCACGATCACGTTCTTGCCGGTGGCCAAGATGGCTTCGGCGTCGGGTACGGTGTCGCCCGCCACGCGCTTGTTCTGCTGCGTCAGGAAATCCATCGCGAAATGGATGCCTGACAGCTCGCGGCCCGGCACTTCTAGGTCGCGCGGCTTGCGCGAACCGATGCACAGCACGATGGCGTCGAAGTCGGCGCGCAGCTGGTCGGCCGTGATGGTGCGGCCGATGTCGACGTTCGTCTTGAAGATGACACCTTCGGCCGTCATCTGCTGCACGCGCCGCTCGACCAGCGACTTTTCCATCTTGAAGTCGGGGATGCCGTAGGTAAGAAGCCCTCCGATGCGGTCGTCGCGCTCGAACAGCGTGACGGTGTGCCCAGCGCGGTTCAGCTGCTGAGCAGCCGCCATACCGGCGGGGCCAGAGCCTACGACAGCCACCTTCTTGCCGGTGCGCTGGCGAGGCGGCTGCGGTTTGACGAGGCCGTCGGCGAACGCGCGATCCGCGATGGAGCGCTCGATCAGCTTGATGCTGACCGGATCGTCGTTGATGCCGAGCACGCAAGCGGCCTCGCAGGGCGCAGGGCACACACGACCCGTGAACTCCGGAAAGTTGTTGGTCGCGTGCAGCGCCTGAATCGCGACCTCCGGCTCCGTGCGGTACACGGAGTCGTTCCAGTCGGGGATCAGGTTGCCGAGCGGACAGCCCGTGTTGCAAAACGGTACGCCGCAATCCATGCAGCGCGCGCCTTGCTTGACGAGGTCTTCCTGCACGATGGGCAGCTCGAACTCGCGGTAGTCGCGCACGCGCTCGCCAGCAGGGCGCTTCGAAGGATCCTGACGCTCGAACTCGAGGAAACCAGTAACTTTACCCACGGTGAAACCAGTAGTGAGGGGTGAGGATTGAGGATTGAGTGAGCGCTGTGCTCGTCAATCGCCGTGATTCGGGTTGGGGAAACACCAGGAGTTAGCCACCAGCGATTACGCCGGACTTCGGTTCAGCTTGCATGGCGGGGAGCATCGAGGGCCGTTCCGGTCCCTTGTTTTTGAGCTGCTGCTCTTCGAGCACGCGTCGGTACTCGCTGGGGAACACCTTCTTCATTTTTTGAACGGTGTTGTCCCAATCGGCCAAGAGCTCTTTGGCTTTGACGCTGCCGGTGCGCTTCACGTGCTCTTCCATCAGCCCGGCCACGAACGCCGCGTCGTCCGCCCCCAGCTCTTCGATGTCGTCGACGACGGCTGCGTTGCAGCGCTTCTCGAAGTCGCCCGTTTCGTCGAGGACGTAGGCGAAGCCGCCGCTCATGCCGGCGCCGAAGTTGCGGCCCGTGCGACCCAGCACCAGCACGCGGCCGCCGGTCATGTACTCGCAGCCGTGGTCGCCCACGCCTTCCACCACCGCCGTGGCGCCGCTGTTGCGGACGGCGAAGCGCTCACCAGCCTTGCCGTTCAAGAACGCCTTGCCCGACGTGGCGCCGTACAGCGCCGTGTTGCCGAGGATGATGTTCTCGTCGGCGCGGTAGGTGACACCCGAAAGCGGACGCACGCTGAGCACGCCGCCCGACAGACCCTTGCCGACGTAGTCGTTGGCGTCGCCTTCTAGGTTCAGCTCCATGCCGTTGGTGGCGAAGGCGCCGAAGCTTTGGCCAGCGGTGCCCTTGAACTCGAGCTTGATGGTGCCGTCCGGCAAACCATCTTTGCCAAAGCGCCGCGCGACCTCACCGGCCAGCATGGCGCCGATGGTGCGATCCACGTTGCGCACGTTGACGGTCTCGCGCACGGGCTGCTTGCTGGTCAGCGCGGGCTGGCACAGCTCGATCAGCTTGTTGTCGATCGACTTGTCGAGGCCGTGATCTTGCTCTTGCTGCTTGCACACGCCCACGCCTGCCGCGGGCACGATCGGCGTCAGCACGTCGGTGAAATCGAGCCGCGATGCCTTCCAGTGGTCGGTCTTTCGGACCTGGATGCGCTCGCTGTGGCCGACCATCTCGCGGATGCTGCGGAAGCCCAGCGACGCCATGAGCTCACGCGCTTCTTCGGCGACGTAGAACATGAAGCGGATCACGTGCTCCGGCTTGCCCTCGAACTTGGCGCGCAGGACCGGATCTTGCGTGGCAATGCCGACGGGGCAGGTGTTGAGGTGGCACTTCCTCATCATGATGCAGCCGGAGGCCACCAGCGGCGCCGTCGCGAAGCCGAACTCTTCGGCGCCCAAGAGCGCCGCGAGAACGACGTCGCGGCCGGTGCGCATTTGGCCGTCGGTCTGCAGGATGACGCGGCTGCGCAGGTCGTTCTTGACCAAAACCTGGTGGGTCTCGGCCAAGCCCAGCTCCCACGGAATGCCCGCGTGCTTGATCGAGGTGAGGGGCGAAGCTCCCGTGCCGCCGTCGTGACCGGCGATCAGGATCACGTCAGCGTGCGCCTTGGCCACGCCGGCCGCGACCGTACCGACGCCCGCCTCGGCCACCAGCTTGACGCTGATGCGAGCCTTGGGGTTCGTCATCTTCAAGTCGAAGATCAGCTGGGCCAGATCTTCGATCGAGTAGATGTCGTGGTGCGGAGGCGGGGAGATCAGCGTCACGCCAGGCGTGGAGTGGCGCGTCTTGGCGATGATCGCGTCGACCTTGTGCCCCGGCAGCTCGCCGCCCTCGCCGGGCTTGGCGCCCTGCGAGACCTTGATCTGCAGCTCGTCGGCGTTGACCAGGTAGAAGGTGGTGACGCCGAAGCGCCCGGAGGCCACCTGCTTGATCGAGCTGCGACGCAAGTCGCCGTTGGCGTCCGGCACGTAGCGCTCGTCGCGCTCGCCACCTTCGCCGGTGTTGCTGCGACCGCCGATTCGGTTCATGGCGATCGCCAGGTTTTCGTGGGCTTCGCCGCTGATGGAGCCGAAGCTCATGGCGCCGGTGGCGAAGCGCTTGACGATCTCGGTCGCAGGCTCGACCTCGTCGAGCGGGACGGGCGCGTTGTTCGGCGCCAGCTCCCACAGACCACGCAGGGTGATAGGCCCGCTGCTCTGGTCGTTGATGAGCTTGGAGTATTCCTTGTAGCTCTTCACGTCCTCCATGCGCACGGCGTGCTGCAGCTTGGAGACGGTGCCCGGATCCCACAGGTGCCGCTCGCCTTGCGCGCGGTAGTGGTACTGCCCGCCCAGATCGAGGAACGGCGTCGGCTCCGTCGTCTTGGGGTAGGCAAACTCGTGGCGGCGCCGCGACTCGTCGGCGATCACGTCGATGTCGACGCCCGAGATGCGGCTGGACGTGTTGGTGAAGTAGCGATCGATGAGATCCGGCGACAAGCCGATGGCCTCGAAGATCTGCGCGCCCTGATAACTCTGCAGCGTGCTGATACCCATCTTGCTCATCACCTTGAGCAAGCCCTTGTTCACGGCCTTGATGTACTTGCTGCAGGCCGTGTCGGCGTCCTTCAAGCCCGGCGTGCCCGCCTTGGCCATCTGGTGCAGCGACTCGAACGCGAGGTACGGGTTGACCGCGCCCGCGCCATAGCCGAACAAGAGGCAGAAGTGATGCACTTCACGGGCCTCGCCGGTCTCGACGATGATGCCCACCTTCATGCGCGTGCCGTTACGCAGGAGGTGATTGTGCACCGCGCCCGTCGCCATCAGGCTGGGCACTGGCGCCATGTGCTCGTTCGAGCCGCGGTCGCTCAAAATGAGTAAGCCGTGGCCGTCGAGCACCGCGAGCGACGCCTGGCGGCACAGCTCGTCGAGCGCGGCCTTGAGGCCTTCGCCGCCTTCGGCGACCGGGTACAGCATGGGCAGCGTGGGCGGGGTGCGCACCGTGCTGAGCGGCGTCTCGCGCAGCTTGGCCAGATCTTGATTGCTCAAGATCGGGTCGGGCAGCTCGAGCATCTGCGCTTGGTCGGGCAGCTCGAACAGGATGTTGCCTTCGCCGCCGATGTAAGCCTTCAAGCTCATCACCATGGCTTCACGGATCGGATCGATCGCGGGGTTCGTGACCTGTGCGAAGTGTTGCTTGAAGTAAGCGAACATCAGCTGCGGCCGGTCGGACAGCACGGCCAGCGGCGTGTCGGTGCCCATCGAGCCGCGCGGCTCGTCGCCGGCGGCCGCCATCGGGGCCATCAAGATCTTCAGGTCTTCCTGCGAGTAGCCGAACACCTTTTGGCGCTGCAGCAGCGAGGTGTGCTCACGCGCAGTCGCCGTCGGGGGCGACGCTTCGATGTCGTCGAGCGAGATCTTGTTCTCGCGCAACCACTTGCCGTACGCCTTCTTCTTGCAGATCTGGTCCTTGATCTCCTCGTCTTCGACGATGCGACCAAGCTCGGTGTCGACCAGGAACATGCGGCCGGGCTCGAGCCGGCCCTTGCGCTTGATGTTCTCGGCCGGGAAGTCGAGCACGCCGGTCTCGGAGGCCAAGACCACCAAGCCGTCTTTCGTCTCGGTCCAGCGCGCGGGGCGCAGGCCGTTGCGATCGAGCATGCCGCCGATGCGTTGGCCGTCGGTGAAGGCCAGCGCAGCTGGACCGTCCCACGGCTCGACCAAGCACGAGTGGTACTCGTAGAAGGCCTTCTTGTGCTCGGGCATGGACTCGTCGTTTTGCCAGGCCTCGGGCACCAGCATCATCATCACGTGCGGCAGAGAACGGCCGGCGTGCAGCAGCAGCTCCACCGTGTTGTCGAGCATGGCCGAGTCGCTGCCGCCGGGCGTGATGGTCGGCAGAATGTGGCGCACGTCTTCCCCGAAGACCTCGCCCTTGAACAGCTGCTCACGCGCGCTCATCCACGCGGCGTTGCCGCGCACGGTGTTGATCTCACCGTTGTGGGCCAGCGTGCGGAACGGCTGCGCCAGCTCCCACGTCGGGAAGGTGTTCGTGCTGAAGCGCTGGTGCACCATCGCCAGCGCGCTCTGCATGTCCGGATCTTCGAGCTCGGGATAGAAGCCGGCTAGCTGCTCCGCCAAGATCAGACCCTTGTAGATGAGGGTCTTGGAAGACAGGCTCGGCATGTAGAAGGCGCCGCGGCCGGCGATGTTCGACTCACGCACGGTGCGCTCCGCCCAACGCCGAATCACGAACAGCTTGCGCTCGAATGCTTGCTGGTCTTCCGTCGACGACCCGATGAAGACCTGGCGAATCACCGGGGCGCTGGCGCGCGCGACTGGACCGAGCGCGGCGTCGTTCACGGTGACGTCGCGCCAGCCGATGAGGCGCTGGCCGGTGCCGAAGATCTTGTCTTCGAGGATTTGCTGACAGCGACGACGATCGTTCCTGTCACGCGGCAGGAACACCAACCCCACACCGTACTTGCCCGGCTCAGGCAGCTCGATGTCTGCGGCGTCGCAGGCGCGCTTGAAGAACTTGTGCGGGACCTGCATCAAGATGCCGGCGCCGTCGCCGGTTAGCGGGTCCGAGCCCGACGCCCCGCGATGCACCAAGTTCAGCAGGATATCGAGGCCCTTGCGGACGATGTCGTGCGAGGCCTCGCCCTTGATGTTCGCGACGAAGCCGACGCCGCAGGCGTCGTGTTCATAGCGCGGGTCATAGAGTCCTTGGCGTGGCGGAAGCGGCATGGATCGTTGTTCGGTAGGGAGGGGGGAAGGGGGACGTTGCTGAGGCTTGGCGGGCGTGCAGTATAAAGTGAACGGGCGCTCTGGTCAGGCGCCGCGGGCGCTAAGGCGCGTCTCGCACGGATTGACGCGACGCGCAAGCTGCGGACGACCAGCACAGTGGTGAAGAGTCATGTACAGCTCGGGTCGCGCGCTGGTTAGCACGTAGGCCGCGCGCTTCAACGCTTCTCTGCGGAACCCGAAACACAGCCGAAAAAGCGCCGTCCCAGAAGCTGCACTAAGCGGAACCGTTGGCGCTGAAATGACAGCTGGTGATGAACCCGCAGTGTACGGAGCGACAGGTCCGCTCCGGAACGAGCGGCCACTCGTCGTGCGCGCGACAAGCCAGGAAGGCTCGGGCAATTGCGGCCGGATCTGCCGCTGCCGGGCTGAGCCACTCGGGCTCTTCGGCATCACCCAGCAGGTGGAGTAGGCCGACCTTCGGCACCTTGCCGAACACCTGCTCCACGACGCTCCGGTACAGCGAAAGCTGCGGGCCGTAGCGGCCGTGGTCGGTACCGCCGCCGCGCGTGCGCTTGTAGTCGATGACGTGGAGGCTGCCGTCCTCGAGCTCGACGAGCAGATCCAAGGTCGCCTTGACCACGAGCGCGGGCCCAGCTGCGGGGGGCGTCGGCTCGGTTTTGAGCGGCGCCGTGGGCAGCGCCGCGAACAGCTCGAGCTGCGCCGGGTTCTTCTTGGCGGGCCGTCCCAAAACGGGCTCGGCCCGGCGCACACCGTGCAGAGTCACCGTGAGCGCCACCTCGCGCTCGACTCGGACGGCCTCGCGCTTCACGCGAGCGGCGTACGGGCCGCTCAAAAAGCGCGACAAGCCTTCGAGCGTCTTCTTGCCGACCTCGCTTTTTGCGGACAATCCACCTTGCGCGAGCGCCGCGGCCAAAAACGCCGCATCCGGCGGCTCGCCCCAGCGATCGAGCGGCCAAACCTCGAGCACGTGGTGAGCCGCGATACCGGCCAAGCGCGGATCGGCGTCGGGCTCGGCGCGGCTCGGCGCGGGGCCGTGACGAGGCTCCGCCAGGCCTTGGAGCTGCAGCAGGCTGAAGCGGCGCGGGCAAATCTGAAAGTCGCTGAGCGCCGTCACCCCCAGCACGACAGCGGTGCTGTCGGGCGTCTGGGGACGCGGCGGCGGATCTTGGCCGGGCGCGTCGCTGCGGAGGGTGAGCTTGGGTGAAGCGAGCAGCTCGCTCGTTGCCAGCTCGTTCAGGCCTTGGATGCCCGCGAATGCGCCGTCGGCGTGCAGATCGAGCACGGTGCGAGCCAGCGAGCCTTGGCCGGCCTTGGCTGGGAGCGCGAGCACCAGCTCGTGCTGGGCGCGCGTGAGGGCGACGTAGCTGAGACGTTGACGTTCGGCGTGGGCGCGCGCTGTCGCGTCTTCGCCGAGCGCGGTTTGCGTCGCGGTGACGATGGGGCCGTCTTCGCCAGCGTGGCGGACGACCAACAGCGGCGCCTTGGCCGTGCGACGCAGGATGCCGACGGGCGCCGCTTGCGGCCGCTCGACCGCCTCCGCGTCGGCCAGAATCACGGTCGGAAACGCCAAGCCCTTGCTGCCGTGGATGGTGAGGAGCCGTACGGCGTCGTCGTCGGCCGAAAACACCGCGGCCTCGGTTTCGTCGGTTTCGAGCGCGATTTGGCGGGTGATGAAGCGCACGAAGGCCGCCAAATTGCCGCCGTGCGTGGCGGCGATTTCTTGGAGGCGTCCCACGTTGGCGAGCCGCACGGCGCCGCGCGGCAAGCGCGAGAACACCGTGGTGAGCTCGAAGCGCTCGACGACGTCGTAAATGGCGTCGCGCGGTGAGACGCGCGGAGCGATCTGCAAGAAGGCGTTCAGGCGTTGCTGCAGCAGCGCCGCAAGCTCCGCGTCTTCGGGCCGCGTTAGGCGGGCTGGCTCCCATTCGGTGACGGGCAACAGGCCGCGTTTGGGCTCGCTCAGCTCGAGTAGAGCCTGGTCGGAGAGGCCGCCGAGCGGGCTGCGGGCGATCACGGCCAGCGCGTGGCGGTCGCGCGGCGCCTGGCTGAGGCGCAAGGCGGCGAACACGTCGCGCACCTCGGTGGTGCCGTACAGGTCGCGGCCGGAGACCACGTACGGCACGCCGAAATGGTCGAGCGCGTAGCCGAGCAAGGGCAGGGTGGCGCGGCGCCGCGCCAAGATCGCGAGGCTACCCAGCGCTCGGCCTTCTCGCTGCGCGCGGACGCAGTAGCCCGCGATGGCCAGCGCGCTGCGCATGCCGCCCTGAGCCTGCGCCACCAGCGGCTCCGCGTCGGGGGTCAGGCTGTCGTCGATCAGCAGCGTGAGCTTGCCGGGTTCGCCGTTTTGGCGGCTCTGCGGCACCCGTAGGGCCTCGGCCGGCGCGTAGCGAATCTCGAAGCTTTGCTCGAGGCGCGGCTGGAAATCGCGCGCCGAGATCAGGTTTACGGCGTCCACGATGGCGCGATCCGAGCGGTAGCTGTCGACCAGCGTCGACACGTCGGCGACGGCTGGCGCGTCGTCGGGCGGTGTTTGGCTCGGTGGCAAATCGAGCAGGCGCGCGGCGGCGCTGCCGGCCAGCGCCGTGGAGAGCTCGGCAAAGACGGACACGTCGGCGCCGCGGAAGCCGTAAATCGACTGCTTGCGGTCGCCCACCACGACCAAGCCGCGCGGTGCGAGATCGGCTGCGCCTGGCAGCGAGCCCGGCGCGCGTCGGCGATTTTGCTCGGGGCGCTCGCGCAGAAGCAGCAAAAGGTCGCACTGCACGCGGCTGGTGTCTTGGAACTCGTCGACCAGCAAGAGCTCGATGCGAGCGCCGGCGGCCCGCGCTACTTCGGGGTGATCGCGCAGGCCGTCGCGGGTCAGCCGCAATAGGTCGCCGAAGCCCAAGCTGTGCTGCGCCACGTGGCGGTCGCGAAGGCGCGTCTGAATTTCGGCGATCACGAGCGCCACGCCTTCGAGGCGCGCGGCCAGCGTGGGCCCTTCGACGATCAGCCGTACTAGGGCGCGCGCGCGCTCGGCGTTGTTGGAACCTCGGGTGCTCTCGAGCAGCGCCTTGAGCGCCTCGGAGCCAGCGGCCTTGCGGCCCTTTTTTTCAGCTGCGAGCGCCGCAAAGGCACGGCTCAGCCGGTCGGCGCTGGGGCCGGCCTCGGCTCCAGCCAGGGCGTCGAGCACCGCGCGGGCTGGGGCGGCGCGCGGCGAGTCCACGTCGGAGCAAAGCTCCCGGCACACCTCGTACAGCTCGCTCCGCACGCGCTCGGCGGCGGCTCCCTCGTCGGCACGTTCGAGCGCGGTCGCGTCGAGCCCCTCGTCGTCGAGCCGCGCCAAGAGCGCCAGCATCCAGCCGCGCAGGCGATCGAGCCCGCCGGACGCGTCGAGCAGCTGTTGCGCGCCCAGCGCTCGCAAGTCGGTGCCGGCCAGAGCCTCGCTCAAGACCTCGTCGATGGCCTGTTCGGTGTCTTCGAGTGAGCGTTGCTCCTCCAGGATCGTGAACGAGGGCGCGATGTCGAGCTCGAGCCCGTGCTCACGCAAGATGCGCGCGCACAAGTTGTGCAGCGTGTCGATCGACGCGTCCGGCAGCTCTTCGAGCGCGCGAGCGGCGCGTCGCTGCAGCTCTGCCCGTGAGACGCCGCGCTCGTTGGCCAGCGCCAAAAGGCCCGCGCCCAGCCGGCGCTCGTGCTCTTCGATGTCGGCGCCGGCCACGCCGGCAAAGCGTTTTTCCAGGCGTTCGCGGATCTCGCGGGCGGCCGCCCGCGAGAACGTGGTCGCGACGATGCGAGCGGGCGAAACCAGCCCCGGGCCGGTGTGTAGCCCCAAGCAATGCCCCAAATAGATGCTCGTCAGCAGCTCGGTCTTGCCCGTGCCGGCGCTGGCGGCCACGACCGCGTTTTTGCTCAAGCCCGGGATCAAGCGTCGTCTCCGTCGTCGGGCGCGGGAGCCGAGAGCGGGCGCCGACACAGATCACGCGCGTCGCAGCGCTCACAACGGCTGGGTCGCGACGGCGCCGCCGGCACGACGCCGCGCCGCAGCGCCTCGAGCTTGCCGAGCGCGAAGCGTTCGCGCTCGAGCAGCTCGGTGCCGTCGGGGGCGCCGTTGTAGATCTCTTTCGGCAGCGGCACGCGACGCGCCAGGCCCAAATACAAGCTTTGCACCTGGCCGGCTCCGAGCTCGGTCGCGACCTTGCGCGCGTACAACCAGCCTTGCAGCGCATGTTCGTCGTTGCGCGACGGGGGCTGGCCCGACTTGTAATCGATGACCCGGACGCCCTGACCATCGCTCGAGACGTCGATGCGGTCCACGCGCCCGGACAGGCGGTACGGCCCCAGTTGGAGCGGCGCCCAGCTTTCGCCCTCGCCGAAGCCCTTTTCGGCTTCACGGAAGCTGTACTGGCGATTTTCGAGCGACCAGCGCACCAGGCTGCGCACGTCACCGCGCGTGGTGCGGAGGGCCGCGCCGCGCAACGTCGAGCCGGTATGCTTTTCGAGCGCCACGTCTGCTGCGGCCAGGGCGAGCGTGAGCAGCTCGTCGTCCGGTTTGTCGAGCCCGGCGATCGCCTGCAGCGCCTCGGCGACGGCGGCGTGGATCAAGATGCCGCGCTCGCGCACGCCCAGCGCGTCGGTGATGCTTTCGTCGCGGCTGGCGCGCAGCACGATGCCGGCAAACCCCAAGAACGCACAGTCTGCGTAGCGCTCGAGCCGCGTTACCGGCAAGGGCGGCAGCTCGGGCGCGACCCAGGCGGACAGCTCCGAAACCTGCCCGGTGTAAGCCGACGCGGTGCCGCGGTCGAAAAAGAAGGCGTGCCGGGTCAGCTCGGCTTGGACGCGCAGCAGGACGCTTGGGCTCTCGGCCGGTAACGCGGTGATGCGGCGCGCGCCAGGCGCCAGTGGCGAGCCCGGCTCATTGATGCTTGCGACCTGGGCGGCTTGGCCGAGGGCCTCGACGAAGCGACTCTCGCGGGTGTCGCTGCTGCCGTCGCTGGTCGACCAAACCAGCACGGTTTCTGCGCTGCTGGCCAAGAGCGCGTTCAGGGCGGTCAGGCTGGCGGCTTCTTCGTCGCGGGCGCTGGGCGGTTTTTGAAAGCGGGGCAGGGCGTCGCACAGCTCGGCGCCGAGCCAGAGCGCGGCCGACGTGCCACCGGCTTGGCTGAAGCACGCCGTGGACGCCCGGCAGACGACCGCCAAATCCAATGGCAGCCCAGCGACCTCCAGCGGGCGGGCGATCGCGATGGCGGCGGCGCGGGCGGCGCCGCGCGACTGGCCGACGCCCTCCATGGCTCGCAGGAGCTCCGCTGAAAGCTCGCGCGGGCTCACCGGCACGTCTGCCAGGCCAAGGCGTTGCGCGGCCTCGACGAGCCGGGCGAAGGCGACGCTGAGCGTGCTGGCGCCACGCGCGTCGTCGGACAGTGCGGTCAGGAGCCCGGGCGCGCCGCTGTCGCGCGCTTCCAGCGCTAGTCGCAACGTTGCCGGTGCGACCTGCAAGAGCCCCAACGCATCGACCAGCGCCGAAAAATCTCGCACCAGCGCCGCGCGCGTCTTGGTGACGCCCAAATTGCGCAGGTCTTGCAGCAGCAGCTCGAGCCCGCGCAAGGCAGCCTCGCTCTTCGGGCTCGGGCGCTGCTCGGCTAGCCGCCGCGCTTGCGCGAGCAAGAGTGCGCCGTCTTTGTCGAAGCCGACGGGCGTGCGCGCGAGCAGCTCGCGCAAGGCGTGCAGACCCGCGCGCCCGGCCTCACCGAACCAGCGGTGGGCGCGCAGCCCCGGAGCCGCCAGCACATCCAAGAGCGCGTCGCGCCGAATCGGCCCGCCGACGAGCCGCAGTAGCTCGAGCGCCGCGTGCACGTTGGGGCCTGCGATGGGCGGCCGCCCGCGCGGTTCGCTGAACGGCAGCTTGGCGACCCACAGCGCCGAACGCAGCTCCTCCAGAAAGGCCTCCGAGAGGTCGAGCGGCACGATCGCGATGCGATCGAGCCGAGCGCCCAGGCTGAGCTGGTCTTGCACCGCGCGCACGACAGCGCGCGCTTCGCTGGCCAGGTTGGGGGTGCGGATCAAGCGTAGCTTCAAGCTGCTTGCGGGCTTGTCGTCGTCGCGCACCACGCTGGGCGCGTCGTTGTGCTCGGCCCAGCGCGCCTCCAGCCGCGCCTGCTCGCTCTCCACGGCGCGCCGTGACTCGTCGCCGCTCACGCCGGGAAAGCGCAGCGCGACGCCGCCGCCACGCTGCCGCAGCTCTTGGTGAAGCTGCTCGAGCAGCGAAAGCTCACCGGGGCCGAGCCGCGCCCACGCCATCACCAAGAGTTCGGTTACTCCTGGCAAGCTGGCACCGTCGACCGCGCTCTTGGCTAGCCAAACGTCACCCCGCTCGTCGCGCAGCTGGGCGCGAGACAGCAGCTGCTCGGCGCGCCCCAGCGTTTCGCCGAACAGCCGCGCGCGCAGCCCGGGCAGCTCGGCCAGCTCGGCCGCCGTGATGCCAATCTTGCGCAGCGCCCCCAGTCCGGAGTCCAAAAGCTCCGCCAGCTCCGGCTTGGGCGAGATCGTCTCTGCGATCAGTCGCGTGACCTCGGGCCCGGCGCGCTCTCGCCCACCCGAAGCGGCGTCAGCTAGCTCCAAAATCAGCTGCCGCAACGTTTTGGCGCTCTGCCCTTCGCGCGCCAACGCCTCGACCTGGCGCTCACTGGGCACGAGATGCAGTCGCACGCCGTCGAGCTACTGGCGGAGCGCCGCACGGTCAAGCCGCCCGGGGCAAACAATGTCCGCGGCTCTCTCTCCCCGTAAACGTGCCCGCGCCCGTAAACGCGCCCGACGGTCCGTAAGGCTGTGCTCTCTAGCTGCCGCCGGCGCGCTTCAGGGCTTCGCCCTTCATGCCGCTGACGGCTTTGAACGCCGCGCTGCGCGCTTCGTTCGACAACAGCGAGTCCGGCACCGGAAGCTTCGGCACGACCAAGAACTCGAGCTGCAGCTCGGTGTCGCCGTCTGGCGTGCGGCGCATCTTCCATTTGGCGCTCAGCTTGTCGACGTTGCCCTTGATCATGTGGCCGACCACGACCTCGCTGTCGCCGATCTTTTGCGGGGCATCGAAGCGGATAATGGCCCAGATCTTCGCGGCGCCTTTGAGGATCGGCACCTCGAGGTACAGGTCGGTCTTGTCTCCCGACTTGCCGACGACGCGGCTAGCCCATTTGCGCTGCGGGTTCTTGCCCTTGTCCGGATCGAAGTAGTGAGCGTAGTTGGCGAAGTCGAGCACCACCGACTTGACGAGCTCAGGCGACGCATAAACGACCGTGCGAGCACCGCCCGCGGGGCGATTGCTCTCCGGCAGCTTGCAGTCGTAACGCGTAACATCCGAAGGCGAGCTGGCCAGCGCGTTACCGGAGGCCAGGGCGAGCAGAGCGACGAATGGGAGGACGCGGTGAGTTTTCATGTGGCGCAACCTGAGAGGGTGCAGGGAGCGTGCCGGACCATGGTGGCGGATTGGTGACGCTACAGCCATCGCATAAGCGCGCGAAATAGGCCTAAGTTTAGGGTTCGGGGCCTACCCGGCTGCGCACCTGACATGGGCCCGGCGTAACGAATCGGCAAGCGGTGTCAGGGTGTTGCAAATCGAATACAGCGCGCCGTTCACGCCGCGTTTTGGTAGTGGCGGAATTGCTCGGCCTCGATTTTGCGGCGACGTCCGAGACGGCTGCCGAGGACGCGAGAAGTCGGGCCAGACCAGGAGGAGCGAAATCGAGGCTCAGTCGACCGGCGCCATGGTGCAGCTGCCGGAGAACTGAACGCCTTTGTCCATGAATACTTCGGGGGCCTGCAGCGTCCCGGAAACTTTGGCCGGCACGTACAGCTCGATAGACCGGCGGGCCCGCACGTTCCCGCTGACGCTGCCGCCTTTGATGATGACGGTTCCGGCGATGATTTCCGCCTCGACGTCCGCGCCATCGCCCACGATTAGGGTGTCTTCGCTGCTGATTTCGCCGCGAAAGCTGCCGTCGATGCGGACCCGGCCGTCGAACGAGAGCTTGCCTTCGAAGTGGGTGCCGCGCCCGAGCAGGGCGGTGATTTCGGTCGCGGGGAGGGCGCTGGACATGGGCCGCGGCATGCTAGCGCGCCCCAGCCCCCCGCGACAGGCCCGCCACGCGGCCCGGCCAGCGTGGTAGCGTGCTGCCCCGGTGACGGCACTTTTTGCGCGTAGGCTTCGCTTGGCGCTGGTTCCAGCGGCGCTCTGCCTCCTTTCCGCCCCGGCGGGGGCGCAGTCGTCGGCTGCAACGTCCGTCGACCAGGGCGCCAGCAAGCCGACCGAGCCGGAAGCCGAGCGCCTTCCCGCCTATCACCACAGCCTGTTCTCGTGGGAGCACACGGCGACAACTCAAACCTTGGGCGTCGGCACGACCCCGCAGTCGTTGAACCCCACGTACACGATGGGGTTCGTCGCCAAGACTCGTTATTACCTGTTGGACGACGAGGCGCGCGGTCGCTTTTTCAGTCTGCGGCTCGACGGTGGGCTCTACCGCGAGTTCACTGACAGCGACTCGACGACTCGGCGCGGCGAGTGGGACTTCAGCGACACCGGCTTGGCGGCGGTGTACGGCCAGCGCGTGCGCGGCTCGAAATCGACGGACGGCAGTCTGCTCGAGCTGCGGCCGCTGACCGTGAACCTGCCGACGTCCAAGCTGAGCTTCGAATCGGGGCGCTACTTCGCGCCGGGCGTGCTCGTCGGCATCACCAACGTCAGCCCGCTTTTGGCGGGCAAAGTGGAGCCGGAGATCTCGTCGCTGGTGCGCTTTGCGATCGGCTACGAGCGCTGGTTCGCGCGTGCCACCGTGCCGACCAACCCCTCGCTCGAGCGCGTGCGGCTCACGCCCGACGGTCGCAGTTTGCCGGGGGACTCGCTTTCGGGCAGCTCGCTCGTGCGCGATCAGCTGGAAGCGAGCTTGCGGCTGCGCTTCGACTTCGGCAAACGCGTGTTTTGGATCAACGACTTTGCGGCGGCGGGCGGGTGGAAATACGACGTGCAACAAGACGTGCAGCTGTGCGGCGTCGTCTTGACCGGTTGCACCAACGTGCGCGTTTCCGACGATGACAGCCGCTACTTGGTCGCGACGGCCTTCAGCACCGAGGTCTCGGTGGCCATCGGCAAGGGCTTCTCGATCGAGGTCGGCTACGGCAACGCCTCGCTCCAAATCGGCGCCGACGGTCGACGGCGAGGCTTCTTCTACAGCCCGGACGCCGTGTTCTTCACTTCCGTTAGCCTCTTTCCGCATGAGCTTGCGAGCCCCACGAAGCAAATCGCAGCGCACACGCCGGCTTCGCGCGCGTTCTAGGAGGCTGGTGTTCTTCGAACCTAGCCTCCTAGGTCATTCCTGGTGCTGGCGGCACGCGCCGCCCCCCTCGGCCGAAGTGCATTCGGCCGAGCCTCCCCCCACGCGGCGGCTCCGCCGATTTTGATGGCTGGTGTTTCACGCCAGCCTCGTTGGCTCAGGGCTGGCCCGCTGACGCTCGGCCTTGCGGCTTTGGCGTTGATGGGGCTGACGAGCGAGCGCGCGCGCGCCGAGGTGCCGCAGCCGCCCAGCAGCCATGGGCGCGAGTTTCGCGTCGATTTTTCGGCGCGCCACTTGGACGTGGACGCCGAGCTGGGCGAGCTGTCGCTGTCCGGCGACGTGGAGGTCACGGTCGGGCGCTACCGCTTGGGCGGCGAAAAGGTGCAGCTGAAGCGTGGCCCGCGGGGCATTGGCGTCGAAGGCGGCGGCGATATCGCGCTGTGCAGCTGCCCCTCGCCGCCGGTCACGCTGGGCTACAGCTCCGTCACCATCGCCCCGCCAAGCGACGTGCTGATCAAGCACGCGGTGCTGCGGGCAGGCGGCGTGCCGCTGTTTTGGTTGCCCTACCTGTGGCTGCGTTCGCCCGATCGGCTGGGGCTGATCTTTCCGAGCGTCGAGTGGCGTGGTGAGGACGGCTTGCTCGTCGGTAGCGGCCTGCACGTGCCGTTCGACTCCAATCAGGGGCGTCCGGCGGCGCGCGCGCTCGACGTGGGAGCGTTTGGTTACATCGACGGCGGCGCGCGCGTCGACATGCGCCTGTTCACGCCGCAGTCGACCTCCGTCGTGCGCTGGGACTACCGGGACGGCACCGCGCTGAGCGTCGACGCGCACGCCTCCGCCGCGCAGGAGACAGCGGCGCTGTGGGCGTACGACGCCGACGTTTCGGTGGGCGAGCGCGGCCGACGCGCGCTGTCGTCGCTCGAGGCGGCCGCGCGTCGCTACGACCACGCCAGGGTCGGGGTTGCCAGCGCCGGCCGAGCGCTGTTCGCGTTTGGCGCCGAGGCAAGCGCCGAGCGCGGCGCTTGGCTCACCGAGCCGCTGAGCGTTGGCCCGTTTGCGCTCCTGTCGACGGGCGGCTCGCTCGGCGACCGCACCAGCTACAGCCTGGATTTCGGCGCACTTTCAGCGCTGCGCGCGGGCGAGGGGCGCCGCGACAACGCCGAGACCCGCGGGCTGCAGCGGGGCAGCGTCGAAAGCGCGCTCTCGTTTGGGCCAGGGCTGCTTCGGGCGGGCGCGTTCGAGCAGGCTGAGCTGCTGTCGGTGCCGACCCAAACGCTGTCGCGGGTGCGGGCAGGTGCCGGGCTGTCGTTGTCATTGCCCTTGCTGCGCCGGTTCGAAACCGTGAGTCACTTGGTCGCACCCGAGCTGCTGGGTCGCTTCGAACGCCAGCACTGGGACGGGCGAGGGGAGAGCCGCCTGCACACGACGGGCGGCATCGTCACAGCGCTCGGCGCGGGACCGCGCGCAGCAGCCGGCCGGCTGCGGTTGGCAGCGGGCGTCGCCGGCACGCCGAGCGACGTCGAGCCGGTGGCCGAGGCCGCGCTGTCCGCCGACGCCCGACTCTTGGGGCTCCGCCTGGCGGGTGTGGCCGAGCCGCGCGAGCGCACCGCCGAAGCCACTGCCCGGCTGCGCTTGGGGGCCCGCGGCGGCACCACCCTCATGGGTTACGCGGAGGCGCGCAGCCAGCGCGCCCCCGCCGTCTCGCCCGCCGATGCCTCGGGCGACGTCTTGCCCAGCTTCCACCAGCTGGGCGCGTACGACCGTGAAGGCCTGACGACCGGCGCCGAGCTGACGCTGGCGCTTTTCCGGGTGGTACAGGTCGGCGCTGGGGCCGACATGGACCCGGTGACAACGGACCTGCTGGCGGTGCGGTCCTTTGCCCGCTACCGCCACGCTTGCGGCTGCATCGCCCTGGCGGCGTTCGGCAGCGCTCGGCAGGGTCGTGACGGCTTCGACGCCGGCCTTGCCCTGGATTTGATGCCCTGACTTGCCCGTGCGGCCAGACCTGCCGGACGCGTTTGTCAGCCGAAATTTGGTGGGCCGCTTGGCTTGGTTGCGGGTTTCGGCTCGGCGCTGTTACCCTGACGGGCCGTGCCGGATAGCGATCCCCCGCGCTCCCAGCCAATCGGCTCGCAGAAGCTCAAGGGCTCCACGATCGTGGTCGCGGACGACGATCGGCTCACGCGCGAGATACTGGCCGAAACGCTGCGAGCGCACGGCTTCACGGTCGAGGCGGTGGCCGATGGTCAGGCCGCGGTCGAGCGGGTCGCGCGCGGCGGCGTGGACCTGGTGCTGCTCGACGTGCTGATGCCGCGTCTCTCGGGCCTCGAAGCCTGTCGACTGCTGAAGGGCATGACGCAGGACAGCTTTTTGCCGGTCTTGCTGGTCACCGTAAAGACGGACACGGCCAGCCGCGTCGAGGGCTTGAAGATCGGCGCCGACGACTACGTCTCCAAGCCGTTCGACGAGCGCGAGCTCACCGCGCGCGTCGAGGCCATGCTGCGCATCAAGCGCTTGCACGACCACGTGGTGGAAGCGCGCGCCAAGCTGGAGCAGCTGAGCGTGCACGACACGCTCACGTCCCTTTACAATTATCGCTATTTGCACACGCGCTTGACCGAAGAGTTCAAGCGCGCCGAGCGCTACCACGACCCTCTGGCGTGCATGGTCATCGACGTGGATCGGCTGCAGTCGCACAACGAAGCGCAGGGGCGCGGCTTGGGCGACGCCATCCTGAAGTTCGTGGCCGACGCCATTCGCCGCAGCGTGCGCGAGGTCGACGTCGTCGCGCGCTTCGGCGGCGATGAATTCCTGGTGGTGTTGCCCAGCACGCATTTTGCGGGCTCCGTCACCGTTGCGGAGCGCATCTTCCGCGACGTGGTCGAGCGGCCCTTCAACATGGACTCGGGGCGCAGCACGCGCGTGTCGCTGTCGATGGGCGTTGCGCTCTATCCCTCGCGTGACGTGCGCACCAAAGACGCGCTGTTGCGCGCTGCCGACAGCGCGCTTTCGACCGCCAAGCGTGAGGGCGGCGGGCGAATTTGCGTGTTTCAGCAGCAGAACCAGATGTACACGCCGGTCACCAGCGACAGCCGAGGCTCCAGCCGCCCCGTCCGCACCCGCTCGGATCGGCCTCTGCCGTCCGATGAAAGGCCCACCGGCCGCGCCGAGGGGCGCACGTCCGACAGGCCCCCACGCCGAGGCACCCCGTGAGTCTATCCGCGTCGCGCTCGGGGGAGCTCACCGCGGTCAGAGTCGACGCCGGGCCGCCCCGGGTGCTGGTGGTCGACGATGAACCGACGCTGCGCCGAAGCCTTTCGCGCTTGCTGCAAAGTCGCGGCTGCTCGGTGCTGACGGCGGACGACGGCGAGCAAGCCATGGGCATGCTCGAACGCGAGCAAATCGACGTCGCGCTGGTCGATCTGATGATGCCCAAGGTCGGCGGGCTCGAGCTGCTCGAGCACGTGCGCGACAAGCACGACGGCGTCGAGGTCGTGATGATGACGGCCTTCGGCGACGTCGAGACGGCCGTCAAAGCCGTGCGGGCCGGCGCCTACCACTTCTTGACCAAGCCGTTCCGCTCGAACGACGAGGTCGTGCTCACGGTCACCAAAGCGGCCGAGCGTCGGCGGCTGGTCGACCGCGCCGCGGCGCTCGAAGAGCGGCTGCTACAGATCGAGAAATTCGGCGAATTGATCGGCAACTCGCCGAGCATGCAAGAGGTGTATCGGCTCGCCGTTGGCGTTGCGCCCACGTCGTCCACGGTGCTGATCCTCGGCGAATCTGGCACCGGCAAGGAGCTGACGGCGCGCGCGATTCACCAGCATTCGCCGCGCATGGCCCAGCCCTTCGTGGCCGTGAACTGCTCGGCCATTCCGGTCGACCTGGTCGAGAGCGAGCTGTTCGGCCACGTGCGCGGCGCCTTCACCGGCGCGACCGCCACGCGCGCTGGTTTGTTCGAGACCGCAGATCGCGGCACGCTGTTCTTGGACGAGGTCGGCGACCTGCCGCCGCTGGCGCAGGTCAAGCTGCTGCGCGCCCTGCAAGAGGGCGAGGTCAAACGCGTCGGCTCGAACGAGACCAAGACCGTCGACGTGCGCGTGGTCGCGGCCACCAACGTCGATTTGACCAGCCGCATCACGGCCGGCAAGTTCCGCGAAGACTTGTATTACCGCCTCAACGTGGTGCCAATTTCGCTGCCGGCGCTGCGCGAACGGCGCGAAGACATTCCGCTCCTAGCGTTTCATTTCTTGAAGAAGTACGCCGCGCGCAGCAACAGCCAGGTGACCAAAATCTCCAACGAGGCCATGCGGCTTTTGCAGGGCCAAAGCTGGAAGGGCAACGTCCGTGAGCTGGAGAACGCCATCGAGCACGCGATCGTCTTTTGCAAGGACGAGGTCCTGCAGCCGGGCGACCTGCCGTTCGCGCGCGGGCGCAACGGCGGCTACCACGAGGCCGGCAACTCGCCGGTCTTGATGCTGGAGGGGCTGGAGCTGCCCTACCGCGAGGCCAAAGATCAGGCCTTGTCGGCCTTCGAACACGCGTATTTCTCGGCGCTTTTGCAGCAAACCGGCGGCAACGTGTCCGAGGCGGCGCGCAAAGCCGGCCTCGACCGATCGAATTTTAGGCGCGCGGTGAAGCGGGCGGGGTTAAAAACCCGAGACGACGACTGAGCCGATGTCCCGTTTCTCGCGTTTTCGAGCGCGCCCCTGGCTGAGGGCGCTTGGCTGCTGGTGCACCTTGGGCGCTGCCCAGGCGCAAGTCCCAGCGGTTCAACCCCAGGCGGCAGAGGCGCCATCCGCACCGGCGCAGGCAAGCTCGCAGGCTGCCCCCTCGACGAGCGCCGCCGTCGATGACTTCGAGAACCGGCCGCTGCTCGCGTCCACCAACTTGGCCGGCTACACGCTCGAGCGTTGCCTCGCGCTCACGCTGCGCAACTACCCGCGCATCCACGAAGCGCGCGCGCGCCTGGGCTACCGCAAGCAGCAGCAAGTGCAGTCGTGGGCGCAGCCGTACAGTGAGTTCAACGTCACCGGCGGCTTGGCGTTCGCGCCGGAAGTACGCGGTACGCCCATCTACAGCCCCAACACCGACGTCGCGCTGAGCGACAGCATGGCCTTCGGCTGGAGCATCGGCGTGGAAGGCGTGATCCCGCTCTGGACGTTCGGCAAGATCACCAACCTGTGGGACGCCTCGGCGGCGCAGGTGAAGGTGGCCGAGCAGGACGTCGAGAAGGAGAAGAACAACATCAAGCTCGACGTGCGACGCGCCTACTACGGCGTGCAGCTGGCGCGCGACGCCATCGCGCTGATGAAAGAAGCCGAGTCGCGCATCGACAAGTACCTGATCAGCCTCGAAAAGAAGGTAAAAGCGGGCGACGGGGACGAGGTCACGCTCTACAAGCTGCGCATGAGCCGCGCCGATTTGACCGCGCGGCACAGCGAGGCGCGCCAAAAGGAAGCCATCGCGCTGGCGGCTTTGAAGTTCTTGACCGGCGTGCAGGGCGACTTGCCGCTGCCCGAGCAGCCGCTGGTGCGCGTCCGGCAAACCCTGAGCCCGCTGACCACTTACCTGAGCGCGGCGCGCCTGCATCGCCCCGAGATCAACATGGCGCGCGCCGGGCTGATGGCGCGTGAGGCCCAAGTGCGGCTGGAGCAAGCGCGCTACTTCCCGGACATTGGCCTGGGCCTGAGCGCGCGCTGGGCCAAGGCGCCGGGCGTCACCGATCAGACCAACCCGTTCGTGGGCGACAGGGTCAACGTGGTCGGGTACGGCGCCGCGCTGGTGCTCAAGTACAAACTCGATTTCATGCCCACCTCGGCGCGCGTCGCGCAGGCCAAGGCCCAGCTGGAGGAGCTGCGCGCCACCGAGCGCTACGCTCTGGGCGGCGTAGCTGTGGAGGTCGAGACCGCCTACCGCGAAGCCGAAGACGCCGAGCGCCGCCTCAACGCGTACGCCGAAGCCGCCGGCTACGCGAAAAGATGGCTGATCTTGGTCCAGCAGGGCATCGACGTCGGCACCAACGACGAAGAAGACATCGTCGATCCCGCCAAAGAGTGGGCGCTCAAGCGCTTCGCCGTCATGTCCGCGACGTTCGACTACAACGTCGCCGTCGGCAAACTCGCCCAAGCCACGGGCTGGGACACGGCAAGCACGCGCTAGGCGAGATCGAGATAACAGGGAGGCGGGGAGGCGGGGAGGTCCGCGAGGGCGAGAACGCATTTTTTGATTCGGAGGACCCTCAAGATTGATCGGATCTTTTGGTTGACAGGTTCCAGACCTCTTCAGCGTCGGTGAATCGTCTGAAACCGCGACCGAGGACGAGCCAACCAGGGTCCCCGTTGTTCTT
>DATAKF010000197.1:0-16751 GCA_036261775.1 Polyangiaceae bacterium | reverse complement strand
TCTGTCTCCGGGGCGGCACGCGCCGCCCCGCCCCGCTGAAGTGACCCGGAGTGGACGAAGTCCACGGAGGACCACGGGCCCGAGCGCAGCGAGGGAGCGCCGAAGGCGCAGTGCATTCAGCGGGGCCCCACCCCACGCGGTTCGTCGCCGGGGGCTCCTCACATCACGAACAGGAGCAAGTCCTGAGACAAGGCGGTCCTGTTTAGCGTCTGGACCCAGACTCGTACGCGCGCCGGAGCGCGGAACGAGGCCAAGACGGGCGAACTGCGGGAGGGTAGCGAACCGCGTTCAGCACTAGGCGTGATTCATCCACCAAGCGCGCAATAGTCCCGCCACACCTCGGGAACGACTGAGCCAGGACGAATCACGGGAGGAAGGGGCAAGCTCTTGGGCTTGCTGGGCTGGCGGAGCAATGCCATCCCAGCTTCTACCGGGGTGCGGCTCCCCTTCCGATCATTGCAGGCGTAGCACGACGTGACGATGTTCTCCCAGACCGTCTTGCCGCCGCGAAAACGCGGCAGCACGTGGTCGTAGTTGAGCTCGCTGGTCGGCCGCTTCTCGCCGCAGTATTGGCAGCGGAAGCCGTCACGCAAGAAGACGTTGGTACGCGAGAAGCGCACCTTGTTCTGAATCGGCACACGCGCACGAGTCAAACGAACGACTGCGGGCGTACGCAGCGTGATCGACACCGCCGGAACATCGACGTCGTACTCTTCCAGCACCTCGACCTTGCCGAGGTACGAAAGAACGATGGCGCGTTCCCACGAGATCACCTTGTACGGAGCCATCCACGGAGTGAGCATCAAAGTGCGCGTGGACATGCTTCACCTCTTATTGCTTTTCATTTTTGTTCTCCTCCGGGCCTTACCCGCACCCCACCCGAACCATTCGGATTGAGGCGCAGCCGGCGCCCGGCCTCGCCGGGTTTGTTCTCTAGTTTCGATCGTGATCTGCTGATGCCAAAGTCGGCTGACCTCGTTCCAGCTCGCGCGTTGCGCTCGCGCGCGATGCACGAGCACCGAGCGCTGGTACTGACGGAGGGATTCGTTCTCGAACTGGACGCAGTCCAGTGAGAGCCACGGTGCTCGCGTAGCGAGCAGGGCGAAAGCCCAGTGAACCCACACTGAGCGCGTTCTAAGCGCGCTGCCTCTGCCGTTGGGCTACGTCAGTATTCGTGCAAGCGGAAGGAGTTGCACCTTCACTGGGCTGGGTTTGAAGCAGCTGCCTCTGCTATTGGGCTACGCTTGCAAGCGCGAGGAGCGGCCGCGACGAGCCGCGTGGGGCGGGGCGGCGCGTGCCGCCCCGCTGGACAGTCGCTGCGGATGGAATCGAACCATCGTGGCGGGCTTATGAGACCCGGCTCCTCCAAGGAACGCAGCGCAAAGTAACGTGGTTGCGGAGGTACGAGTTGCACGTACGACCTTTGGCGCATGAGGCCAACGAGCTACTACTGCTCCACTCCGCAAAGGTGACGACGCGAGGAGCCCACCGGCGACGAGCCGCGTGGGCGGTGCCTTAGGCGGGATTCGAACCCGCACGACGCATGCAAAGGTTTCGTTGGGAAACGCGCTTCCCTGCAACGCCCTCGCGAGCGATGCCCGGTGCATCCGCAACCCTGAAACCACCTCACCCAGCGCAGCCATTCCCTGCAAACGTCGCCCACAGGTGCTTCTCACCGAGCAAGTTCATGCGCCCCGTTTCTCACGGTACCTCCTTCAGTTTTTAGGTCGCCCGTCCTTTGGCTAAGGCATGGTGGAGACTGACGAGAGTTGAACTCGCATTTTCCGGGTGCAAACCGGACGCTCTCCCGTTGAGCTACAGCCCCGTCGTTTGAAGTCGTCGTTTCGCGAGGAGCCCACCGGCGACGAGCCGCGTGGGGTGGGGCCCCACCGAATTCACTTCGGTGGGGCGGGGCGGCGCGTGCCGCCCCGCGAGACAGTGCGGCGACCGGGGATCGCACCCGGATCTCGAACTTGGCAAGCTCGCGTTCTGCTATTGAACCATGGCCGCGTTGACGTGGTGGAGACTGACGAGAATCGAACTCGTATTTCCGGGTGCAAACCGGGCGCTCTCCCGTTGAGCTACAGCCCCGTGTTGTGACAGAGCCCCAGTTCGGAATTGCACCGAAACCGGCCGTTTACGAAACGGCTGCTCGACTTTCGAGCTGCAGGGGCACAGGAACGAAGGCGCGACCAGCGCGCATGCATTCCCAGCTCCAGCGGGAGGATTCGAACCTCCATCGTTCCCATTAACAGTGGGACGCCTTACCGTTAGGCCACGCTGAAATCAGCGCGGAGAGAAGGACCTCTCGCGCGCGTGCCGCCGGCAGCGACGCCGGCGGCTTTGGTACCAAGTTTTCAAGGAGCAGCCCGCGAGCGGGCACACGTTTCCCGTGCACCGCGACGAAGCCGTCGCGATTTGCGTTTCCGACCTCGAGGGTCGGACAAGCCCTTGCGAGCTTGGTTCCGAGTCTAGGAGTCGAACCTAGCTTTCTGGGTTCAGAGCCCAGCGTCCTGCCGAATAGACGATCTCGGAATAGCGAGGCGCCCCCGCGATGGGAGCGCTTGGTGCGGACGCACCAGTGCACCTGAAAGGATTCGAACCTTTGCCTCATCGGTTAAGAACCGAGTGCGCTGCCTTTACGCTACGGGTGCAGACACGCGCTTTCGCGCGCTTGTGCTCACAGGCACAGCTTGATGTCTTCCATAGTTTCCTCCACAAAGATTGCGCGCGTGCAGACACGAACCAGATCGTGCGAGCGCAAAGCGCGAGCTGGAACCACGTTGACCGACCTTGCCGCGATCAGATCACGATCGACAGAGAAGACCGTAGTGAACAAAACCCGGCGAGACCGGGCGCAAACTTCATCTCAGGAAACTCGAATCGCGATGCCGACACTTCAAGGAACAGCGATAGCCAAGACCCAGCCCACACTTCTCCCGATCAGCGTGCAGTCATCTTGCACGCACCTCTGATATCGATTCTTCGACTCGGCATATCTATGCATTTGGTATTTCACATGCTGAGCAGTAACGAGTCTCCTGAGAACGAAAGCTACAAACGACGAAGGCCGCCTTGGTTTCCCTAGGCGGCCTTGCGAGCGCTCTGTTCAAAGAACGACCGACGACCGCCTAGTGAGTACCTTCCTGCCAAGAGGCCAGGGAATCACACAAATCTCGCGTAAAACCGCGATATGTGCCGCCATTCACCGTGCACGCAAACACGCCTGACAGCATGCTGCTGCTCGGGGGCTTGGTGGTTGGTTGATGGCGATGAAGCGACATTGAACTGAACCTCAAATAGGGCACGCGGCTCCGCGACCCGTAAGAGAGTTATGTCCGACGCCGCGCAGATCGTCAACTAAAATGATCGCTATTCTGACTTTTGCGTCTCGCGTAGTCGCTCGTTCGATGCACTGGCAATGAACTCTGCGACATCGAACCACACGGCTTCGAACGCTGCGGCATCGAACCCAGACGCACTCGGGATCCAGTCACCACCCCAGCCGTCGCTCGCCCCCTCCCCTGCTTCGGTCCCGCGCGCTCCGTACTGTCCGACCACGTCCAAGTGATCGGCGTGAGCTACGTGCAGCACCTGGCCCCAAACCTGAGAGAGCACCGGCACGACGCCGTCGCTATCACGAGCGCCTGCGGTTCTTCCCAAGCCCGCATCCAAGGCCGAGAGTTGCGGCGGTGTCAGCTGCTGGCGCAAAGCATCGTCTTTTTCCCGTGAAAGGCGGTGCAGCAGCCAATACAGCGGGTACATGAACTGCGCGTACAAGTTGACGACGAAGCGCAGCAGCACGCGAAAGCGCGGCGGGGCCGCGCAAGTAATGACTGAGCCGTAGGCTAACGGCGGATCCAGCGTACACGCGTTCAGCAAGTCGCAACCGGCGGGTGTGAGTTGGAAGAGCAGCGCTTGCTCGTCGGCAATTTGACGCAAGAACTGCACGACCTCGGTGCGCCGCTCGTCGGTCAAGTCGTTCAGCAAACGCTCGTAGAGTTGGTCGAAGGTGCCGCGACGGCGACGCTTGGGATCACTGACGCGCAGCACAAAGTAACCGAGCCTGAGCGCGACCTTGAGCGGCAGCTTGCCGCGCTCGAGCATGAACGCCAGGTAGCGCGCCACGATGCGAAACAGCGCCCGCCCAAAGGGTCGCGTAAAGAAGGTGGAGACATTGGTTCCATAGTGCGGGCACGAAACCGAAACGACCGAGCGGAGGCGGCCGTAGTCGGCGAGGCGCGCCTGCGTCGGCAACGACGCCGTTTGAGCGATCGCCAGGCGAGCATCGAGTCCGCCCGTCGAGTGACCGACCACGTGAATGTCTCCCGTGCCCTCCGCAACCGAAGCCAGTGCCTCCAGCACGTGCGCGGCACGCCGTCGAATCGACGCTGTGGGCGGCGTTACCACTTGAGTGACGTGTGCATCGAAGCCACGTCGACGCAGGGCTACCTGGAGCAAGGTCGCTACGCCTGCGAAGTAGTCGATGTCGCCGAGCCTGCCGAAGCCAAAAAATCCCGGAACTAGCAGCACGTTCACGGGCCGCGGCGGATTCATCCAGCCCGAAGCCTCGCATCCAACAGCCGAGTTGCAAACGCTTTGCGCTGCCGTTCTGACGCTGGAATACAAAACGCCCGGCCCAGCTGCGAAAACCGCAGCCCGCACCGAAAACGCGAGGACGGATTGATCAGTTTGCGCGACCTTTCGCCTCGGATCCTTTCGAGCACGCGCATTGCAATGAACAGCCGATATGCGCGCGCATCTGAATTGTGGAGCCGTCAACACCAGGAAGTGCAGCATGCGTTTCCAATCGTTGAGTCATTGTGTCATCGCGGTCGTGGCCGTCGGGGCATGGAGCCACACGGCCCGGGCCGAGCACACTGTGGCCACCACCCAGTCTGAGCCGCCCCGGCTAGGACCAACCAGCGCCGCACCACAGGCCGACCGGGACGTCGACGCCAAAGCAGACCAACGTCGGCGCGACGGCTGGATGCTTTCGCTAGAAGGCGTCACGCATGCGCCCATCGACGCAGGCTTTCAGGTTGGGCTCGAGACGCCGCAAGGCTTGCGACTGTTCGCAGGCTACGGCTGGGTTCCAGGCCGCTACATGAGCCTCTTGACCGGCATCGCCGCAAACGCAAGCCGCAGCCCCTACGCGCAAGCTTTGCTCGATGAAACGAAGTACCAGGGCCACACGTGGCGCCTTCAGGCGGGCTTTCGACCCTTCCGGGCGCTGGGGCTATACGCCGACGTCGGCTACGCCCAGGTCAACGCCACGGGCTTGCTCGATCTAGCCTCCAGCAGCACACCGCAGTTGGCCGCCCTCGGCGGCGGCTACCAGGCGCAAACGCGCCTCGACATGTGGCTGGTCGAGCTTGGTTATCAAGACCAGCTCGCCGATAGCATCGTGCTCGGGCTTGCGCTTGGCGCCATGGGCACGCTCGGCTCGACGACTAGCATCACGGCTGCCGACGGCGCGCCGACCAATCAAGCGATTCTCAGCTCGGCGGCGACGCAGGCGGATACGGCGCTCGAGAAGTACGGCATCGTGCCGACGCTCACGCTGCGCCTAGGCTTCGATCTGATCTGAGCTCGCCTTAGAAGACGAGCAGCTCGCCTTCGCTGGCCTTCAGCGCGCGCTCTTCGCCAAGCTGAAAATCGGCTTCGATTTCGACCTCGAGCCAAACTAGCACCTTGCCGGTCGTGCTTTCGAACACGACTGGGTCCACGTCAGTGCGCGGCAGGGGTGAAAGCTTCACGCCGCGCAGCACCACGGGCGTGCTCAGCGCGATGGTGGCGCCGCGCGCCATCAGCTTGGCCTTCAAGCGGCCGACGAGTTGGTTGGCAAGCTCCCCCACCCAATCACGGGCAGCAGCGCCCTTGGGAGCCGCAGCTTCCACGGTGCCTTGCGGGGCAGCGAGCAGGCAGGTGCCGCGCACACTGTCGCCGACGAACCCCATCACACCCGAGAACATGACCTCGTCGGACTCGGCCCAGCCCAGCGTGGGAGCGAGCGTGACGCCGTAGGCCTGCATCAGCTCGGTACAAGCGGAGCCGGCGAGGGCTTGGATGGCGCGGGTGGTTTCGGATCGTTCGACGAACATGGTGAACCTCTCAGCGGGCCAGCTTGTTGGTGGCCATCAGCAGCATCTCGGGCTTGACCGGCTTGATGAACCAGCCCTTGGCGCCCGCCTTCTTGGCGCGCTCAATCAGCCTGTCTTCCGCCTCGGTGGTCATCAGCAGCACCGGGATGTCGGCCGTAGTGGGATTCTGTCGGAGACGCTCCAACATCTCCAACCCGTTCATGACGGGCATGTTCACGTCGAGCACCAGCAGCGAGAGGTCTGGATTCTTTATCGCCGTGGCCAGGCCTTCGGCACCGTCGCGCGCTTCGAGCACGGAAAAGCCGGCCTGACCTAGGGTCCGGCTGACTTCGAGCCGAATCGTTTCAGAGTCATCAACGACGAGTACCTTTTTCACCGAATCCTCGTAGCTTTGGCTGGGGTGTCTAGCGACACTGGTGTACGGCACCGGCTCACGAAAGTTGAGGGCCCCTCAATTGGCCGCTCACTAGGCCGTGCTACTCATTAGAGCACAGGACGTTGTCGTCTACACGCCTTCCCCCAGGCGAACCGCCGCCCAGTTCAGCGCGAAGTGCCGCGCCGGCCGCGCTGCGTCCATTGCTCGACGCCCTAGTTCAGAGCTCTGCGGTCGAGCTTTTTCAATCCCGAGGCATCGCGGTCGCACCTCTGCCTTCATCGGTGGGCAATCCGCACAAGGGCACCTACTTCGGTCTCGCCGGCGTCGTGACCATGAGTGCGCCCAAAGCGTCGGGCAGCTTGACGCTCTCGTGGGCCGATCCGGTGTTCTCCTTGTTCACGCCGCCCGTCCCGGCCACGTCTCTGGGCGCGCGGGACCTGCTACGTGAGCTGACCAACCAGCTGGCGGGCCGCGTGAAGAACCGTCTGCTCAACTTCACGCTCATGCTCACCATCGGCGTGCCCACCGTGCTCAGCGGCCAGGCTCTCGAACGCCAACGCCCCAACAAAGAGACCGAGGTCGTCTACCTCTTCCGCACGCTACGCGGAGAGATCGTGATCACGTTGGATCTCGCCATCGAAGGCGACGCGCTGAACTATTCGAATACGAATCGAGTCGCCAAGGAAGGCGACTTCATTGCGTTCTAAATGCTCCCCCGGTTCCGTACGGAACCATAAGGCCCGTCCGTGCTCGCCTGCGGCTGCGCGCGGGCGGGGGCCCTCAAGCGCCGGCTGCGCCGGACGCGAGGGTCCCCCAGCGCCCGGCTTCGCTGCCTAGGAGTGACAGGAGGTGCGGGGAGAGAAGACTGGCGAGGTTCCTCGCGACCGGAGTGGGGCCGGCCGCCGAGAGGGCGCAGGCTCTGCGCCGCGCCTGAGTTTCACGGATTTTGGAGGTGGGGGCGCGTCACAGATCCTGCGCCTGGAGGGGAAGCGGCCGGCCCCACTTGAAATGCCATGAAACCTCCTTCTCGCCGGAACCTCCCACCCAGCTGCCCAACGCCGGCGAGTCGCAGCTGGAGTCCAGGGAGCGAGCGCAGCGAGCGTCGCGCGCAGCGCGAGCGCAGCCCCTGGACGCCAGCGAGCACGCCGGCATCCTCAGCAGACACAGAGGAGTCCCTGACAGATTCGGTGGTGGTGGCGGGTTCGGATCCCGAAACCGAAACCGATCCCGAAACTGACCCCGCTCCCGCTCCCGCTCCCATCACCGCTTCCCCTCCCACGCGGGCATCGCCCGCGTTTGGGAGGGGCCGCCCGCGCGCAGCCGCAGGCGAGCACGGACGGGGGGGTGGGCAGCCCAACAAAAGACAAAGGCCCCGCTCCGAAGAGCAGGGCCTCTATCGCGTCTCTCGAGCTAAAGCTCAGCCCGAGATGCGCTTGACGAGATCGATTACCTTGTTCGAGTAACCCCACTCGTTGTCGTACCAGGCGACGACCTTGACGAAGGTCTTGTCGAGCTGGATGCCGGCTTCGGCGTCGAACACGGAGGTGCAGGTCTCGCCCACGAAGTCGGTCGAGACGACCTTCTCGTCGGTGTAACCGAGGATGCCCTTGAGCTTGCCCTCGGAGGCAGCCTTCATGGCCTTGCAGATGTCGTCGTAGGAGGCTTCCTTGACGAGCTCGACCGTGAGGTCGACGACCGACACGTCGCTGGTCGGCACGCGGAACGCCATACCGGTCAGCTTGCCGTTCAGCTCGGGGATGACCTTGCCCACGGCCTTGGCCGCGCCCGTCGACGACGGGATGATGTTCTCGAGGATGCCGCGGCCGCCGCGCCAATCCTTCTTGGAGGGGCCGTCGACCGTCTTCTGCGTCGCGGTGGCGGCGTGAACGGTGGTCATCAGGCCGCGCTTGATGCCGAAGCTGTCGTTCAGCACCTTGGCCACGGGAGCCAAACAGTTGGTGGTGCAAGAGGCGTTCGACACGATGGCCTGGCCGGCGTACTTGTCGTCGTTCACGCCCATCACGAACATGGGCGTCTCGTCCTTGGAAGGAGCCGACAGCACGACCTTCTTGGCGCCAGCGGCCAGGTGCTTCTCGGCGCCCGGCTTGTCGAGGAAGATACCGGTCGACTCGACGACGTTGTCAGCGCCGACAGCGCCCCACGCCAGCTTGGTCGGATCCGTCTCGGCGGTGCAGCGGATGGTCTTGCCGTTGACGACGAGCTGGCCGTCCTTGACCTGCACGTCACCCTTGAAGCGACCGTGAACCGAGTCGTACTTCAGCATGTACGCGAGGTAATCGACCTCGAGGAGATCGTTGATGGCGACAATCTCGACGTCGCCGCGACCGATGGCAGCGCGGAACACCATGCGACCGATGCGGCCGAAACCGTTGATACCAACCTTGATCGTCATCTTCTTCGTTCCTTTTGCTTTCGTGTGACTCTTGAAGCTCTACCGCGGGCTTATACAGAATCCGCGGCGGGTTTCCAGCGTCTCTGTCGGTGGCGCCCCAACGGGGCGGCGGGACCGAACCGGGCAGACCTAGCACTGGTTCCAACGCGCGCCCACGGCCGGCGGGCAGCTTGCGCGGCCGCAGCCTGGCGAGGCTAGTTTTTCCGCGTCACCCCGATGGATGACACCGCCCCGAAACGCCCCTGCGGGGTGCCACCCTCCATTCGCAGCGACCTCCGGTCACGTGAGCGGGTCTGGCGCTGGCCGCCGTTCGGCCAGTGGCGGCCAGCCCGGACGCGCCTCCTCGCCGCGATTTCGTCGCCCTCTCGGCCCTGGCACCCGCCTTGCTGATGCCACGGGCAGGAAGGGACTTTCCCCAATGTCAGAAGTGAAGAAATCATCCAAGCAAGAAGCCATCCGCGAAGCAGTTGCGGGTATCGAGAAGACCTACGGCCAAGGCGCGATCATGCGCCTCGGTGAACGCGCGGTCGAACCAGTCGCCGTGATCCCAACTGGCTGCCTGGCCATAGACGAGGCGCTCGGGGTCGGCGGCTTTCCTCGCGGACGCATCGTCGAGATCTTTGGACCAGAGTCCAGCGGCAAGACGACGCTCACGCTGCACGCCATCGCCGAGACGCAAGCCGCCGGCGGCGTGGCGGCCTTCATCGACGCCGAGCACGCCTTCGACCTGCGTTACGCGCGAGGCATCGGCATCGATTTGAAGAAGCTGCTCGTCTCGCAGCCGGACTGCGGCGAACAAGCGCTGGAGATCGCCGAGGCCTTGACGCGCTCGGGCGCTGTCGACCTGATCGTGATCGATTCCGTCGCGGCCCTGGTGCCGAAAGCGGAGATTGAAGGCGACATGGGCGACGCGCACATGGGCCTGCAAGCGCGCTTGATGAGCCAAGCGCTACGCAAGCTGACCGCCATCGCCAGCAAGACCGGCACGACGCTGATCTTCATCAACCAGCTGCGCCAGAAAATCGGCGTGGTGTTCGGCAACCCCGAAACGACCACCGGCGGCAACGCGCTCAAATTCTACTGCAGCGTGCGGCTCGACGTGCGGCGCATCGGCAAGGTCACGCTGGGCGAAAGCTTGGTCGGCAACCGCACACGGGTGAAGGTGGTGAAGAACAAAGTCGCGCCGCCGTTCACCGAAGCCGAGTTCGACATCCGCTGGGGTACCGGCATCGACCAGGGCGCTGATTTGGTGGAGACGGCGCTGGCCGCCGGGGTGCTCGAAAAGAGCGGCTCGCACTACACGTTCGCCGGCAAGAGCATCGGACAAGGCCGCGACAAGGCGCGTGACGCGCTCCTGATCGATCCGGCGCTGCTCGCGGCCGTGCGCGGGGCCACCCTCGAGGCGTTGCCGTCACAGGCGCACCGACTAGCGAAGCCCAAAGCGGCGTAGCTTCCGTCAGTGTCCAGTCATCGGGCCCGAGGGTCGTTCAGAGACACTCGGGCTTGAACTTCTTGATGCCGCGCGCGTCCAAGAAGTACGGCGGATCGCAGGCGCCTGGGCCCGCCGCGGGCGTTGCGGCGCCTGAAACTGCCGGGCCCGGCGCGGCTTTATTGCCAGCGCGCGGGTGCACCGATGCCGCGGGCTGAGCGCTCGCGGAGGCGTCGCCAAGGTGCGCTGGTGCGGGCGAGAGCGCGCGAAACATCCGTACGTCGGTGTCGAAGCGCAGTGATGCTTCTTCCGGGACGTAGCCGGGCGCCGAGACCTGCAGGTGGTGGGTCTCGGCGTCCCAAGCACGCTCGGCCACGTAGGGATTGGGGACCGACACGCCGTCGAGCGACATGCTGGCAGACGCCGGGCGAGCCTCGATCGAGATGCTGACCCGGCGCGGGTTGTTCGACGCCGCAGCGCCAGTCGCAGCCGGAACGGGCTGCTCTGGTTTTCTGCTCACGCCCCACGCCACGAGCAAGACACCCAAGGCAACGAACGCAAGCGCGACCATCCACAACTTGGAGCGCGGCGGCTCGCCTTGGGTGCTACGCGAGGCGGTGTAGCCGGTGCGCGAAGGCGTGGCGCTGCGCGGCGGCAACGAGCCGGGCGGCGGGCGCGACGATTCCCCCTGCCCCAGCTCGCTTTCGATGCGCTGCTCGACGGACTCGCGCAACTCGGCGAAGCGCTCGCTCATGAACTTGCCGAGCTCACGCGCCGAGACGTAGTGCGAGCGTTTTGCCAGGTAATCTTCGAGCGCCAGCTCGAGCTCGAGCGCGGTTTGGTAGCGGTCGCTGCGCTCCGGCGCCAACGCGCGCATGCAGATGGCGAGCAGCTCGGGCGGGATGGGCGAGGCTTCGTTCTGCGGCGCCGGGATCTCACCGTTGAGCACCCGATTCATGATTGTCGCGTCGGAAAGCCCCTTCCAAAGCTTGGTGCCGCTCAAGGCTTCCCACAGCATGACGCCGACAGCGAAGACGTCAGCGCGCCGGTCCACGTCTTCGCCGGCGATCTGCTCGGGCGGCATGTAGCGGAGCTTGCCTTTGATGACGCCGGCTTCCGTTTCGACCGTAGAGCCCGATAACTTGGCGATGCCGAAGTCGAGCACCTTGACCACCCCTTCGTAGCTGACCATCACGTTGTGAGGCGAGACGTCGCGGTGCACCACGTTCAAGGGAGTGTGCTTGGTGCCCGTCAGCTCGTGCGAGTAGTGCAAGCCCGACAGCACGTCGGCCAAGACGCGCAGGTGCAGGTCCAGCGGCAGCTTGGGCGCGGGCAACGCGAGCACGGCGTCCAGCGTCTGACCCTCGATGTACTCCATCAGGATGGTCGGGGTGACGCCCTGCTCGAAAACCTCGTAGACCTGCACCACGTGGGGGTGGTTGAGCCGCGCGGAGAGCCGCGCCTCGGTCATGAACATGGCCCGGAACTCGGGGTCTTGGGCGTAAACGCTGCGCAGCTGCTTGACGACGAAGAGCTTCTTGAACCCCTCCGGCCCCTTGGCGACGGCCAACGACACGTTGGCGGTGCCGCCTTGGCCGAGCTCGAACAAAGTACGGTACTTGCCCGAGCCCGAGCCCGTTTCAGGGGAGGTCTCGGACATCGTAGGACACGGTAGTTTCACGCCCTACGGGTTGCAACCCGCGTACCCCAACCCGGGAATTTTTCAAGGTTAAGTCTATTTTTTAAGGGGGCGGTCGTTCCCGCGGCGGCGCGGGCGCCGGCGTTCGGGGTACACATTGGGGTCTCGCATGAGAGTCATCTGCCTGGCGTTGCCGCTGACGTTCCTCACCGCGCTTGCCTGCTCGAGCCCAAGAGGCGGGGAGCTGTTCTCGAAAGATGGGCTCGCGAGTGGTGCCGCTGGAAACGTGGGCGGCTCTCTTGGTGCGAGCGCTGGAACCGATTCCGCAGGCAGCCAGAATCAGAACACCGGCGGCGTGGTCGAGAGCTTGGGCGGCAGCGGCGGGTCGAGCAGCGGCAGCGCGGCGGGCGGGGCTGGTGGCCCGCCGGGCGGCTCCGGTGGCAGCGGCGGACAAGAGCTGCATCAGCCGCAAGTCATCGAGAGCTGCGACATGTTGGAGGACGCCGTCACCAACGACGAAAACGGTCACTGCTACCGCGTCAACTCGGATTTGCTGACGTTCGTCGCCGCGCGGGACGCCTGCCACGCAGCGGGCGGCTACTTGGTCGCCGTCAGCAGCGAGGCAGAAGACGACTTCGTACATCAGCTGCTCGAAGCCGATCACTGGCTGGGCGCCAGCGACGGTCGCTCCGAAGGCGCCCAGGGCGTCGGCTCGTACACCTGGCTGAGCGGCGACGAGTGGGACTACTCGAACTGGGAAGACGGGCAGCCCAACGCCGTCGCCACGAATTGCCCGAACGAGAACAGCGGCGCCAATTGTTTCGAGCACTGTGCCTACCAAGATGAGTCGGGCGGCTGGATCGATCGGGCGTGCTGGCACACCATCGCCTCGGTTTGCGAGTGGGAGCCGAAAGCCCAAGCGGCGCCCGAGCAAGAGCAGTAGACGCTCCAGCTGGACGCAGAAACACAGTCGCGCCTCCATCGGCCGAAGGGCCCGCGTCGGAGGGGGCCGGCCGGGCGCGGCCGGCGCGGGACAGTAACCAGAAGCCCCCGCCAAATGGCGGGCGATGGGCAAGAAAGCCGTACGTTCGAGCCACTTGCTTCCCAAAGTCGGCGTCGTCGAGGTAAGGAAGATCGTTGATCCGAGGGCAATGCCGACTCTGAGCTCGAGCATCGTCAAGCACAACGTGGCCTCGGTGCACGACGTCGAGGAGGCGTTGGCGCGCCAGGCCATGTACGGCGGCGATCTAGTCACGAACTTGCTCGAGCTTTCTGCTGTGAGCGAGGCGGAGCTCGCGCGCCTGCTGGCCGAGAGCCACGAGGTCCGAGGCGCCCCCGCGGGGGAGCTGCCTGCGTCAGGCAACGAGGTGCTGCGGCTCGTGCCCAAAGATCTAGCGCGACGCTTCGTGCTCTACCCGCTCGAGCAAAACGGCGACTCCTTACTGGTCGCCGTCAGCGAGCCGCTGCCGAGTGAGGTCGAGAGCGACCTCGGCTTTTCGCTGGGGCTGCGCATCGAGCAGTGCATCGCCCTCGGCGTGCGGATCCAGCAAGCGCTGGCCCGCGACTACGGCATGCCGCTCGAGCAACGCTCCGAGCGCATCTTGGCCAAGCTGGCTGGGCGCCCTGATCCCAACCCCAGCGTCGCGCCGGGTCCCCTCACCCCTCCCACGCCCCCGAGTCCTCCAGTCGAGACGCCCCCGCAGCCGGTGGCGGCCGAAAAGCCGCGCGGCTGGGCCGTGCCCCAGGGCAGCGTGGATCTGACGACGCTGACGCGCAAAGAGCCGAAGCCACGCCGGCTGGGTCCGTACACGCCCGCCATGGCGGAGAGCGATTTGCTCGAAGCGGAAGACACCGAGGGCGTGCTGCGCGCCTTCTTCGATTTTGCGTCGCAGTACTTCGAATACACGGCGCTCTTCGCCATTCACGGAGATCTCGCCGAGGGTCGCGACGCGGCCGGCGCGGGGGCGCCGCGAGCGCGCGTGCTATCGCTCGGCATTCCGCTCGACCTGCCCAGCGCGCTCTCGCGTGCGGCCGCGTCGGATCGCTTCTCGCTCCAGCGCTTGGGCGCGGGCGGGCTCGACGGAGCGCTGGCGCGTGACTTGGATCGACGCCCGGGGCCGCAGGTGCTGATGTTGCCCATCCACGTGCGCAAGCGCGCGGTGTTGGTGCTTTACGGCGATCACGGCCACCAAGACGTGCAGCTGGACGCCGTGGGTCAGGTGATTTCGTTCGCGCCGTTGGTGTCGAACGCGCTCGAGCATTTGATCTTGAAGCGCAAGCAAGCCGGAAGCGCCTCGCTGCCGCCCCGCGTACCGGCGCGACCCAAGAACGCACCGCTACCTCGACCGGAAGAGCGCGCTGCGGCCTTGGCGTCGGCCTTGGGGGTCGACGACGGACCGCCGTCATCGCTGCCGCCACCCAGCTCCAGGCCGCCCGTCTCCAAGTCGAGCAGCTTGATGCGCCCGGTGATCGCCATCGGTTCCCTGTCGCGCACGAAGACACCCGCTCAGGGCTCGCTGGCGCCCACTCCCAACACTCCGGGTACGCGTTCGCCATCGCAGTCACCGCTCGAAAATGTCGAGCCGCCGGAAGAAGGCTGGGACTTCAGCTTCCAGAACAAAGAGCGCGGCACGCAGCCGGGCGGCGTTGGCGTCACGCCGAGCCGCAAGCTGCTACTGGTGGCCGAGCCTGGCGACCGCGCTTCGCAGCCGCCCATTGCTCCGACGGCGCCTGCCGCCCCCGGGGCCGCGAGCGAGCTGCCGACGGGCGAAGCCGCGCCGCCCGCTTCCTCACCTGAGGCCCCCGAGATCTCCGTCGGCGCGGGGGTGCTCGAGGACGAGCTGGATTTGCCGCCCGACAGCGACGGCGTGCCGCTCGCTCCTGCGTCGCGCACGCTCGCCCACAGCGCGCGTCCGCTGCCGATCGCCAAGAGCTCGGAAGAGCTGAAGCTGCCGACGGTGATCGTCGACCTGGCCAACGACTGCCAAGCGCTGCTCGACCAGCTGCTGGCTGGCAGCTCGTCGGCGGGCGACAAGCTCGTGCAAATCGGTGAGCCCGCGGTGGCGGTGTTGGCCAGCTCCTTCCCGGGGCCGATCACGGCCGAGCTGCGCCGCGGGGTCGGCAACGCGCCGTCGCGCGCCTCCGAGTGCGGCCCGGTGCTGCGCACCTTGGCGCGCATCGGCGTGAGGGCGGCGTCGGTGCTGGTCGTACGCACCGCCGATAGCGACCCCAACGTGCGCGCCTGGGCGACCCGCTTGCTCGGCGAAATGCCCAACGAAGACGCCGCGCGCGCCATCGTGCGGCGCTTCGTCGACGAAGAGCAGGAGGTCCGCCGCGCAGCCTTGGCGGCCGGTCGATTGATGCAGAACAACGCCGAGGCGCGCTCGATGATCCACATCGGCCTGGCCGAGCTGCTCGGAGACTCGTCGCGCCCGGAAGATCAACGCCACGCGCTGATCGAAGCCGTCGCCGACTTGCGCGACGGGCGCGCCATCCCGACCGTGCTACGGCTGCTCGACGACCGCTCCGCCGACATCGTGCGCTCCGCGCACTGGGCGCTCGTGGTGCTGGCTCGGCAAGACTACGCGCTGTCAGCCGCGGCTTGGGAAGAGTGGTGGCGGCAAAACTCGTCCCGCCACCGCATCGAGTGGCTGATCGACGCGCTGTTGCACGAGTCGGCCGACATTCGCCGCGCTGCCGGCGACGAGCTCAAGTCGACGACCAAAGAATACTTTGGCTACTACGACGACCTGCCCGTCGCCGAGCGTCAGAAAGCGCAGAACCGCTATCGCGAGTGGTGGGAAGCCAAGGGTAAGGCGCGCTTCCGCTGAGCGTGCTCGCTTGCCAAGCCTGGTTTCTGGAGGGAGCGCCGAAGGCGCAGTGAAGCCAGAAGCCAGGATCGACGAGCGAGCTACAGGAACCAGACGCCGATGACGCAGAGTGCCGTCGCGACGCCGACGGAGATCATCGCAAGCGCTTCCCAGGCGCCGCTGCGGGCGTCGGTGAAGCGCAGCTCAATCGAGGCGATGCGGCTGACCTCGCGGCGCTTACGCCCGGAGAGCGCGAGGTTGGCTGCGCGCAGTGCGGGGTCGAAAATCTGTTCGTTTTCCGACACGGGAGAGCGGTTCTTCCATGACCGCGCTCCCGCGTCGAGCCAGAAAACGGCTACTTCTTCTCGTCGGACGGGGCCTCGCCTCCAACCGGACCGGATTTCTTTCCGCCCGATAGGTCGATTTCCCAGTTCACCACCTGCTCGCTGCCCTCGTAAGAGGGAACGATGATCGCCTTCATGGCGCGCAGCACGCACTTGCCGAGAGGTGAATCTGCTTCGTAAGGCGAGATGGTGGCGTCCTTGACGTGGCCGTCGTTGGCGAACGTGATCGCCAGCGTGGCCTTGCCGAGCGCGGGCGGCTTGGCCTTGCCCTTGGCCTTCGGGTCTTGCTCTTCAATCGACTGAGGGCAGCTCTCGGCCGAGTGCGACGCGCGGTGCAGCTCGATGTCGCTCTGCTTGGCGTCCCAGCCGCGGCGCTTGTCTTCGTCGGTGGTGCCGGCCGACGTGTCGTCGTAGTCGCTGCTGTTCTTCTGGTTCTTGAGCTGCTCGTCGCCCTTGGCGATCTCGTCGGCGATCAGCTCGTCAGGCGTCTTGACGTGGTCCGCTTCCATGCTGGGACCGCACGCCGTGAACAAACCGAGGACCACTGCACTCAGAACTACGCGCTGCATGGCGGGCATCTTAAGCAGCAGAGCGAGACCGAAACAACAGGGAGCCGGGGAGGCGGGGAGGATTTATT
>DATAKF010000193.1:0-12029 GCA_036261775.1 Polyangiaceae bacterium | reverse complement strand
GCCAAGATCGAAGAAGCCATCGCGCAGGTTACGGCGGTGTCACAAGGCGCCGTGCGCATGATGCCGCCGGGCGCCACGCCACCGCTCATCATCCGCTACAGCGCGTCGAACGTGCCGATCTTGCAGCTGGCGCTCGGTAGCGAGACCTTGAGCGAGCAGCAGCTGTTCGACATGGGTGTCAACTACGTCCGCGCCGATATCGTGACGGTGCCGGGCGCGCAGGTGCCCTGGCCGTATGGCGGCAAGCAGCGCCAAATCATGATCGATATCGATCCCAAGCGGCTGTACGCCTGGGGCCTGTCGGCGCGCGACGTGAACACCGCGCTCGGCTTGGGTAACGTCGTCTTGCCGTCCGGCACCGCCAAGCTGGGCGCCAACGAGTACCCGGTCGTCTTGAACAGCAGCCCCGAGCTGATGGACGAGATCGGGTCGATTCCAATCAAGACCGTGCGCGGGACGCCCGTGTACGTGCGCGACGTCGCCAACGTACGCGACGGCAACTCGCCGCAAACCAGCATGGTGCACGTCGCGGGTCGCCGCTCGGTGCTGATGAGCATCTTGAAGCTGGGCAGCGCCAGCACGCTCGACGTGGTGGCCCGCATCCGCGAAATGCTGCCCAAGACGATGGCCAAGGTGCCGCCCGAGATCAAGGCGTCCTTGCTCTTCGATCAAGCGGTGTTCGTGCGCGCGGCCGTGGACGGCGTGGCAAAAGAAGCGGTGATCGCCGCCGGCCTGACGGCGCTGATGATCTTTCTGTTTCTCGGCAGCTGGCGCAGCACCTTGATTGTCGTGGTGTCGATTCCGCTGTCCATCTTGGTGTCGGTCAGCTTGCTGTACGCGATGGGTCACACCTTGAACGTGATGACGCTGGGCGGCATGTCGCTGGCCGTGGGCATCTTGGTCGACGACGCCACGGTGGCGCTCGAGAACATTCACCGCAACATGGCGCAGCGAAAGCCATTCGTTCGCGCCATCATCGACGGCGCGCAAGAGATTGCCGTACCGGCGTTCGTGTCCACGCTGTGCATCTGCATCGTGTTCGTGCCGGTGGCGTTCATCACCGGGCCCGCCAAGTACTTGTTCGCGCCGATGGCGCTGGCCGTGGTGTTTGCGATGCTGACCAGCTACGTGCTGAGCCGCACGCTAGTGCCCACGCTCGTCAAATACCTGCTGGAGAAAGAAGCCGCAGCGCACCACAACGCTGGGCATAGCAGCAACCGTTCGGCCTTCTTTGCGGCGTTCGAGCGCGGCTTCGAGCGCTTTCGTGACTGGTACGGCGGCTACCTAGCGCTCTTGCTGCGGCACCGCGCGCTGGCGGTCGGCGCCTTCACGACCTTCGTGGTCGCTTCTTTGGCGCTGTTCCCGCTGGTTGGTCGCGATTTTTTCCCAAGCGTCGACGCAGGGCTCATCAAACTGCACGTGCGCGGTGTGCCCGGTACCCGAATCGAAGAAACCGAGCGGCACATCGCCGACATTCAGCAGACCATCCGCGAGGTCATTCCACCGCGCGAGATCGACACGCAGCTCGACAACATTGGCGTGCCGTACAGCGGCATCAACCTGTCGCTCAGCGAGGGTGCGCTGATTTCTTCCGCGGACGCGCAGATCATGCTCTCGCTCAAGGAAGGGCACGCGCCGACCGCCGACTACGTGCGCCAGCTGCGCAACAAGCTGAACTACCTGTACCCGGAGACGACGTTCTTTTTCCTGCCGCCGGACATCTCGACGCAGGTGCTCAACTTTGGTTTGCCCGCCCCCATCGACTTGCAGGTCGTGAGCGCGCCAGGGAGGGAGCAAGAGGCGTACAAGATTGCCAGCGCGCTACGCCGCAAGGTCGCCGCCATTCCCGGCACTGCCGACGTGCGGCTGGCGCAGGTGCCGCGTGTGCCTTCGCTGAAGGTCAACGTCGACCGCACCATGGCCAGCCAGTTTGGCTTGAGCGAGCGCGACGTGGCGAGCGACTTGCTCGTGTCATTGTCGTCCAGCGGCCAGGTAGCGCCCAGCTTTTGGGTCGATCCCAAGCGCGGCATTCAGTACCTGGTGGCCGTCCAAACCCCGCAATACGGCATGGATTCGCTGGACGCGCTGCGCCAGACGCCGGTGTCCACCCCCGGGGGCACGCCGCAGTTCTTGTCGAACCTGGCGCAAATCAGCCGCAGCGATGGGCCCGCCAACATCACGCACTTCAACGTCGCCCGCACCTTCGACGTGCACGCCAACGTGGACGGCGCCGATTTGGCGTCGGTCGCGGCGAGCTTGAAGCGGCTGGTGGCAGAGACCACGCCCACGCTACCGCGCGGTGTGGGCTTGAACTTGAAGGGCCAGGTCGAGAGCATGGACAGCTCGTTCAACGCGCTCGGCTTCGGGCTCCTGTTCGCGGTCTTGCTCGTGTACCTGCTGATCGTCGTCAACTTTCAGTCGTGGCTCGATCCGTTCATCATCTTGATGGCGCTGCCGGGCGCGCTCGCCGGCATCGCTTGGATGCTGTTCGTGTCGCGCACCACCTTCAGTGTGCCCGCCCAGATGGGCACCATCATGTGCGTGGGCGTGGCGACGGCGAACAGCATCTTGGTCGTCAGCTTTGCCAACTCGCAACGCAAGCTCGGATTGGACGCCGTGCAGGCCGCGTTGGCGGCGGGCATGACGCGCCTCCGCCCCGTGCTCATGACCGCGCTGGCCATGATGATTGGCATGCTGCCCATGTCGCTCGGCCTGGGCGAAGGCGGGGAGCAGAACGCGCCACTCGGGCGCGCGGTGATCGGGGGGCTCTTTTGCGCCACGCTTTCGACGCTGTTTTTCGTGCCGGTCATGTACTCACTGCTGCGCCGGCAGCCACCGCGCGAAATCGCGCTAGAGGAAATGTAGGCAATGGAAGAGTCTGCCCAGCCACGCCCGACCGACGCGCCCAGCGCGGAGCTTGGCTTTGCCTTGCCGGAGCCGGCGCGCTTGTCACGGGGCCGTGCCGTGACCTTCGCCATTTTGGGCGTGCTCGTGCTCGGCGGCGTGTTCGTCTCGGTGCTGCTGCCGCGCAACGCTGCGCGCGCCAGTCTGGAGCACGAGACGCGCGTCGCGAGCGGGGCGGCGCCGCGCTTGGCCGTGGCGCCCGGCAAGCTGGTGTCGAGCGAGCGCCTGCTCAAGCTACCGGCCAGCGTGCAGCCGCTCGAAGAAGCCGTCGTCTACGCGCGGGCCAACGGCTACGTCGCCCGCTGGCTGGTCGACTTGGGCGACAAGGTAAAGGCCGACCAGCTCCTGCTCGAGATCGAAACGCCGGAGATCAATCAGGAGCTGTCGCAAGCCAAGGCAGCGCTGGCCAAAGCTCAAGCCGCCAAGGCCCAAGCCGAAGCCGGTCGCGTGCTGTCCAAGAGCCGCTTCGATCGCACAGGCAAGCTGGTAGACGCCGGCGTTGCGTCGCAGGCCGAGCTGGAGCAAACCCAAGCCGAATCGTCGGTGGGCGACGCAAACATCAACGTGGCCCAAGCCGCAATTGACGCGGAATTGGCCAATATTCGGCGTTTAACGGACGTGCAGCGCTTCGCCAAGGTCACGGCTCCCTTCGCCGGTACCGTCACGGCGCGCAACGTGGAGCGCGGCAGCTTGGTCACCGCCGGCAACGCCACCCCGTTGTTCAAGCTCGCCGCGACCGACATCGTGCGCGTGTACGTGCAAGTCCCCCAGGACGTCGCAGCCAGCGTCAACGTCGGTAGCTCCGCCAAGGTCACGGTGCGCGAGCTGACTGGGCGCGTCTTCGAAGGTCACGTCGCTCGCACGGCCGGCGTGCTCGACTCCGCCACCCGCACCCTCAACACCGAGGTACGGGTGCCGAACCCGGACGGCAAGCTGATGAGCGGCATGTACGCCGAGGTGTCGCTGAACCTGTCCGCACCGCGCCAGGTTTATGAGATCCCGGCGACGGCCCTGCTCAACGACGCTCAGGGACTGCGCGTCGCGCTCGTCACGCCGAACAACACGCTGCACCTTCAGCCCATCGGCATCGAGCGCGATCTCGGCGCAACGCTGCAAGTGTCGAGCGGCATCACCGCCGCTGATCGCGTGGTGCAAATTGCCGGCGCCGAGCTGACCGAAGGGCAAAAAGTCGAGCCCGTGGCGCCCAAAGCACCTGCGCCGCCGCGCTGAGCCGAGATGGCGCTAGGGGCGCCGGGTGCAGATATTCACGCCGAAAATGGTGGGCGTGCAGAACCGGAACGGCATACGGCACTCGTCGTCGCTCTGACACAGCTGGCGGTCACGCCCCGTGCCCATGTTGTCGCAGCGAGGCTTGCAGCTCGACGCCTCGGCGGCGTTGCCCGTGATGCTGATGCAGCAGACGTCGTTGCCATTGCAGTCGGCGTTGATGGTGCACCCGAGCACCGCACCTTCACACGTCTGCCCTTGGCGGACGCACGAGAGACCAGCCAGGCCCGCGCAGCACGCTTCGGTCTCGGCGATGCAGACGTCGTCCCCGCAGCTGATGGGTGTGACACTGGCAGTGCCGCCCTGGGCAGGGGTGCCGCCGATGCCGGTACCGCCCTCGCCTCCTTGCGGGATGGGGCCGCCGCCGCCGGTGGTCACTGCGCCGCCGACTCCGATCGGGCCGCGACCCCCAACGCTGGTCGTGGCACCAGTGCCGCTACCGCCAGTGCCGTTGGCACCCGCCGTGCCGTTGCGCGTACCACCAGTGGAGGAGCGGCCTGCCGACGTGCTCGACGTCGCGCCCTGACTGATCGTGCCGTCGGCGTTGTACAGGTAGTCCCCCGGCTCCGAACGCCCGCACGCCTGGATGACGGGAAAGAGACAAGCAGCGACGACCAGCGCACGCAGCAAACGGGCGGACCGGGGCAATGAGGCCATGAGACTTCAAGGCTAGTACCGAGCTGGCGTGCGAACCAGGCACGCAGCGCGTATGCTGGGTCTCCCCGGGCCATCCGCTCGGTCTCCTTGGATTTTGTAGAGCATGGACGCCGCACCTCCCACCTCCTCCGCCATCGAAGTCGAAAGCACCCAGGTCCTGCTCGCCCTCTCCGGGCCGCAATCCAACCTCCTGACCGAAGTCGCCCGTCAGAGCGGCGCGGACGTCAGCCTGCGCGGCAACACCATTTTGGTCGCCGGTGATTCCGAAGACGTCAAGCTGGCCGAGCGCTTCTTGCGCGACGCGGCGGAGTTGGTCGGCAAAGGCTTCGACATTGGTCCGAACGACGTCGCAAGCTCCATGCGCGGCCTGCGCGCCGACCCCGCGCGCTCGCTCGTCGAGCTGCTCGACGAGACCATCATCGTGACCGCGCGCAAGCGGCCGATTTTGCCGAAGAGCCGCGCGCAGCGTCAGTACGTCGAGGCCATTCGCAACCACGACCTGATCTTCGGCATCGGCCCCGCCGGTACCGGCAAGACCTACCTGGCCATGGCCATGGCAGCGTCGTGGCTCATGCAAAAGAAGGTCAAGCGCATCATCATGGCGCGCCCCGCCGTGGAGGCCGGCGAGAAGCTCGGCTTCTTGCCCGGTGACTTGGCCGAAAAGGTGAACCCGTACCTGCGCCCGCTGTACGACGCGCTGCACGAAATGCTCGAGTTCGAAAAGGTGGAGCAGCTGCGCGACCGCGGCCAAATCGAAGTCGCGCCGCTAGCCTTCATGCGTGGCCGCACCCTCAACGACTCGTTCGTCATCTTGGACGAAGCTCAAAACGCCACCAGCGAACAAATGCGCATGTTCCTGACGCGCCTCGGCTTCGGCTCCAAATGCGTCGTCACCGGCGACATCACCCAAACCGACCTCCCTCACGGCGCCCGCAGCGGCCTGCGCGAAGCCCGCGAGCTCTTGGACGGCACCCCGGGCATCGCCTTCTGTGGCTTCACCGACGAAGACGTGGTCCGCCACCCCCTAGTGCAGAAAATCATCGTCGCGTACGAGAAGCGAGATCGGGAGAGCGCTGAGCGGAAGGCGGCGAAGGCTGCCGAAAAGGTGACGCCGACCGGCCAAGACTAGCGGCCAGTCCTTTCACGGAACGTGCTCGCCCATCCGCTCACCCGGACATTCGCACCCCATCTGCCGCCGGCGCGAGGGTTTCATAGAAGGCTCCGGTGGCGGATCGCCCCTCGGCGCTGCTCGCGAGCAGCGACACCAGCAGCTCGTTTCTGCCCGAGACCTTCAAGCGCCGAAAGACCGCGGTCACCTGGTTGGCGACAGTGCGCGTGGCGGTACCGCGACGCAGCGCGATTTCTTCGTACGGCGCACCTTCGATCAGCAAACGGATCACCGCGAGCTCGGCCGGCGGAACCACCCGATGCAACTCGAGGTCGGGCCGTGCGATCGAGACGACCCGCTGCACCGAGCCACCGCGCTCGATGAAGCTGAGCCTGCCCGCGGCCCGCAGGCTAGGAATGCGGGATGCCCGGGCGGCCAGCATGAGCAGCGGATGGGCGCGTGATGGTTTCGCCGAGAGCCCGAGCGCGGTCAGAGCGAGTCGCGCGTTGAGCGCGACGGTCGAAGGCGCCAAATCGAGCTCAATGGCGATGCTCTTCTGACCCTCGCCAGCAAGCACGGCTTCGATGATTTGCAGGCGACGCCCTTCGAGCGGCGTGGCTTGACCTTCGAGCGGCGACGTTACGAGAAAGCAACGTTCGTTGGTAAAGAACGCGTCGACTACGCTGCATAGGCCGAGCGCGAGCTCCTTCCACAGTAGCGCGAGGCTGAGCTCGACGGCCGCTCGTTGATCGGCGAGCACGGCATCACCGTATCTCGCTTCCAGATCATTCGTACGCGCAGCGGGCGTCGCCGACTTGGCAACGAAAGGGACGCTATAGCCAATTTGAGATGACACGTTCGCTTCCTCCATCGAATTGGTTGGCCCCCGCCGCTCGGTCCTCCTGCAACCCCGATGCCGAGGCATAATTCAACACGGCAGGCCCGCCGTCCGGCCTGCCGTGAGTAGAAATTCAGCGAAATTCGTGGGGTTCCTGAGCGCTCGAGCCGCCTGAAGGCCCCTCCGGCGACGTAGGGCTCCGGCACAGCACTCTCAGCCTGTCAAATGGATTGGACGCACCTGACAAGCATCCTAGTCAGCAATTGAGGCCAATGCCGTCGGGGCACCCTCATACGAAGTTTCCGCGCACGAATAGCGTACGCGACTAACGAGTACGCCCATTACTCGTCACCGAGTCCGGCCCGCGACTCGTCGCTACTCGGCCGACTCGATCCGGAAATTGTTCGTCGACTATGTGGGTTCGGGGTCGAGCAACTACCTATGGAAATTGACTTGTCCGGCCACGACACCGTTCCTATCCTCGCGCGGCTCGGGCGCCGTGCGCGTCGGCATCGAATCTGAAACACGATGAGCTCGCCTCTCCCCGCCACCGTGCTCGCAACCGACTCGAATCGGGGCTCTGCGCAGCAGATCTCCGAGTACATGGCGGATTGCCGGACGCTGGTGCTGGAGCAAATCGAAACGATGGTGCCGCGTGGTCGTCGCCTCCGTCCCATCTTGTACGACTTGATGCTGGACTATCCGCTGCGCGAAGCCAAGGCGCTGCGGCCAGCGCTCTGCATCGCAACCTGCCGTGCATTGGGCGGCTCGCTCGAGGGGGTGCTGCAGTCGGCGGCGGTGCTGGAGCTGTACCACAACGCCTTCTTGATTCACGACGACGTCGAAGACGACTCAGAAAAGCGTCGTGATCAACCCACGTTGCACCGCGCGCATGGCGTGCCCATCGCCGTCAACGTCGGCGACGCCATGCTGGCGCTAGCGCTGGCGCCGCTGTTCGACAACATGCGTCTGGTCGGTCTGGGTAAGGCCCTGCGCATCCTCAAGGCAATCTCCGAGATGGCGCGGCACACGGCGGAGGGCCAAGCGCTAGAACTGAGCTGGATCCGCGCCGAGCGCTGGCAGCTCTCGAACACCGACTACCTGCGTATGGTCCAGAAAAAGACCAGCTGGTACACGTTCATCACTCCCGTAGTGATAGGCGGCCTCGTGGCGGGCGCCAACGACGCTCAGTTGAGCCTGCTGCGCCGCTTTGCGGGCGCCGTGGGGTCCGCCTTCCAGATTCAGGACGACGTCCTCAACCTGAGCGCGGACGAGGGACGCTACGGCAAGGAAATCAACGGCGACCTCTGGGAAGGCAAGCGCACGCTGATCTTGCTGCACGCCCTGCGCCACGCCAACCCGAGGGATCTCGAGCGCGCGCTCTCCATCTTGGCCAAGCCGCGACCAAGCAGCAGTAGCGAGCCAACGGGCTCGAGCTTCGACCAGCTGCTCAGCCAGCTGGCAGACGCCGGCGAGCTGAGCGCTAGCGCGCTGGCCAGCCTGCGAGCAGAACGGCAACGCAACGTCCAGGCGCTGGACACGAAAACGGAGGGCGACATCGCCTTCCTCGCATCACTGGTGGCCGAGCACCGCAGCCTCGCCTACGCGCGCGACATTGCGCAGCGGCGCGCTGCACGCGCCAGTCACATGCTGCGTGAGCTGTGCGCGGTCATGCCCGCGTCGGTACACCGAGACTTCCTGATATCAATCGTCGATTTCGTGGTTCAGAGAGATCACTAGAAGCAGCGAGGCCAGGATGCGCAAGAGAAGTTGGTACGGCTTGATGGACACGTATCGAGAGGCAACCCTCGAATTTGCAGCCTCGTTGGCGGAAGGCTACGCGACCTTCGTGAATCGCTGCGACTGCGGCCGGGCCGGCTGCGGCCGCTGCAGCCGGCGTAGCGCGCGAGATTGCCGGGGTGGCAGCGACTTCTTGGCCGATCTCGTGCACGTCAACGTCAACTACTTGGGCGAGCTCGCGCGGCTCAACAGCTCCTACACGGTGCTGGCCTCGCGCTTCCTCGATCGCCTCTACTCCAAGGTGGTTTACGACGAGTACCGCGACTCTGGCGAGCTCACGCACCTGACCGGATCCGTTGGACAGGAGGCCAAGGGGCGTCTGGTGATTTGCAACGAGCTGAGCCGCAAGATCGGCTTCCGCATCAAGGGCGTCGACCAAGCGGGTAAGCTCACGCGCAAGTTCACGGACGTAGAAGACGGAGACGCCAAGCACGAGCTTGCGCTCAGCGTAAGCCGCGAGGACGGCTCGCCGCTGCTCGCCGAGCTCGAGGCCAAGTCCACGACCAACTTCATCATTACCGTCAAGATTCCCCAGCTGGACGTCGGCCAGTACCACGCGCGCATCAAGACCAAGCTGGACGGTGAGCCGCGACATTTTGGGCTCGTCTTGGACGTCATCAAGTGAACAACCTGGGCGAAGCGCGGCTGGTCGTGGGCGCCGCGGCGAGCGAGCCCAGCGCGAGCGAGGCCGAGCTGCTGAGCTCGCTTCGCTCGCTGCAAGACGCGCTCTGGCGCCATCCTATGGCCGTACAAGCGGCGTTCTCTGCGCTGGTGCGCGAGGGGCGCGCCTTCGCCAAAACTCCCGAGGGGGCCCGGCTACGCGACGGTCTTTCGCGCTCCCCGACGCTGGCCAAGACGCGCATGGTCTGGGAGGTCTTGAGCCTGAGCGCCTTCGTCGAAAAGCCGGAAGGCGCGCTCCCGGGCGTGTTTGCCGACGCGCTGGTTCGCGCCATCAAAGTCAAAGCGGTCGAACCGCTGCTGTCTCGGCTGTTCGAGCGTCGGCGCCGGCCATGATTACTCCGACGCAACGCCACGTACCGCAGTTCGTGGAACGTAACTTGTTCCTGGCAGCGGTGCTCGGCTGCTTGAGCGTAGGGCGCCGCGTCCAAGAGTGGATCGAGCGCGAGGCCGCGCTCGGCCAGGCGGGCTCGGGACCGCGGCTGCCGCCCGACGCGGTCTTTCTGAGCTTCTTGCTGGGAGTCGTCAGCTTCCAGCGGAGCACCAGTCGAATCGTCGGCGAGTTGGAGCACGAGACTCCGGCGCCTTCCCCCTCTTCTCACGCTCCTGCGGAGGCTCCGTGTTTGCGCAGCTTGATGAAATAGCGGGCCCCGACGTCCGAGCGTTGGCGCGCATGTTGGGCGACAACGGCTACTTTCGTCGCTCGAGCAGCAGCTACAGCGCGGAGCCCAGCCACAAGGAGTGGCTGCACTTCGCGGTTCACTCCGAGCACGTCGATTTGCTGGCCAACTTCAGCGTCGTAGACGACGTACGCGAGGGCGGCCGTGGCGCCGAGATTCCGCGCATTACCTGCTTGGTAAAGGAGCGCCACTGGGACGGCGACATCGATCAGTACTCGCCCGCCGACGTGCAAATCTCGTCGGGGCACCTCGCAGTCCGCTTTGGCGAGAGCGGCGTAACGTTGGAAGGGGACGAGCTGCGCCTCAAGGTCCGCATGCAGCGTCGGCCGATCGAGATAGATCTACGACTCGTGCCGCTGGCCATGCCGACTCCTGCTTTCAACCTGCATGTCGAGCACTGCCCACCCATCAATTGGCTAGTCGTGCCGCGCTTGCTGGCGCGCGGCACGGTGCGGATCGACGGGCGCACGCACGTGCTGCGCGACGCTCCCGCGTACCACGATCACAACTGGGGGCATTTCCGCTGGGGCAAGAACTTCGCTTGGGAATGGGGCTACGGAACGCCCGACCAAGCCAGCAACCCGTGGACGATGGTGTTCGTTCGGTTGAGTGATCGCGGGCACGTAACCGACTTGATGCAGGCCTTGTTCTTGTGGAAAGGCTCGCGCCAAGCACGTCTATTTCGTGGCTCTGAGCTGGAGGTCTGGCACGAAGGGCTGCTGCGGCCACGCCGGCTGTTCAAGTTGCCCCGTGTCATGGGCTTGGTCTCACCGGGCACCGCGTGTGACGTTCCGCGAACATTGCACGCGAGGGCACGCGGCAACGGCGACCAAGTGGAGCTGCGCTTCGACTGCGAAGAAGTAGCGCAGGTCCTGATTCCAAACGACGAAGACTTGGGTGTCACCATCATCAACGAGGTCAGCGGGCGGCTCGCCGTCGAAGGTATCGTCGGCGGCGAAAGGTTTGCGCTCAGCGGCCCCTCCATCTTCGAGTTCCTCAGTGACTGAGCCGTCTTTTCGCCGCTTTTTGACGCGTTCGTTGGCGACGCTCGAAGCCGAACTGCCGAGCGGCTACGCGGCGATGGCCCAAGCCTTGGGCCGCCGCGACGTGGACGTCGAAGTGGACGGCGAGCGCCTGGCGATCTGCGGCAACGCGCATCATCTGGCCATTGCAGACGCCGCGATCAAGCCGACCGCGCACGCCCGCGCCAGCAGCGCGGCGCTCCGCGCCATTCTGGATGGCACCTACTCGCTCGAGAGCGCGGTGCTGGCCGAAGTGATCGAGCTGCGCGGCGCCCTCGACGATCTGGTGGCCTTCTACGACGCGCTCAAGGCCTATTTCAACGCAGCAGTGCGCTGCCCATCCTTTGCTGGCCTTTTAGCGGAGTACCTCGCCGCGGGGCCCCAGCCACGAGACACGGAGCATGCCAAATAACGACCACCGCAACCCGATCACGCGCCAACGCTACGCCACGATCTTCGGCGCAGGCGTGGCTGGACTCACGGCAGCGCACGAGCTCGTCGAGCGCGGCTTTCGCGTGCAAGTCTGGGAGCCCGTAGACGACCAACGCGATCCTCGTCGCGGCCTCGACGTCGGCGGCTTGGCGCGCACGCAGTGGTCACGCGTCGGCTGGCGCGACGAGCAGCGAGACCCCTCGGCCTTGACCCAGGGACTACCGATCCACCACTTTTTGCAGAAGTTGTTCGTGCTCGAGCCAGAGTGGCGAGCGGGTGATTTGTGGATGCTGGAGGGGAAAAGCTGGGTTAGGGCCGTCGAAGAGGACCAAGACGGCACAGTCTACCGTCGCGCAAAGCTCGAAGGGGCGACCACGCTAGAGGTCCTGATCAAGGGGATCTGCGAGTTGAACGCGCTCGGACAGCGCGAACGCGTCGAGCTCACCTTCGAGAGCCTGGGCAACGCCGTCGGTGCACCCGTCTCCAAGGACCAGATTCACTACAACCCGAGCGCCCAGCTCTTCCAGGCTCGCAGCGGCGCGGTCACCTTCGTGGCACCGCTGCGTGAGCCGCTCAATCCCCCCCGAGAACGCGTCGCGGTGGTGTACGTCTGGAGGTCCGAC
>DATAKF010000192.1:0-2802 GCA_036261775.1 Polyangiaceae bacterium | reverse complement strand
AGTCAAATGGATGTGGCTTCCGAAGAGCCTCACCACGAACTACACGAACTACCCAGGTCCGCTCAAGAGCGAGGCCTTCAAAGTCGACATCGCGCACAGCAACGAGCTTGGGCGCCAATCTTTGGGTTTGACGTCGCTGTTCAGCGCGGACGTCAACGGCACGACGCCGGATTCGGCCGAGCTCACAGCGACCAACTTCAAAGCGTTGTCGGAGGCGCCACAGTCGCCGGCGGCCGAGCGCGTACGAGTGAATGACGTGCGCGCGCTGCCCCGCCAGCTGTTTTGGGAGCTGCAGAAACCCGATTTTGGCTGGGCGACCTACCCGGCCCTGGCAGCCGAGAAGGCGCGCGCCTTCGCAGCCGAACTAGCGAAGAACCCGAGTGGGGCGGACCCCACCAAGTTTCAAGTCGACCCGCCCTACGCGCCGAAGATCCAGGAACTGAGCGTCTCTTACCAACGCTCGGTCGAGGTCGAGCTGGCAAACACGTCGGAGCGGACGCAGCCAACGGCTCGCTTGCTCCACGTTCATCCGTTTGGGGTGAGCGCCATTCTGGCAACGGCGCCTAGCTTCTTTCCGCCCTATCCCGAGGCGGGGGAGCTGTACATTGGCCTATCCGACTTGGAGCCAGGACAGCGGCTTACGCTGCTCGTGCAGCTCGCAGAGGGGTCGTCGGATCCGGAGGCTCCGCTCTCCCGCGTCAGCTGGTCGTACTTGGACGAGTATGGCTGGCAGCCGTTGGCGGCCGACGCAAAGTTCGTCGACTCGACGCGCAACTTGATCAACTCGGGCATCGTCGAGGTCACGTTGCCCGGAGCTACGACGGACGGCCGACTTCCCGGCACCTTGCGCTGGCTGCGAGTCTCGACGCTGAACAGCACCGCCAGCGTTTGCGACTGCGTCGCTGTCGAGACGCAGGCAATCACTGCGCGCTTCCACGATCGCGGCAACGCGCCCGATCACTACCAGAACCCCCTGCCGCCGCTCAGCATCGACCGGCTGCTCGTGCCCCAGCTCGAGATAGCATTGGTGGAGCAGCCGTACACTTCCTTCGGAGGACGGCCGGAAGAAGCCAGCAGCGGCTTCGAGACACGGGTGAGTGAGCGACTTCGCCACAAGAATCGCGCGCTGAGTCCTTGGGACTACGAGCACCTCGTGCTCGACGCTTTTCCCCAGATCTACCGCGCCAAGTGCCTACCTGCGTCCCTGTCCGAGCCGGGCCGTGTCGAGCTCGTGGTGATCCCGGACGTGCGTGCCACGCTGCCGCGCAACGTGTTCGCGCCAAAAGCGCCTGCGCAGCTGCTCGGCGTCGTCGCCGAGTTTCTGCGCGAAAGGGCGCCGTCGGCTGCCTCGATCAACGTGCGCAACGCCCGCTACGTGGGGCTTGCCGTGCGCGTCGACGTACGCTTCAAGCCCGACATCGACGAGGGCTACGCCAAGGAACGCCTCAACGAAGAGCTAGTGCATTTTCTCTCGCCGTGGGCCTACGACGAGGGCGCTGACCTAGTGATCGGCGGGCGCGTGTACGGCAACAGCATCCTCGACTTCATCGATCGCCGCCCGTACGTCGACTACGTCGCCAACTTGAAGCTCTTCCTCGAGGACGCCGAAAACCCAACGTTGGTGACGCCGGTTCCGGAGGGCTATTTCGCCTCCGTCTCGGCGGACGACGAGGTTTTGGTCTCCGCGAAGCAGCACGCGATCGAGACCGTGTCCGCCTCGAGCTACCAGCAATCTTCGTTCGTCGGCGTCAACTACGCCCGCGTCGAGTTCGATTTCATCGTCGGTTGAGAGGAAACGCAGCACATGTCAAAGAACCGCGCCGAGCTAAAGTCCTACTTCGTCAAGAACGCCATCCCCACGGAGTCTCAATTCGCGGAGCTCATCGAGTCATCGCTGAGTCAGGTGGACGACGGCGTCTTCAAGCGCGGCACGGACGCCTTGGGTGTCGCCGCTGCCACGGGCGACGAGAAGCGCGTGCTCGGCCTATACGCAACCCCTACCGCAACCGGCGCCGAGTGGACGGTGTGCCTGAATCCGAAGCTGAACGCAGCAGCAGCGGCCGGCAAGCCTGGGTTCGGCATCAACGACGGCGCCGGCAACTCGCGGCTGTTCATCAGCCCCACCGGCAACATCGGCGTTGGTACCAACGACCCCAAGGCAAAGCTCGATGTTGCAGGCGACGTCACGACCAGTGGCGCCATGTACTGCGGCAACGCAGACCTGTACTTTTCGCGCACGGACCACCTGCACACGGCGATCGGGAACGCGGCTGGCTGGGCCGCTATCGAGAACGCAAAGAACTTCGATGCGCTGATGATCTTGGGAAGGATGAGCGGCAACACTCGCAAGGTGCGGATGTGGGACTGGGTGCAGGTAGACGGCCGCTTCCGCGTCGCCAGCAACGCGGGGGTCATGGACTTGGAGGGCACGGATCACTGCTACATCCAGTGGTATCCGAAGGGAACGGCAGCCGGCAGAAAGGGCTGGATCGGATACGGCGGCGCTGGTACCGACACGCTCTCGATCACCAACGAAGCTGCTGGTGGTGTGCAAATCAACAATCCGCTCACCGTGTCTGGCGTCGTCTCCGCGCCAGCTGGCGTCATCTTCGAAGGTGCAGTCGCGCACATCCAACGCGACGGCGCGCTCTACCGGAACACCGATGGCCAGTGCTACCTCGCGGTCGACGACAACCTGTACATTCGAATTGGCGCTGCCGTCGGGGCACAGTTTGGTGCGGGCGGCAGCTTCTCCGTGAACGGGGATGTCACGCTGCGTGGATCCACCCTCAAGAACTCTTC
>DATAKF010000189.1:0-48122 GCA_036261775.1 Polyangiaceae bacterium | reverse complement strand
TCGCGGCACGCGCCGCCCCGCCCCGCTGCAGTGAATTCAGCGGGGCCCCACCCCACGCGGCTCGTCGCTTAGCTCCTCGCGGGCGCGTTTACGGGCACGGGAGAGGAGCTATGGACGCACTGCGGCGGAATCTTTCGCGCGTGACGGTGGCGCGTGCGTGGTCGGGCGCGGCGAAAGATCAAAGTAGAGCATCACTCCGCCAACGCCCGACACGCCGAGCCCGCCGCCGGCGAGAAATGCGGTGGTTCGCGACAACCCGGGCTGGTCGCTAGCGGCTTCGGCGGCGATGGCGCTGCCGAGCAAGAGGAGGCCGGTGCCGAGCGTGATCAAAGTCTCGACGCTGACGCCTGGCTGCTTTTGCTTGATCACCACGATGGGGGCGGGCGTCACCTGGGGCTTTGGAACCGGCAGCAACGTGAGCTGGATGTCGCGAGCAGCGTAGGCATCTACCTCGACGACCTGCTCTTGGCTGCCGTGGCCGTCGAGCGTGAGCGCCAGGCGGTGCTTGCCTGGGTACGTCTCGCCGGTCCACGGCGTGATGCCGACGGGCTTGCCGTCGAGCAGCACCGTCGCGGCTTCGGGCTGCGACAGCACCGTGAGCTGCTGCACGCCGCGCTGCGCGACTTGCTGCTCGAGCTTGCGCACGCGCTCGCGCACCTCCGTGCCGTCGGACGGCCTATCGGCTTGCCGCAGGTAGTCTCGATAGTAGCGCAAGGCGGCGCTGCCGTTACCGAGGTTCTCGTATGCACGCGCGATGTTGAAGCACAGCTGCGTGTCGGGGTAGATGCGCTGCGTTTGCAGAAAGATCGCAACGGCTTCGTAGAACCTCCCCTCGCGGTACGCCGCAACGCCCTGTTGAAAGAGTCCGCGCGCGCGCTCCTTCGCCTCGGCCTCGGGCCCCTCCAGATCCAGCTTGGGCGCCAGGTTGACGGGCGCCTCCGTGGTGGGTGGGGCAGGGGGCGGAGTCTTGTCGGCGAGACACGGCGCTGCTTGCGTAAGCAAGCCGGCAAGGAGCAGAGCTCCGCTAGTCCGCGCGCTGAAGCCAGCCATGAACATCCGAGGGTCCAACGGCCACAACGGCCAGCCCGCACCTCGGCTTAAGTCCGCCGCTAATCGTCGGCTTTCGTGCAGCGGGGCGTGAGCCGCTGGACCAAGAAGTCGCGCAGCAGGGTCACGCGGCGCGGGCGCTTCGGGCCGCTGGGCGTCACTACCGCCACCTCGGCCCCGCCCATGCTGAACTGCGGCAAAATCCGCTCTACTGGGTCGAGCGAGCCTACCCGCTTGCAGGTGGCGATCACGATGGTGGGCAGGAGCCCAATGCCAAGACCGGCGCCCACCACCTGGCGCACGAATAGCATCTCGTCGACGCTGATGGGGCCCTTCACTTCGACGGTGGAGACCTCGCCGCCCGGCCCATCCAGCCGCCACAGCGCCTTGCCGTACTTGCCGCGGAACAGCACGCAATCGTGGTTGGCCAAGTCCGACACCGACTGCGGGCGGCCGTGCACCTTCAAGTACTCGGGTGACGCATACAAGCCGAGCGCCGAGTTACCGAGCCGCCGTGCCACGAGCGATGCGTCGCGCGAGCTGCCGGCCCGCACCGCCAGATCGAAGCCTTCCGTCACCAAGTCGACGACCTTCGAGCTGAGCGACAGCTCGACGTGAATCTCCGGATACTCCCGCACGAACTCCGCGACGATGTCGGCTAGGCCCATCACGCCGATGTCGACCGGCGCCGTGAGCCGCACGATGCCGCGCGCTTCGGTGTCCATGCCGGTGGCGGACTCGGCGGCGGCTTGCAGCTCGGTGAGCGCCCGCTCGGCTTGCTCGAAGTACGAACGACCCGCTTCGGTCAGCGCCAGCTTGCGCGTCGTGCGATGCAAGAGCTGCACGCCCAGCTCCTCTTCGAGCTCGGTCACGCGGCGACTCACCGACGACTTCGGCAAACCCAGCGCCTTGGCTGCGCTGGTGAAGCTCTGTTGCTCCACCACCCTCACGAAGGCGGTCACCAGGTTCAGGTCCATTGTTGTCAGGCTAGCAACGAGCGGTTCGGGGGCAAGTGGCTAGTTATTGCCCTGGCAACAATTAGGTTCAGGGGCATCGGAGGTACTGATTCAATGACCCGCACGCAATTCAAAGCCAAAACCGCTGTTCGCCTCGCTCTAGGCGCCATTTTTACGGTCTTTGGCCTCAACGGCTTCTTGCATTTCATTCCCGCGCCGCCCCCTTCGGGCCTGGCGGCGGTGTTTGTCGGCGGTTTGGGGGCCACCGGCTACTTCTTCCCGCTGCTGAAGGGCACGGAGATCATCGCAGGGCTGCTTTTGCTGAGCAACCGCTTCGTCCCGCTGGCGCTCACCGTGCTGGCGCCCATCGTCGTCAACATCGTCGCGTTCCACGCCTTCTTGGCCCCGAGCGGCATGGCCTTGCCGGTGGTGATCACCGCCCTGGGCGTGTACTTGGCCTATACGGAGCGCGCAGTGTTTGCGCCGATCTTGAAAGCGCGTAGCCAAGAGCCGGTACCGCAAAGCGAGCGCGGCGGCCACGCCCGAGCGGCTGCCTAACGCTTGGAGAGCGTGGACGAGGGCTGGTACGGCGGGCTGGCGAAGGCCTGCGTGTCGACCAGCTCTTGCTGCACCTTCTGCAGCCAGGCGCGCTGGCGGTCGGGCCGAAAGCCCAGTGAAGTGTCCTCATCGAAGTCGCGATTGCGCTCCAGAAGCTCGTCGGTAGCTTTCTGGAGCGCGCCGTTGAGGGCCTTTTGAGCGTGGTCTTGGACCTCTTGCTGGCTGTTGCCCTCGCTCACCATGTCACGTTTGATGGCCGCGACCTCGGCGTTCAGCTTGCGAGCGCCGAGCTCGTACAACGCGAAGTGGATTTGCTCGTGCTGCAGCACGTAGGCCGGCGCGCGCGACGCCGCTTTCTCGTTCCACCACGAGCAGCGGCGATCCATCAGCGCCATGAACTCGAGCTTCTTGACCTCGACCCAATGCCGCTTCTCGCTCGACGGCGTTTCTTGGCGCCAGTTGATGAGGAACGTGGTGTCGGCTGTCGTGCGCACTTGGCCGCAGGTGGCGGCGCCCACCCGCGACGCGACCTGCGCGAACTCGGGTGGCGCCTGCGTGCCCCGAAAATCGGCGCGCGACAGCTGCCGGTAGCCGATCACGTCGCTCGAATCGAGCGAGCCCGCGTCGACCACACCACCCTTGGGCGCCGCGTATTCGGGCAGGGTGGAGCAGCCAACGAGCGAAAGGGCGAGCAGCCAGCGCTTCAAGGCGTTCGAGGCTCTCAACCGTGCTTGCGCTCGAGCTGAGAGATGTCGCGCACCGCGCCCATCGCGGCGCTGGTGGCCATTAGCGCGTACGCCTGCAAGGTCTTCGACACCCAGCGATCGCGGTTCGGGCGGAAAGCGTCTGCGCCCTTGGCCAACATGTTGTGGCGGCGCCCGGACAGCTCCGCGTCGCTAACCAACACGTCGATCTTGCGGTTCGGAATGTCGATGCGGATGCGATCGCCCTCTTCAATCAAAGCAATCGTGCCGCCTTCCGCCGCTTCGGGCGAGACGTGACCAATGCTGAGGCCGCTGGTGCCGCCGGAGAAACGTCCGTCGGTGATGAGCGCGCAGGCCTTGCCCAGGCCTTTGCCCTTCAAGAACGACGTCGGATAGAGCATCTCTTGCATGCCAGGACCGCCGCGCGGACCTTCGTAGACGATCACGACCACGTCACCGGCCACGATCTTGTCGGCCATGATGGCTTCGCAGGCGGCGTCTTGCGAGTGGAAGACGCGCGCGGGGCCTTCGAACTTCCAGATCGACTCGTCGACGCCGGCCGTCTTCACGATGCAGCCGTCGAGCGCGAAATTGCCGTAAAGCACGGCCAAGCCGCCCTCTTTGCTGAAGGCGTGCTCGGCGTCGCGGATGCAGCCCTTGGCCAAGTCCGTGTCGGCGTCTTTGAAGTACTTGTCCTGCGAGAACGCGACCTTGGTGGGCACGCCGCCGGGCGCTGCCAGCGCGCGCGCCTTGGCGGCGGCGGTGGCGGTGGGGCGGTGAATGTCGTGCTCGTCCACGGCCTCGCCCATCGTCTTGGCGTGCACGGTGCCTACGTTGCGGTGGAGCAGGCCCGCTTTGTCCAGCTGACCCAAGATGGTGAAGATGCCGCCAGCGCGGTGCACGTCTTCCACATGGTACGAGCTGGACGGCGCGACCTTGCACAGGTTCGGTACCTTGCGGCTCATGCGATCCATGTCGGCCATCGTGAAGTTCACGCCGGCTTCGTGCGCGATCGCCAAGATGTGCAGCACGGTGTTGGTCGAGCCGCCCATCGCGATGTCCAGGGCCATGGCGTTCTCGAACGCCTCGAAGGTCGCGATGCTGCGCGGCAGCACGCTCTTGTCGCCGCCCACGTAGTGCTGCTTCGCCATCTCGACGATGCGCTTGCTGGCGGCTTCGAACAGCTCCCAGCGCCGGGCGTGCGTCGCGAGCAACGTGCCGTTGCCTGGCAAGGCGAGGCCCAGGGCTTCGTTCAGGCAATTCATGCTGTTGGCGGTGAACATGCCCGAGCAAGAGCCGCAGGTCGGACACGCCGAGCGCTCCATCTTCAGCAGCTCTTCGTCGCTCACCTTCGAGTCGCTCGAAGCGATCATCGAGTCGATCAGGTCGAGCTTACGGATCGTCGGCTTGCCGTCGCGATCCATGGTGCCGACGATCTTGCCGGCTTCCATCGGGCCGCCCGAGACGAAGATGGTCGGGATGTTCAGGCGCATGGCGGCCATCAACATGCCGGGCGTGATCTTGTCGCAGTTGGAGATGCACACCAGCGCGTCGGCACAGTGCGCGTTCACCATGTACTCCACGGAGTCGGCGATCAGGTCGCGGCTCGGCAGCGAGTACAGCATGCCGCCGTGACCCATCGCGATGCCGTCGTCCACCGCGATGGTGTTGAACTCCACGCCCCAACCACCGGCCTCGTCGATGACCTTCTTCACCTTCTGGCCCACGTCCCACAGGTGCACGTGGCCGGGCACGAACTGCGTGAAGCTGTTGGCGATGGCGATGATCGGCTTCTCGAAGTCGGCGTCCTGCATGCCGGTGGCGCGCCACAGCGAGCGCGCGCCGGCCATGTTGCGGCCCGCGGTAGAGGTGCGGCTTCGGTATCCGTTCATGGCGGTCATGAGGCAAGCCTAACCGACGGGGTTCATTGCGCAATACGCATCAGAGGCAAGAGCATGTTGCGTGTGGTGCAATAGAGAACCCAGCGTTGTCGGGCAGTTTCGTGGGTGCCGGTGCGCTCCCGTCGCCAGCGCTCGCAGGCCGCGGCCACGCCTTGGCTCCGACTTCCGCCGTCGAAACGCCGTGTCGCGTCGCCGCAGCGCGCTGGCGCGAATAGCTACCCGCCCTCTCTACCTTGGCCAGCCAAGGTGCTCCTCGGGTCCTTGGCCTTCGGCGGCGCCGCGCCGTGTGCTCTACGACATGCGCGCTCCACGTGCGTTCGTCCGAAATCTTCCTCCGCACGCAGCCGATTGTGCGCGTGACATAGCAGCTCCAAATTCTCGGAACCATCGCGCCCGCCCAGTGCCCAAGCTTGTCGGTGATGGAACTGCAGAAACGCCCGCGCCTCGCAGCGTTGCCCCTCGTCGCTCACGAACGCGCAGCGAACGCCGTCGCGCGCGACCACTTCGCGCCGAGTTTGATGCGAAATGTGCTCGCGCTGCCTAGCCAACCCGCGCGCCTCGCTCGGTGTCGCAGACTCGCGCCGTTTCGGCGTCGCTTTCGCGCGTCCAAACCGTCGCGCTTCGGTGTGGGCGATCAGCACGTCCAGAGCCCGCTCCACCACGACGGTGAGGTCACCCGTCGGATTCGCATGACTCAAAAGATCACGCGCCAAGTCGAGCTTTGCCTTCTGTTCGGCGTTCAACGTTAGCTCCAGCCGATAGCGGCCAGGCGCCAGCGGATCGAGCTCGGGTAGCTTTTTCACGCTCGTCGGAATGTCTGCCGACGGAAAGCGAGCCCGCAGCGCTTCGCGGATTTGCAGCTTGGTTTTCCCCGAAACCTCAGCCAGAAGCTCACGGTGATTCTCGCGCGTCAGAAAATCGCGCACCTCACAAACCGCAGTCAGGTGCAGCTCGCGCCGGTCGAGCAGCTCGAAAACAATCGGATACTTCCGCGCGACGCGCGCTGCTGCGATCCGCACGAAGGCTTCGTAGTCGCTCAGTCCCAGCCGCTTCCGGCAATAGTCATAGAGCGACGAGCACCCAATGAGCAAATGCAGCCGTCGCGCCTCCACCTCGGCCAAATGCGCAATCACCCGCGCCTCCAAGCGAGCCCCCGCGCCCAGCAACCGATTCAAGCTCGTCTCGAGCGCCTCATTCGAAATGTCGCCCAAGGCCCAGAATTCCCGCCCATTCATGCCAGCAACATAACATGCGAGTTCTGGAGCCCCACAGTTGCGACCAGTTGCGCGAACGCCCGCTCGAACGAGATCGAAAGCGCCTCTCTTCTCCAAAGCGCAATAGCGCCCGCATAGCGCAGGGCAAACACCATCGTTGAACGGTGCGCCGCTCGGGCTCATGATCTTGCTCAGAATCCGTCAAATGAAATCAACGCCCCTGTGGTCCGAATCTCGGCCTAGCTTCGTCTTCAACGTCGTCGTCAACCGCCCGAGGCATGTTGCGAGGCGTGGGTACGGGGGCACGTCAGGGGTGGGGGCGTGAAGCATGAGCGTGCGCGGCGACGTGCGGGAGGTGGGGTCGCGAGAGATATGCGGCGGAGTCGGGGATTCACGCCAGCGCTGCCCGCGGAGCTTGCGTCGACGGCTGAGTCCGCTTCCTGCAGCCGATGTTTCGACATGACCGTGCCGTCGGCGCTCGCCTGCCGTCGGGAGCCAGGCCTCAGCGGACTCCATCGATTCCAGCTCGGTTTCTGTCCAACCGGAAGTTCCTCGCTAGAAGTGCCGGTCGCGAGGCCACGCTCATGGTGAGCTTGGCCCAACGCTCAGACCCATGCTCGCCCCCAGCGCATCGCCGCCATCGCGTCGTCCACCTTGGCTAGCCAAGGTGAACCCTTGTGCGAACGCCATTTGGGGGCTGGCGCGCCGAGCGGAATACTGGGCAAGCGAGGAGCGAACGCGGCGGGGGACGTGGCGAGCGAACGCGGCGGGTGAAACACGGCGAGCGAACGCAGCGAGCGCAACGCAGCGAGCCCAACGCAGCGAGCGCAACGCGGCGAGCGAACGCGGCGAGCGAACGCGGCGAGCGAACGCAGCGAGCCCAACGCAGCGAGCGAACGCGGCGAACGAACGCGGCGAACGAACGCGGCGAACGAACGCAGCGAGCGAACGCGGAGCTGGGCCAAGACCGCCTCGACAGGCACGGACGCGATAGGATCGCGACAGGTCAGGGGAGTGCGATAGGCGTAAAGTGCAGCGATAGCTCCCCGCGTTTCTGCAAACGGTGAACGCGATGCAGGGCCACGCTGGAACGACGAGCCAAATTCGACGACGCGGCAGCCGAGAGCGTCAACGTCAATAGGCCGCGCAAAACACCTTGGCTAGCCAAGCGATGAGCAGCACCCGACCAAGCCGTGTGCAGTTTGGAAAGAGGCCTGTCCCGCCGCCCAGCTGGGCGGCGTCGCCCCAAACGAAAACTCGGCCTACCATTCAATCCAAGGGCGTTGTTGCGCGGCCGTCGTGAACGGCATCGCGCGCTCAAAATACACCCTCGTCGCCGCCGCCCACGGCGCGCTACCATCGCTCCCATGGGTTACATGTTCGGGAAGGAGGAGAAGCTCCACTGCATCGCCGATGTGCCACTCAGGGGGCCGCAACAAGAACCGCTCTGCATCGCCTACAAGACGACGATGTACGCCGCGCTAGCGCCCGCCTACTTTCGCGACGACGGCTACGTGCTCGCCGTGAAACGCGCCGGTAGCGAGTACTATCCCATGCCCGAAGGCGCCAACCTTGCAGCCCTTCAGGCCAGCGGCGACCTTCCGAGCCCGCTGCCACCCTACCAAATTCCGACACTCGATTACGTGTTTGGATATGTGCTGTGGATTGCGCTCGCCATCGGCATCGGCGCCACTATCTTGGGTGACCGCCTCCGTGCCAAACGGCACGCCGCGCTGCAAAGTAAGCTGCCGCCCAGCACGGCCGCGCCAGAGCTTCGCACCAAGACCGATCAGTGGCTGCATCAAGAAGCCGCCAAGCTGCTGCAAGGCTCGGAAACCGTGCAACACCAAGCTTATGGCCTCGATCGCGAAGCCACCAGCGCCGTGGGCGCCACGATGGTCAAGGCCATGTACCTGGTGCTGACCGATCGCCGCCTTTTCGTCATTCACGCACGCGTCGGCGCGTTCGGACCGCTTCACGAAAATCGCGGCGTAAAGACCTACGAGCGCACCGACATCGTCCACGTTGCGAGCAACGAGCGCCACCTGCACTTCGACTTTCGCGACGGCACATCGCTCGATTTCTTTGCGGAGTGGAGCGAGCGGAAGCTGTCGAACCAGCGCCGCTTTCTGGCCGATGTGCCGCGGCTCCTGGGGCGCCAGTTGCCGCTCGCCGAGCACGAGCTGGCCGCCGGCTAGGTACCGGCGCCGCGCCCGTCGTGCGTCAGTCGCCGGCCCCGCGCCGCAGCGCCGCGCCCGCGTACTCCACTTCTTCGAGCGTGGAGGCGATGGCTATGCGTGCCTCGCGCACCAGCAAGCCAGTCGCCCACAAGAGCCCGCCCGTACCCAGCATGCCGAGCGTGATCGGAATGAAGCTATAGTCGAAGCCGAAGGCGGTAAAAATGCCGACGCCGATGCTGGTGGCGATCAAAAGACCGATCGCGACGTACAGTGCTGCAATCGCCGAGCGCAGCAAGATGGCCCGCTTCCACAGGTCGCGGAGCTGGCCGCTGAGCAGCACCCGCTTTTGCGCCTCGCGTTGACTGCGCACGCTGGGCGGTCCGTCTGCAGGCTCTAGCCGGTCGGCGTCGGCGGCCAGCGTTCGCACGCGGTCGACCACGCGGCTGAGCCGGTTGGAAGTCGACAGCACCAGCGTGCCGCCCGCCGAAATCAGCACCGCAGGTGTGATCATCGCGCCCAGAACCTCGGCTACCAGGTTGCTCGACATTGCCGGCCAGTATAGGCAAGCCGGCGCGCCGCCGCCCAGCTGTGCGCGTGCTATGCCAGGGCCAGATGCTCCAGTTCGACAACCGAGCGCTGCGCAGCCTGCCGCTGGATCCCAACGGCGAAAATCGCACCCGGCAGGTGCATGGCGCCTGCTTTTCGCGCGTCGCGCCGACGCCCGTGCAGAGCCCCAAGACGCTGGCGGTCGCGGCTGAAGTCGCCGGCTTGCTTGGGTTGTCCGAAACATTCGTAACAAGTCAGCAGTTTGCCAACGTCTTTGCCGGCAATGAGCTATTGCCCGGCATGGAAGCCGCCGCCGCGTGCTACGGCGGGCATCAGTTCGGCAACTGGGCGGGTCAGCTGGGTGACGGTCGCGCGATTTCACTCGGCGAGCTGGTGGCACCGAGCGGCGCGCACTGGGAGCTGCAGCTCAAAGGCGCCGGCCCCACGCCGTACTCACGCCGCGCCGACGGGCGCGCCGTCATGCGCTCGAGCGTGCGCGAGTTTTTGTGCAGCGAGGCCATGCATCATCTGGGCATTCCGACGACGCGCGCGCTGTCGCTCGTCGCGACCGGCGAGCCCGTGTTGCGCGATATTCTATACGACGGGCACCCGAGGAACGAGCCTGGCGCGGTCGTGTGCCGGGTGGCGCCGTCGTTCTTGCGCTTCGGCAATTTCGAGCTACCCGCTTCGCGTGATGACGTGGCGTTGCTCAAGACGCTCGCCGATTTCACGATTCGTACGTATTTTCCGGAGCTGGGCGAGCCTGCGCGCGACGTTTACGTAGCGTGGCTGAAAGAGGTCGCGCGCCGTACCGCCGAAATGGTCGCGGGGTGGATGTCGGTCGGGTTCGTGCACGGCGTCATGAACACCGACAACATGTCGATCTTGGGCCTGACCATCGACTACGGGCCGTACGGTTTTTTGGATGATTTTGCGCCCGATTGGACGCCGAACATCACCGACGCGCAGGGGCGCCGCTACCGCTACGCGTCCCAGCCGCGCGTCGCGCTGTGGAACATCGTCTGCCTGGCCAACGCCATCTATCCGCTGGTCGAAGACGTCTCGGCGCTCGAAAGCGTCATCCCCGTCTTCACGGAGACGCTCGACGCAGCCCGCGCGCGCAGCATGGCCAAAAAGCTCGGTCTCCAGCAGCTGAACCACGCCGAGCTCACGCCTACGGGCGATGCCCGCGTGCCCGACGCCACGCTGGTCGACGACTTGATCGAGCTGCTAGCAGCCGTCGAGACCGACATGACGCTCTTTTATCGGCACCTCGCCGACGTACCCACGAGCGATGCCGCCGCGGACGACGCGCGCCTGCAGCCGCTCGAAGTCGCTTTCTACGAGCCCGCTTCCGTCGGCGAAGCACACCGCGCCGCGCTCGCAACGTGGCTACGGCGCTACGCCGCTCGCGTGCGCGAAGATGGCACGCCCGACGCCGAGCGCCGCGCGAGCATGAACCGGGTCAACCCGAAGTTCATTCTGCGCAACTACGTGGCGCAGCTCGCGATCGAGCGCGCCGAAGCGGGCGACGGTAGCGTGGTGCAAGAACTGCTCGGCGTCTTACGCCATCCGTTCGACGAGCACTCGCCCGAAGCGACCGAGCGCTTCGGCGGCAAGCGCCCCGAGTGGGCGCGCAATCGCCCCGGCTGCTCGATGCTGTCGTGTAGCTCCTAGTTCCATAGTCTGACCTTCCCAAACTGCCCTGTCAGGAGTATGTCAGGGTTGTCGAATGCAGCGAACCGAACGGCTTTTTGCGCTCGCTGAGTACCTACGTGGCCGCCGCACGGGCGTGACGGCCGAGGCCCTGGCCGAGCGCTTTGGCGTGACGGTGCGCACCATCTACCGCGATCTCGACACCTTGCGGGCAGCGGCGCTGCCAGTCTCGGCGGAGTCGGGGCCGGGTGGCGGCTACGCGCTCGATCGCAGCTACAGCTTGCCGCCCGTCAACTTCACGGCGCGCGAGGCGGCGCTGCTCATCGCGCTCGGCAAGTTCGCCATCGACATGAGGCTCTTGCCGTTCGCCGAGACGCTGCAGTCCGGCTTGGACAAGATGCGTTCGGCGTTGTCGACCTCCGCACAGCGCGAGCTGTTGAAGCGGCTCAAGGAGCTGTCGTTTCACGGGGTGCCGGCGTTGCCCAGCGATCAGAAGGTGCGCGCCGCCATCGAGCGCGCCTGGTTCGAGCAGCAGCCGGTACGCATCGTGTACGTGGACGGAAACCACGTGGAGACGAAGCGCGTCGTGACCGTGCTCAGCGTCATGATGGACCGCCACGAAACCCGCGTGGAAGGCCAAGACACCGAAACGCACGAGCGCCGCCACTACCGTTTGGATCGCATCGTAGCCGCCGAAGTCTTACGCCAGGTTTGACGTCTCTAGCGAACGCGGCTTGCCGCGTGGGCCGCAAGGACCTCGCCGACCTTGGGAGGCCAGATCACGATCCGGAAGTGATGAGCCAACTTTCGAAGACCCGGCGAGGCCGGGCGCAAAACCCGTGCCTCAATCGCGAGTGCCGCGAGACGCTTGGGCCGCCGAAGGGAAACAGAAAAATTATCGGTCTTTTGGCTGCGTGGTGCGCTCGATCAGCTCGCGCACGATGCGATCGGTCTTTTGGCTCGGCGTTTCGGCGCGAGTGTCGAGCCGTTCGAGCGCCCGCAGCTCGTCTTGCACGCTGCGCCGGCGCGAAGCGACTTCGTGCACGGCGGCCTTTTTGCGCCAGCGCGCCGCCAGCATGCCGAGCATGGGCCAAGCCTTGGCGCCGTCCAGCGGCTCGAACGGAATCAGGTTCAGCGCCGCGATCCACAGGTTTACTTCCGTGAACACGTGCACGAGCTGCGCCGTGTGGATCGTGGTCGGCGGGCCAGTTAGCAACAGCGTGATCTGCGTGATCGCGTACAGCGTGAGCTGCGCCAGCACGCCACCCCAAGCCACGAAGGCCTCCTGAAAGCGCGTACCCGACTCCTCGTGCCGGCAGTAGCCGCCAGCACCGTGGATGGCAATCTCCGACAAGCCGAGGCCGTAACGCAGCACTACCAGCGCGTGCCCCAGCTCGTGGATCAAGATGAGTAGCGCGAAGCCGAGCCAGAACGCCGGCGCGAAGGTGAAGCGACTCCAAACCACCGCGCCGACCAGCAGCGTCCAGTGCACGCGGATGGGCGCGCCCCGGAACCGGGTTACCGTCCACCAGCCGTGGCTCACGGCGACTCGACCAATCTCGGGAAACGCAGCTGTGTCACGCGCTCGGAAGCGTATCACGGCTTTGTCGCGACGACCCGCAGGCGCGTGTAGTCGAGCCACCACGAGCCGTCGTGAAACAGCCCAGAGCGGCAGCGCTCCTCGACGCCCTGAACCACCGCCGCGCGCTGCTCGCCCAGCGCACGGAGCAGCGGCAGGCAGAACAACTTTAGCCAGTTTTCGAGCCCACGCTCGCCCTCCAGGCGCGTCGGCCGCTCGAACCAAAGGGCGGTACGGACCCACAGGCCCGCTTGCTCCAGCACCCGCGCGTATTGCGGTAGCGTTGGGAAGTACCAAGGCGGCGCACCGTGACCCGAGATGCCGCGCTCCAATAGCTCGTCACGCAGCGCATCGCGTACCGTCTGCACGCAGCGAGCACCCCCAAACTCCGCCACGAAGCGCCCGCCGGGACGCAGCGCCCGCGCCACGCCCTCCGCCACGGCATCGGCTCGCGGCATCCAATGCAAGGTCGCATTCGAAAAGACCGCGTCGAACGCCTGGTCGAAGCTCAACGCTTGCCCGTCCACGACTTCGAAGCTCAGTGTGGGGTGCTTGCGTCGCGCTTCGTTCACCATCTCGCTAGAAGCATCGACGCCCGTCACCAGCGCGCCGCGCTCGGCGAGCTGCGCGGCCAAGTCGCCGGTGCCCGAGCCCAGGTCGAGCACGCGCTCACCGGGCTTGGGCGCCAAGAGGTCGATCAAGTCGGCGCCCAGCTTGGGCACGAAGGCGCCGGCTTGGTCGTAGTGAGAAGGGTCCCAGGCCTGTTCGGTGACGGTGTTCATGCCGCTCAACCTGCGCCTCGGCGCGCATTCTGTACAATGATACAATTTGATGAATATCATTCACTAAAGCAATCATATGGACCTGCGCGATTTGGAGTACTTCCTGGCCGTGGTCGAGGCCAAGAGCGTCACTTTGGCCGCCCGGCGCGTGCACGCGGCCCAGCCCACGCTGTCGCACGCGCTGGCTCGGCTCGAAAACGAGCTGGGCCAACGCTTGCTGGAGCGCAAAGCGCGCACTCCGCTCAGGCTGACCGACGCGGGCGAGTTGGTGGCAGCGCGCGCTCGCCAGGCGCTGTCGGCGGTGACGGCGCTCAAAGACGACTTGGCGTCGCTGCGCGGTCATGTTGGTGGGCAGCTGCGCATCGCGGCCATTCAAAGCTTGAGCGTGACGCTGCTGCCCGGCGCGTTGTCGCGCTTGGCGCGCGAGTTTCCGGGCGTCAAGCCCAGCGTGCGCACCTTGGCTGCCGAAAACATCGCGCGCGCCGTCGCGTCAGGGCGGGCGGACGTGGGGCTCTTGGCGGGGGCGCCGCGCGCGTCGCTGCGCGGCCTCTCGGTAAGGCTCTTGTTCGAAGAGCCGCTGGTCGCGCTGATGAAGAAGAGCGACCCGTTCGCCAAGAGCAAGCGGCTCAACCTGGCGCAGCTTGCGTCGCGCGAGCTGTTGCTGGTGCCGGACGGCACCTTCCTGTCCGACATCATCCACGAAGCGTGCGACCAAGCGGGCTTCAGTCCGCGTGTGCGGCTTACGTTGGCGTCGGCCGAAGCGCTGCGTGAAACCGTTCGCGCCGGGCTGGGCGTCACGATCTTGCCGCGCGGCTACGCTTCGCCTTCGGATCGTGACTTGGTTGCCGTCCCGTTGACGCGCCCTACGCCGAAGCGCGAAGTCTTGTTGGTGGAGCGGGGGCCGGACCAGCTGGCGACGCCCCGTAGCGCGCAAGCATTTGCCGGCATTCTGGCGGAGAAACGTTAGCTGTGAAGCGTGCTCGTCGGTGACGCTGGTACGCGTCTCGATCACGCAGCATGAACGTTCTTGCTGTCTTCGTCTCGCACGAAGGTTCGAAGCCGGCGAGCAGTGCGCGGCGCTTGAACGTTCTTGCTGAGTTCGTCCGAACCGTAGCGACGCCGAAACACTCGACCACCGATGCTCGCGTCATCGTGGCGACTGGAAGCGTGTGCGGGAAGCCGCGGAGGGCACCCTGCGTAGCACCGCATCGAGCGAGTGAGAAAATTCGCCAGGAGTCAACGCATGAAGACACAACGAATCACACAAGTGGCGGCTCGGCACATTCGAGCATGGAGAGCCGCCTTCAGCATCGCGCTGGCCTTCGGGGGGCTGGCTTCGTCGAGCGCACACGCGGCCGGTCCCGAAGTGTCGCTATTGGTTGAGGGCCCGACGGGTCCGGCAGTCCCCGGGGGTGGGCTCGTCTACAAACTTCACGTAGCCAACATGAGCCTTACGACGCCGACGCCCAAGCTCGTCGTCGAGGCCAATATTCCTCAGTTCATGGCCGTCAATCGGCCGCCCGAGGGTAAATGCCTACCCAAGCGCTGCGACTCCAGTTACGTGGCCCGCTTCGGCGGAACGGTGCAGTGGAACGTGCCACCGCTGGGGCCCGGCGCGGCCGTCGTGCACGAGCTCAGAGCCGTCGTCGACAATTCGGCAGAGTTTCCGCCTCCGCCCGACGGCAGCAAAGTGCCGCTCGACGTTTCGGTCAAGTCAGGCGCCGTCAAATTGGCCAGCGCCACCAGCACGGTGCTCATGCAAGTGGCTCCGCCGAGTTTGAGCCTGGCCGTGGTGGGCACGACGCGGGTCGCTTCCGGCAACTCCCTCGACTACACGTTTAGGTATGGCAACGGCGGGCTAACTCCCACCAGCGCGACGTTGCGCGTGCCGCTCCCCCCGAGCAGTAGCGTGCTGCTCGCCAGTCAGGGTGCAGTCTTGAAGGGGAATACCCTGGAGTGGGATCTGGGTAAGCTGCCGGCTGGCTACTCCGATCAGCGCAGCGTCCGTCTCGCGCTCGACGCCAACGTCCCCTCCGCGACGCTCTTTCCGGTTAGTGGGGAGCTTCGCGGCAGCGCACAGAATACCGCGTACGCGGAGCTCGTTACCTTGGTCGGTAAAGAAGCACCGCTTGCCATCACGACGAGCGTGACGCCGGATCCCGCGACGGCCGGTGGGACGGTGCTCTACAAGATTGACGTGACGAACAAGAGCCCCAACGCGCCGACCGGGGCGTTCACTCTGCTATCGAGCATTCCGCGCAACGTCTCGGTGAACCGGCCTCAGGGGGCACAATGCTCACCGACGCGTTGCGACTCGTCGTACAAGGCCCGCTACGGCGCCAATATCGTGTGGAAGATCGCCTCTCTGGCGCCAGGCGCAACGACCTCCGTACAGTTCGCCGCGGTCGTCGACAAACCGGCGGACGCAGCTCCGCCGCCGCAGGGAACAATTCTCAGCAACGAGCTTCGCGTCGACGTGGGCGGCCTCGTGCGCGTGCCTCTTGCGGTCGCCCTTGGCACGCCTAGTACGCTCGGTAAGGGCGTGGCTCTCGTGGCGCTGGCGCCCGAGCCCAAGAAGACCGATGAGAAACCGCGCACGAAGGACAAATCCGAGCCTGCGCCGGCGCCGAAAAAGGTCGCCGCAGCGGCCGCCGAACCAGCGCCGGTTCCCCAACCGGCTGGTGGGAACAAGAAGCCGATGAAGCTGCGCGTGAGCGTGACAGGTCAGGTTGACGTGAAAACGAAATAGGCAAGGGTGGAAGGGTGGCGTTCGCGCGGTTCCGCCTGCGCCGCGCGACAGCGCCACCCGCTCCGGGAGCGGTTCCAGTCGTGCTGTTCGGCTTCGAGGCAGGGTTCCAGGATCCTTGGCATGTGGGGGCGAGTGCTCCAGTATTTCGCGGTGGGAACCGGTTCCAGGCGTGCTAGGTAAAGACTGTTGCTGCGCCGTGGCCCACTCCCGGGCGGCCCTGTTTTCCATGACCAAGACCTGGCAGTTTCGCGTTTTCTCGCTGTATCTGACTCTCGGTATCCCGCTCGCAGCCTCCTGCGCCAAGGAGGCCAACACCCTCGAAGAGGGCGAGACTCAGCAGGGCGGCAGCGGCAACACCGGCAAGGCCGGCAGCGGAAATAGCCAGGCCGGTACGCTGGCCAAAGCCGGCACGACCGGCAACGCATTCGGCGGTACAACCTCGACTGCCGGCAAGGGCAGCGCGGGAACGGAAGCGGCAGAAGGCGGCGAGGCCAGCGTTGCCGGTACCAGCAGCGGCGGCAAGGGTGGCGCTACGGCGGGCGGTAGCGGCGGCGCTGGTGGCACCGGCACCGTGCCTCCCGACGTGCTCGCGCGCGCCGACGTCATCGTCTACTACGAGACGTCGCACACCACCGCGAGCGACAAGATCATTCAGATGAAGCTTTACGTGGAGAACAAGTCGGCCGACCCGCTGCCGATGGCCCACGTGAAGATCCGCTACTGGTTCACGGCCGAGGCGACGCCCACGCTGCACCAGTACTACACAGGGGCCGAAGCGCAGATGCCCAAGGCCGTGTTCGTCGACGCGGCCGCCGACAGCCACGCGCTCATGACCTTTGGCGGCGGCTCCATCGTCAAAGGCGGCGACCGCAACAAGAGCGAGATTCAGCTCGAGATCAGCAGCGCCACGACCGCGTTCACCCAAACCGGCGACTACTCGTGGCAGCCAACGTCGACTACGTCCAAGCCTAACGACAGGATCACGCTGTACCTGGACGACGAGCTGATTTGGGGCTGCGAGCCGAGCGGCAAGTGCTTTGGTGATACCACCGGCGCTGGTGGGCAAGGTGCCGGCGGCAACGACGCTGGTGGGCAAGGTGCCGGCGGCAACGACGCTGGCGGCAACGGCGCTGGCGGCGCACCGTAGGCACCGCAGCGCGCGTCAGGCGTACTTGGCGGCCAGCTTTTCGACCAGCGCCACGTAGCTCTGCTGCGCGCCGTCTTTGCTGCCGCCCTTCTTGCTGGCCCAGGCGTCGTACTTGGCGCGACCTTTGAAGTCGAGCATGCCCGGGCGTTCACCCGAAACGTCGCCCACCGTGCCCTGCTTGAACAAGGCGTAGAGCTCGAGCAGCTCGGAGGCGTCGGGCGTCTTGGAGAGCTGTTTTACGCGCACCTGAGCGGCCGCGAAATCGTCGCTGAGAGCCATGCCCGGACGTTACCACAGCGATTGTCGCGAGTTGCCAGACTCGCCGCGTGGGGGGAGGCTCGGCCGAATTCACTTCGGCCGAGGGGGGCGGCGCGTGCCGCCCCCTCGAACGACCTCAGACCTCGGCCGCGACGGCCGCGGCGTGAACCGTGGCCGCGATGCGGATGCTGTCCCAAACGTGGTCTTCGGTCAGGCCCTGCTTGTTCACGACGACGTCTTCGTGCGCTGCCATGCAGCTTTGGCAGTTGTTGATGGCGCTGACCGCCAGGCAAAACAGCTCGAAGTCTGCTTTGGTACTGGTCACCTGAGCCAGCCGCTGCATGCGCAGCCGCACCGGCTTCTTCTCGTACGCTTCTTTGCCGATGACGTGCTTGAACCGGTAAATCACGTTGTTCATGCCCATCAGCACCGCGGCCGCTTTTGCGTCCGCGATCACCCCGTCGCCGATTCCGGCGGCGCGGGCGTCAGCTTCAATCGCCTGCTTCAGCGCGTCGTTCCGAGCGGCGTGCGCGCAAGCGATGGCCGTGCCCCAAACTTGATCCGCGTTCAGCGTTCCAGCCGTGAGCACGTTTTGAAGGTTGATCCGGACGTCTTTCGCGACGTCCGGAAATCCCTCTGCCAGCTTGGCAGTTTGTTCCATGACGGCTCCTTCTCAGCCGGCCTTCTGCAACGCAGCCGTCAGGGTCTCTTCGCCCTTCTTCCAGTTGCAGGCGCACAGCTCGTCGGTCTGCAGACCGTCGAGCACGCGCAGCACCTCGTCGACGTTGCGGCCGACGCTCAGGTCGTTCGCGGTGGCGTAGCGCACGATGCCGTCCGGATCGACGATGATGGTGGCGCGGAGAGCGACGCCCGCCTGCGGGTGGGCGATGCCGAGGTCGGCCATCAGCTGGGGACCGAAGTAGAGCAGGGCGTGCTTGAGGCCCTTGAGGTCGGCGTGGTCTTTGCGCCAAGCCAGGTGCGAGTGCTCGTTGTCGGTCGAGCCGCCGAGCACCACCGCGTCGCGATCCGCGAACGCGCCGAGCTTCTTGTCGAACTCGACGATCTCGGTCGGGCACACGAAGGTGAAGTCCTTCGGGTAGGTGTAGATGACCAGCCACTTGCCCGGGTAGTCCGCGGACGAAATGTCTGCGAATTCCTTACCCTTTTCGATGCTCACGCAGGCGACGGTCTTGAACGCGGGAAGCTTGCTGCCGGGGACGATCATTGTGCTGGATTCTCCAATAATTGAATGGTGTTGTACGCCAGGGGTAGGCGTCAGACGTTGTCTAACTTTAGATATAGTCTAAAGCCTCGGTGCGTCAATTCCTTCCCCCGAGGCCGGGGTTTGAGGCCGAGTTCCTGCTGAACGACGCGGCCCAGCTGGGCCGCGAGCGCGGCGCCGGCTGCCAGCCGAGCGCCGTTTTGACGGCCGCCTGCGAACCAGGCCGATGCCCGATACCGCCGTGACGTGCTGCGCGTCGAACGGCGCGCCACCCCTCGCTCGACTGAGCCGTGACCCCCTGCTCCCTCCCTCCCAATCAGTGTTCGCTGCCGCCGGGCGCAAATTTCTTCGGCATACGCGCGTAAATGAAATACGAATAGCTGGCCGCGAGGAGCACGCCGGGGAGCCACCAGCAGAGCATGACGGTCAGGGTGCTCGATCGCGCTGCTGCGGCGGCAAGCGTCAGCTCGCGCCCGGCAATGCGTGCGGGCAAGGCGTACGGAAAGATCGCGAACGCGGCGCTCAGGATCAGGCCGAACAGGAATGCGCAAGAAGCCAGGAAGGCGCGCAGCTGTGAGCGTTCGACGAGGAGCCGCGTACCCGCGAGGCCTGCGAACGCCAGCAGCGGCAGGACGACGCCGAGCGGGTAGCGCGTGACGTTGAGCCAGAGCTGCGGCTGTACCGAGGCGCTGGCTGCAGTCGTGGCGATCGTGAGCAAGAGCAGCACGGGCCACAATTGGCGAACTACGGTTTTGGCTCGCGTTTGCAGCTCGGCTTCGGTCTTCAGCGAAATCCACAGCGCGCCGTGCAGCGTGAGCGCCAGCGTGGCGGTGACGCCGACCAGCAGCGTGTACCAGTCCAAGATGCCCGTGACTTCACCCACTCGAAAGTCGGTCCACAGCGGCTCGAAGAATTCGCCCTGTTCGTTCAAGGGCAAGCCGCGCAGCAGGTTGCCCAGCGCGGCGCCAAAGAAAAGCGCCAAGAGCGCGCTGGCGCCGCTGAACGCGACATCCCAAAGCTGATGCCACAGCGGATTGTCGATGTGATGCCGCAGCTCGATGCCGAGCGCGCGAAAGAGCAGGAGCCAGAGCACGATCATCAGCGGCAGGTAAAAGCCGGAGAAAGCGGCCGCATACAGCGCCGGAAAGGCGCCGAACAGCGTGCCGCCCGCCGCGACCAGCCACACCTCGTTGCCGTCCCACACCGGGCCGATGCTGCGCAGCAGGGTGTCACGCTCGGCCGGCGTCTTGGCCAGCACGAAATGCAGAATGCCGACGCCAAAGTCGAAGCCGTCCAGCACTGCGTACACCGCCAGCATGCTGGCCAAAAGCCAGAACCAAACCTCTGCCATCACGCTTCCTCCACCGGCGCGAGGCCGCGCTGCAAGAGCCGCGTGATGAGCAAGAAGTACAAGAGCGACAACAGCGCATACAGGCCCATGAAGCCGAGCAGCGAAAACAAAGTGCTGCCCGAGCTCACGTGGGCGGACGAGCCGTCGGCCGTGCGCAGCACGCCGTGGACGAGCCACGGTTGGCGGCCCAGCTCGGCCGTCATCCAGCCCATGGTGTTGGCCACGAACGGCAGCGGAAACGCGAGCATCAAGAGCCACAGCACGCCGCGGCTTTCGAACAGCTTGCCGCGATACAGAAGGGCGCTGGCAAGGCCCATCAGGCCAATGAAGATGGAGCCGAGCCCAGCCATCACGTGGTACGCGTAATAGAGCAGGGGAATGTTGTCGGGCCAGCGCTCGCGCGGAAACTCCGTTAGGCCTTTGATTTCGGTGTCCCAGCGCTGGTGCGTCAGGAAGCTGAGCATCAGCGGAATCTTCACCGGGTTGTCGATGCGCAGCTCCTCGACGTTGGGCTGGCCGATCAAGGTCATGCTGGCGCCGACCTCGGTGTGAAAGTGCCCTTCCATGGCGGCGAAGGCTTCGGGCTGGTGGTGCAGTACCAGCTTGGCTTGCGCATCTCCGGTCGGAAAAGCCGCTGCGATGGCTGCGACGGTGCCGATTACCACGGCGGCGCGCAGCATCTTGCTCGCGACGTGCAGGTCGCGCTTCTGCAGAATGAAGAAGGCGCCGGTCGCCGCCACCGTGAAGCTACCGGTGATGGTGGCGCCGATCATGGTGTGCGAGTACTGCACCCAAGCCCACGGGTTGAGCAGCAGCTGCGAGAACGATGTCAAGTGCAGCACGCCCTGCCCGTCCACCACGAACCCCACGGGATGCTGCATGAAGGCGTTGGTGCAGATGATGAAGAAGCCGGACAGCCACGTGCCGGCCCACAGCGCCACGGTGGCCAGCAGGTGACGGCGCGGTCCCAGCTTCTTCTCCTGGAACAGCACTAGGTAGAGCACCGACGACTCGAGGAAGAACGCGAACACGCCCTCCATCGCCAGCGTTTGCCCGATGATGCCGCCGGCGATGCGTGAAAATCGCGACCAGTTGGTGCCGAACTGGAACTCCATCGGAATGCCGGTCACCACGCCCATCACGAACGTGATGCCGAGCACCTTCGTCCAGAACCGCGCCGCCAAATCGTAGTCGCGGTCACCCGTTCGCAGCGCCAGCACCTTCAAGACCACGAGCACCAGCGCCAGCCCCATCGTCAGCTGCGGAAACAAATAGTGATAGGTGATCGTGAACGCGAACTGAAAGCGGTGAAGCCCCAGCGGAGTCATCTGGTCGAGAGCCTAGGACGCGCCCCTGGGTTCCGCCTCTGCCTAATTGTCGCAGGGCTAACCTTCGTCGCTCATCCGACTGAGGCCTCGTCTCGCGCGCCCAGAACGCCATCAGGCCAGGCAACCGCTGTCGGCCGGCCCATTCGCTACTTCACGATGATCGGATTGCAGTTGGGAAGGCCAACGAGGTTTCGACATGGAAGCGCCCCCACCCCCTAGCCCCTCCGCCGACTAAGCCCTAACCCCTCACTCCTAACCCCCAAGTCTCACGCCACCGTCACCCAACGTTCGCGAAAGACTCGTCGTTTTGCCGGGTTGCTTCGAGCAGCAGCGACCCAATCGATCGGGGCGCGAACGACGCCGGCTCGGCTGGTTGTTGACGGAACCAGAAACGACCCTGCTTCCAGCACAGAGCGGTGCGCAGCGTTTGTAGCGGATCGGCGTCGTTTTCGGACAGGCGGCTGCTGACCACGCTGCCTTCGGACAACTCGAAGCTGGCGAGCAAGCCGTCGTCGGTCGCGACCTTGAGGCGGCCGCTGTGGCGCTCGATTTCGAGCATGGCCATCACGGTCGAGAGCGACACCTCGGACAAGTGGCCGTTGATGCCTGCGCCCTCGGGCGGCTCCAGCTCGTCCACGTCGCTGCCGCGGCTCCCGAGTGGGTTGCGCTCGCGTGGGGCCAGGTGAGATTCCGGAAACTGCGAGGGCGAGCGCGGAGCTTGCGACGGCGCCGCAGGAAAGTGCGAGTCGCGACGGCGTTCGCCCAAGGCGCGCTCGACGCGCGAAAGGCCGTGCTCCAGCCGAGCCATGCCGTGCTCCAGCCGCGCGACCGTGCTCAGCAGACCTTCGAGCACCGTGGCTTGGCGCTCGCTGGCCACCGCCACGTTGTCGATCATCTCGACGCTTTGTTGATCCGAGCGGCGTTCGGCGCGGTCGCGCAGGGCAGAGCGGCGCAGCAGCGTCTCGAGGCCGTCTTCGACGGACGACAGCCGATCCGACAGCGCGTCGAAGCGCGCGCGAAGCTCGCTCCGGCGCACGTCACGCGCGCTCGCCGAATCCGGCGGCTCGCTCTTCGGATCGCTGCAGCTGTTGTCGAGCTTGCTCTGCACGACGTCGCTCGGCGCCGTGTTCACGACCTCGGGTGGCGCGGCGGGTGGTGCCGCGCTGGGCGCGACGGACGACGTGCCAGCAGGCTTCGTTGGCTCGACCGGCGGCTCGAAGACGTGCGACAGCCAATGCTTCCAGACGCCCCGGCTCCACTCATTGTTGAGGAGCTGGCGCGCCGCGTTGCGTGCGGTTCCCATGCGGCTTGGCAGTATTAGCGAGCTCGAGCCGTCTGAGAAGCGTCGCCAACGCCGAGCCCGCGATTCTAGCAGCACTGCTTATGCAAGCCGCGCTTCGTGTACAATCCTTACTGGGATCGTGCTCAGATTCCGTACCGATCCGCGTCGCTGACTGGTACTTGCTTGGGCTTGGGCGTTGGGGCGGGTGACGCTGCCGGCGCTGGGGGTGTTGGTGGCGCGACAGGCGTTGGGGTAGGGGTAGGCTCGGGCTTTGGCTCGACGACGGGTGGCCGTCCCGCTGCGAGCTCTTTGATTTCGGGCGCGATGGTGTCCTGAATCACGACGTGTTCTTCGCGTGGGCCGCCACGACCGCGCACCGCAGGCGTGCTGGGGGCGGCTGGCGTGGACGCGATGCCGACGACGCGCTGAGTGCTGCTCGTGGTGGCGGACGTGAGCGGTATGCCGCCAGCGGCGGCGGGCGGCGCCGCACCGTCATTGGCGCGCGTGTTCGCGTCAGCGTTGTCGGCGGCTTTGTCGGGCAAGGAGCCCGTTGCCAGCGCCACTTGGCGGGCTAACCAAGGCCGAGCCGCGAACACCCCGATCGCAGCCGCTGCGCCGAGCACCAGCCACAGCGCGCCCCGGCGCTTGCGCGGGCGCGTCAGCTCGAAGCTGGGTTCGACCGTTGCAACCGGCGCGGGCGTTGGCGCAGCGACCAGCGGCGACAGTGAAACGGCGCGCCTCGACTCTACGGGCGCCGATGGCGGCGCCGGTGCCGAGGCGGGTGGTGGCGCCGACGCGGTCAGCCGTGGCGGTGGACCCGCGGGCGTGATCGAACGCGGTGGCGGCCTCGACGCAGACATGGGCACCGGCAGCGGCGTGATGATTACGGGCGTCGACGGTGGGATCTTGGCGAACGGCTGCGTGATCGAGTCGGGCGACGAATCGCGATCGATGAAAGGCGGCGGCACGCCGAGCAAAGTTTGGATGTGCTTCTGTGGCGAGACGACCGGCACCGGCGTGGGCGCGCGGGCGCTCGACCGCAGAGGCGACGGCACGGCGAGCGGCTTGGTCGTCGTCTCTTCTTCGAGATCGACGGAGGTGTAGTCGGGCAGCGAGTGCCGCATGGCGGCAGCTTGGCGGGCGGCTTCGTGCGCGCCGTCGGCGGGCGGGGGGCTGGTCGGAATCGCCGCGGGCGCCGCCTCTGGGGGCACGGTGACCCGCTGGCTTTCGGGCGGAATCGAGTCGCGCACGTGGGTACGCGCGCGTTGCTCGGGATTTTGGAAGAGCGCGGCCATGCCGGGCGGGCTCGCCAGGTAGCGTGAGCAGGCGCTTTGAATCGCGTCCTTCATTTCGGCGACGGTCGCGAAGCGCCGACCCGGATCCACCGCGATGGCGCGCTCCGCGATGCCAGCCAACGGTTCGGTCCAGTTCTCCGACTCGGGCGCGACGGCGCGGGGCATGCCGCCGCCCATCAAGCGCGCGATGATGTCGTCGACGTTGTTCGCTTCGAGCAGGCGCTGACCCGCGAGCGCTTCCCACAGCATGACGCCGATGCTGAAAACGTCGGAGCGGATGTCGACGCGGTCACCCAACAGCTTTTCGGGCGCCAGGTAGTAGAGGCGCTCGGGGTTGCGCTCTTCACCGCGCACCCAGTGCGCGCGCACGACCGGGATCAACCGGCCGACGCCGTCTTCACCCAGCACGATGTGCTCGGGCTGCACCTCGCCGTGGACGAAGCTGAGCGTGCGGTGCAAGACGCTCAAGCCCGTCATCGCGTCCAGCAGCCAGCACAGCGAGTACGGCAGCGACAGGCGCCCCGGACCGCCGAGCGCGCCCTCCACCTCGGCGAGCGTCTTTTGGTTCGCGCCGGTCGACTCGAAGCCCAGGCCAATGCGGGCAGGGCGCACCAGCGCCAAGTACGGGCTCTTGAGCGCGGCGATCGCGCGCAGGCTCGCTATCGAAGGTAGCTGGAGCTCTTTCAACGACACGGGCCGGCCACTAGCGGTCCCGGCACCATCCCGGGCCGAGACCGCTTAGCTTGCCACGCCTTGGGCGGCCCCTTCACTTCTTTTCGTGATGACCGCCGAACTCGAAGCGCATGGCCGAAAGCAGCCGGTTCTGGAAATCGGCGGCGCCCCGCGAGCTGAAGCGTTGGAACAGGGCCGCCGACAGCACGTGCGCCGGCACGCCTTCCTCGACCGCGGCCTCCATGGTCCAGCGACCCTCACCCGAGTCGGACACGTTGCCCGCGAACCGGCCGAGCTCTTCGTCGCGGGCGAAGGCTTGCGCGGTGAGGTCGAGCAGCCAAGACGAGATCACGCTGCCGCGGCGCCACACCTCGGCGATCTCCGACAGGTCGAAGTCGTACTGAAAGTATTTGGCGTTGCGCAGCGGCGTCGTCTCGGCGTCAGCCTCACCGGTGTGACGCTTGCCAATGTTGGCGTGACGCAAGATGTTGAAGCCTTCGGCGTACGCAGCCATCAGCCCGTACTCGATGCCGTTGTGAACCATCTTGACGAAATGACCGGCGCCGTTGGCGCCACAGTGCAGGTAGCCTTGCTGAGCGCTACTCTCCGCGGCCGCGCCCTGCGTCGCTGCGATGTTGCCCATGCCAGGCGCCAGCGTCTTGAAGATCGGGTCGAGGTGAAGCACGACGTCGGTGTCGCCCCCGATCATCAAGCAATAGCCGCGCTCCAGCCCGAACACGCCGCCGCTCGTGCCGCAGTCGACGTACTTGATGCCACGTTCGCCCAGGCGCTTCGCGCGCTCCACGTCGTCGCGGTAGTAGGAGTTGCCGCCGTCGACCAAGATGTCGCCCGGCTGGAGCAGCGGGGCCAGCTGCTCGATGGTGGAGTCGACGTTGGCGGCCGGCACCATCATCCACACGACTCGGGGGCTCGAAAGCTGCCCGACGAAGTCCTGGAGGGTTTTGGCGCCGCTGGCGCCCTCGGCCGCCAGCTTTTCGACTGACTCCGGAAACACGTCGTAGGCCACGCACGTATGACCTGCGCGCATCAAGCGACGCGCCATGTTGGCGCCCATACGACCGAGTCCAATCATTCCAAACTGCATCGCGCTTCTCGCTCCTCGTGGCCGTTTTCGGCCTAGTTGTCCGGCTTTGAAGCAGCCGTGGCCCTGGCGTGAAGAATTGTTGGGTTTCTTCTCGATGGCTGGCACACGGTCGTCAAACGCCTCAGGTGACGCCTAATGTCCGCAGCCCGCTTCGTTGTGTTCCTTGTTTTGATGCTCCTGGCGCTCGGGGGGATCAACGCGCAGGTCTTCCGTTGGGCACGGAACGCTTTTGTGCTCGGCCCCGGTGCGCGCCGGGGTCTCAAGCTGGTACTCGGCTTGTCGCTGGCCGGCATGTTTCTCGGGCGCGTGGCCGGTCGGTTCTGGCCGGGGGACTTGCTGGGGGCCATCATCGCGGTCACGTCGACGATTCAGCTCATGGTCATCATCAGCGGGATCCTTCTGCTGGTGGCCGACGGAGTGCGTTTGGTGTGGGGGCTACCTGGGCGCTGGCGAACCGCGGCGTCGCTTCCGGCTGACGTCAGCGTGCCGGCCGCCCAAGTCGCAGCGGCGCCGACGCGAGCCGCGACTGCTCCCGTGGCCGAGCTGCCCCGGCGCGCTTTCTTGGCGCAGGTAACGGCTGGTTCGGCCTTTCTGATCGGCAGCAGCAGCTCGCTCTACGGCGCCTTGCGCGGCCGCTACGACTATTCGGTCGAAGAAGTCGTGGTGAAGATCCCGGGCCTACCACGCGCCCTCGACGGCTTCAGCATCGCGCAGCTTTCGGACGTGCACGTCGGCGTGTACACGGGTGATCCCGAGCTGGCCATCGCCGAAGAGCTGCTGCGGAAGGCCAAGCCGGATCTGATCGTGCTCACCGGCGACCTGCTCGACAACGACCCGCGCCTTGCGCCGCAGCTCGGGCGTTTTGTCCGGCGCTTGCCGGGGTTGGCGCGCGAAGGCGTCGTCGCCATCTCGGGCAACCACGACTACTTCGCGGGCGTCGAAGAAATGGCAGCCGCTGTTACGGGTGCGGGCGGGCGCATGCTGCGCAACAGCGCGCACCTGATTGGCGCACCCGGCGCGGGCTTTGCGCTGCTCGGCGTCGACGACGTGTGGGCGCGACGCGAAGGCGCGGGGCCCGACCTCGAACGCGCCGTGCGCGCGCTGCCGCGCATCGGCGGTCGCGTGGCTCCAGCGCTCGACTTGCCGCGCATCTTGCTCTGCCACAACCCGTCGTTCTTTGCGGAATCAGCCGGCCAAGTCGCGCTGCAGCTTTCGGGGCACACGCACGGCGGGCAAATCAACCTGGGCATTCGCCCCGCCGACTACGTGCTGCCCGGCGGCTGGGTGGCGGGTCGCTACGACCAAAATGGCTCGGTTTTGTACGTGAACCGCGGCTTCGGCACCGTCGGCCCGCCCGCCCGCGTCTTCGCCCCACCAGAAGTCACGCGCATCATCCTCACGAGCTAGCTCGCCGCTGCCCGGGCGCGCTGCGGCGTAATTCCGATTTCGGGATAACAGGGAGGAGGGGAGGCGGGGAGGTCCGCGAGGGCGAGAACGCATTTTCTGATTCGGAGGACCGAATCAGAAAATATTTCCCTCGAGGCGAGCACGAGCACGCAAGGTTTCGGTCCCCAAACGGCTCTAGTTTTCAGTTCGCGGGCGGCAGCGCGAACCCAAAAATCTCGCCTCGCGGACCTCCCCGCCTCCCTGTGAATCTCGCAGGTACTCGCGACGAGCGTTCCGCATGGGAAGAGACCCAGGGCGTGCCGTTCGGTGCGACCGACGGACGTTACGTGAGCTTCTGCAAGCGGGCTGCGGGTGGGCAGCCAGGAAGCGGTTACACTATGGGGCATGTGCGGGCGCTTTTCGCAGGAGGCTGAGCTGAGTGAGATCAAGCTCGAGCTGAAGGTCGAGCAGCTGGAGCTGTTTCGCGAATTTCGCCCTGCTTACAACATTGCGCCATCGTACGGTCCGGGCTCCGAACAAGCGTTCGTGCTGCAGACGCGCGAGGGCCAGCGCGTGATGCGCCTCGGCCGCTGGTGGATGATCCCACACTTTTGGAGCAAGCCGCTCAAGGCCCTGCCAGCGGCTTTCAACGCGCGGTCCGAAGATCTGAGCCAAAAGCCGTTTTGGCGTGACGCATTTCGGCAGCGGCGCTGCCTGGTGCCGGCCACTGGCTGGCGCGAGTTCAGGGCGGAAGGAAAGGTGAAACAACCTTACCAGTTCCGACTTTCACAGCGCTTGTTCGCATTTGCGGGTCTGTGGTCGCGCTGGACCTCGCCCGATGGCGAGCTGGTCGAGTCCTTTTCGATCGTGACCACCGAGCCCAGCGCGATAGCGGCGGAGTACCATGACAGAATGCCGCTCGTGCTCGGGCCCGACCTGTACGACCGCTGGCTCGATCCAAGCGCCGACGCCGAACAGCTGTTGGTCGAAGCGCGCACGCAAGCGGTGGGGCTCGCGCTCGACGTCTACCCGACCAATCCGCTCGGCAACAACGTGCGCTTCGAAGGGCCCGAGGTCGTAGAGCGCTTCGACCCCGCCCAGCTCCGCGCGCAGCCACCGCGGCGAGCGAAAGCACCGGCTCTGCCGCCGCCCGCGCAGCAAAGCTTGTTCGGTGAGCCAGGCGTGTCGCAAAAGGCTCCTCGTAAGCGAGCTCGCTCATGAACGTACGGCATTCGCTGCTGCTGGCAGCGGCCGCGACTGCCTTTGGGCTCGTGGCTTGCGGTGACGAGCCTGGGGCGTCTCGAAATCCAGGCGCAGGCTCCGGCGCAGGCTCGGCGAATCTCGGTGGCGGCGGTGCGGGCATGGCGGGTGCCGCGGTTGGCGGCAGCGCGACAGCCGGCTCGGTCGCTGTGGGGGGCCAGCACACGCAGGCTGGAAGCGACGCTGGCGTGAGCGGCGCCAACAATGGGAGCGGTGGCGGCGGAGCTGTTGCGGGCTCCGCTGGCAGTGGCGCCGGAACGGCTGGCGGCTCGAGCTGCCCCATCTCCAGCGCCGTCTCTGCTTGGCCCGGCAAGAACGAGGTCAAGACGCTCGACCAAGCCGCCCAGTTCCAGAGCGATCTTAGCGGCCTCGTCTTCGAGCCGGGCCAGCAGGGCGGCCCGGGCGTGCTGTGGGCCGTGAACAACCTCTCGAGCACTTTGTTTCGGCTCGTGCCGAGCGGCGCTGGCTTCGTGCCCGACACCGCAAACGGCTGGGCGTCGGGCAAGGGCCTTCGCTACCCGGGCGGTAGCGGCGCGCCCGACTCCGAAGGCGTCACGTTCGGTGCCAGCGTGGCCGACGGCATGTACGTCTGCTCCGAGCACGACGGCGAGAGCGCCTCCACCAGCCGCCTTTCGGTCTTGCGCTACGACGTCTCGGGCGCCGGCACGACGCTCACGGCCACGCGCGAGTGGAACGTCACCGCGCTCTTGCCCCAGGCCGGAGCCAACACCGGGCTCGAAGGCATTACTTGGGTGCCGGACACGTTTCTGACCGCCAAAGGCTTCATCGACGAAGCCAAGCAGCATGCCTACGCGCCCTCGGAATACCCGGACCACGGCACCGGCTTGTTCTTCGTCGGCGTCGAAGCAACCGGCAAGATCTATGGCCTTGCGCTCAACCACGCCGACGGCTCGTCCAAGCTAGTGGCTACCATCACGACGCCCAACGACGGCGTGATGGGCCTGGAGTTCGACCGCGACGCTGGCAACTTCTGGTTCAACTGCGACGACGGCGGCAACAACCAGTCCGGCATCCTCGACGTCGACAGGCGCCCGGGCTCGACGACGCTCGGGCATTTCGTGGTGCGCCGGCAATTTCAACGGCCGACGAGCTTGCCCAACTCGAACAACGAAGGCATCGCCGTCGCGCCCGACTCCGAGTGCAGCGGCGGCTTCAAGCGCTTCTTCTGGACCGACGACGCCGACGAAGGCGGCTTCTCGCTCCGCACCGACCTCATCCCGTGCACGCCGTGTCCGTAACCTGTAGAAGCCTCGAGACTCGGGATTTTACAGGGAGGCGGGGAGGCGGGGAGGTCCGCGAGGGCGAGAACGCATTTTCTGATTCGGAGGACCGAATCAGAAAATATTTCCCTCGAGGAGAGCAGGTGGACTGAAGCGTGCTCGTCGTGGGCCTGTGGTTTCGCGGGCGACAGCGCGAACCCCAAATTCTCGCCTCGCGGACCTCCCCGCCTCTCCGCCTCCCTGTGAATCTCGCAGGCACTTGCCAAGAGCGCACTGCGCGGAGGCAGCCCGAAGCGCTACTGTTCAAGTACTGCGGTGGATGCCGACTTTGAGCAGCAGCCACTCGAGGGCGCGGAAGAAGCGCGTCGAGTCGAGGAGCGGGTTCAGCCAGCCGGTGGTGATGCAGTAGTTGGTCAGGTGAGGACCGGAGTGGTGGCGCGAGTGGTGACCGGGTGACAGCACACAGCGCGTGCGTTGCAGTTGCCGAATGAGCCACGGCCGCTCCACCGAGTGCGCCCACTTGTGAATCTGCGAGTTGGTGTAGCTGCCCACGAAAACGCCCAGAATACAGGCCAGCGCGTACGGGCTCTGCGCGAAGCACAGAAGGGCGATGTGCACCGGTAGGCTGAAGATGCTCACGTCGCCGTTGGTCTCGATGAAGTCGTGGCGCGTGATGTCGACTTGATCGGCGTGGTGTTCGCGGAACGTACGCACGAAGCCGCCGAAGATCGGCATGGTCGGGCTGCCGTAGGTGTCGGCGCTCCAATGCACCAGTCCCGACATGAAATCGGCAATGCACAACCCCCCAAAACACGACAGCGCAGCCAGCCACAGCCCACTGGGTTGGAGACGACTCACGACCAGCGCCGCAGTAAACAAGGTCAAGCTGCTGCTGACGGCGAGCGCGCACACTTCCAGGATGCGGTGCGAGCGCGCGTATTTGTAAGCGGGCGGTTTCGAGTCCGGACGCAGCGCAAGCTCCGCCGCCTCCGCCGACAAGGAACGAGACGATCCCAGCATCGTGGTCGGCATCCTATACGACGCAGGAGGTTTCGCGGATGTCTGGGCCGCCGCGATTTCTCGTCGAACTTTCGGCCGCTCAGCCAAACGAGGCCGAAAACCGAGTCAAACGTTGGGACGGTGCGGCGGGGGCGCAGTCACCCCGTTGGCCATTGCTAGGTCACGCCGCAGCTGGGCTGCGGTCTTGCTGGAACCGTCGGGGCTCCAGCCTGGCTGCCCCAGCAGGTAGCCAAGCACGCTGCGCAGGCCACGCGCTCGCCTCAGATCTCGCCCGATGGCCGCGATTTCGTGGACCGCGATGCGCAGCGGATTGAACGTCGAGATATCGTGCGTAAGGCCGTAGCGCACCGGCTCGCGTTCGTCTTCAGCCGCGAAGCTGCCGAAGAGGCGGTCCCAAACGATCAGCACGCCGCCGTGGTTGCGATCCAAATACGGGACATTTTTGCCATGGTGCACGCGGTGGTGAGAGGGTGTGTTCAGCAGCCACTCCAGCGGCGCGGGCAGTCTGCGCACGGCCTCGGTGTGGATCCAAAATTGGTAGATGAGGCTGATGGCTTCAGCCGTCAGAATCATCGCGGGCGGATAGCCCAAGAACGCCAGCGGCAGCCAGAAGATTGGCCCCGTGATGGGCGTGAACCACGGCTGCCTGAGCGCGGTCGACAGGTTGAAGAACTGGCTGCTGTGGTGATTGACGTGCGCCGCCCACAGCAAACGCACGCCGTGGTGCGAGCGGTGAAACCAGTAGTAGCAAAGGTCTTCGGCGAAGAAGAGCAAGAGCCACGACCACCACAGCGCTGGCTGCCCCAGCTCGAACGCGCGGTGCTGGTAACCCCACGACCACAGGGCCACCGCACCCAGCGTCGTGAACGCGCTGATGACCACGTTGCCGACGCCCATGCTCAGGCTGGCAAAAGTGTCGCGCTTCTCGTAGCCGAGCAGGCCCTGCGCGCCTTTGCGCAGCGCACGCCGGGTCCACAGCACCTCCAGCACCAGTAGGGTGATGAAGCCCGGGATGGAGAAGAGCAGGAGGTTCGACACGAGTCTAAAGCGACAAACGGTTTGTTGGGCTAACGAAGTTCACGAGCTTACGACTTCGAGCGTCGCCGCGTGGGGGGAGGCTCGGCCGAATTCGGGCCTTCACCGAGCGCCGAGGGGGCCGGCGCGTACCGCCCCACCAGGAAGCTCAGCGGCCGAAGCGAATCGCCGAGCGAGCTTTGGCCTTGGTTGCCTCTTCTTCGCGGTTCTTCGGCGCCGCGTTGGTCTCGAGCGAGTCGACCAGGCGGCGCGTGATGGCCGCGATTTCCTGCACGGCTTGGTCGAAAGTGATGAGGTTCTTGCCGCTGGGCTTGCGCTGGTTGCTCACTTTGCGCACGAACTGCAGCGCGGCGGCGAACACTTCTTCATCGGTGGCGGGCGGCTCGAAGTTGAACAGCGGGCGGATGTTCCGGCACATGCCGAAAGCATAGCTGCTTGACGGCGCGGCGGGGACCGGCTTCCGTCAGCGAGAAAATATGGCAGAAGCTAGCTCTTCTTCACGAGTTGCCTTGTTGGCAGGAGCTTCAGGCCTCGTCGGTCGCGAGCTGCTGCAGCTGCTCTTGGCGAGCCCAGAGTACGGACTCGTGCACAGCCTCTTGCGACGCGCTGGAGCGGGCGTGTCATCCGCCAAGCTGCGCGAGCTGGTGGTGAGCTTCGACGATTTGCCAGCGCTGCCCCCGTGCGACGACGTGTTCATCGCGCTCGGCACCACCATCAAGGTGGCCGGCTCAGAAGCGGCGTTCCGACGCGTCGACTACGATTACGTCGTCGCAGTGGCGGCAGCGGGTCGCCGGGCGGGCGCCACGCGCCTCGGTATCGTGTCGGCGCTCGGTGCGGACGCGCAGTCGCGCGTGTTCTACAACCGCGTCAAGGGTGAGATGGAACAGGCGGTCAGTGGCTTGGGGTACGAGAGTGTAGTCATCGCTCAGCCTTCGCTACTCATGGGCGATCGTGAAGCCTTGGGTCAGCCCACCCGTGCGGGTGAAGTTTGGGCGCGCCGCCTGCTGGCTCCGATCGCGGGCCTGATTCCAGCGTCTTTTCGGCCCGTGAATGCCCGCGACGTTGCGGCCGCGCTGCTGGCGGCAATGCTGCGAAGCGCGCCGGGAACCACCGTCATTCGTTCGCGCGACATGCACTGACAAGCGCCCCCGATGTGCGCAAGCACATCGAAACGTGGCCGATGTGCGCACGCACATCGAAATGTGGCCGACGTGCGCAAGCACCGAGGCAATGCGCGCCGAAATTCGATCGCATCGCGCATCGACGCTGTTACCGTCGGAGTAGGTCTAGCCGTTCACAGAACAACGCGCGCCTCCGGGTGGGGCCGCGGTTGGAGCATTGCCATTGACGACACGAGCTCAGCTCAAAGGCTGTGTGTTCGCGAGCGCCTTTTGCGCGACGTTGGCGTTTGCGCGCGGGGCTAGCGCTGCCCATCCGGCCCTTGGCTCGTCGCCTACGACATCTAAGACGCACGGCACGAGCGTCAAGAGGCCCCCGACTTTGGCCCCGTTGCCGCATCTACCCTTGCCGCGGCTCGTGCTCACCCACCCCAAGGAGCTGCCGCCCTCGCGGAGCTTTCGCCACGAGATTGTCTGGCTCGGCATGCGCATTCCGACCCTGATCGCGTTCGGTCTCAGCAGCGTCAGCGCAGGCGGCGCGGTCGTGACTGGGTTCGCGGCGGCGCGCGGCAACGATCCGAGCACCTGCGACACCCGTTGCGCCGAGCACAACGTGCGGCGCCGCGGCCTCTTGATCACCACGGGTGTGCTCACCGGCATGGCGGTCGCGGGTCTGGGCGTCGGTGTCACTTTCATGTTGAAGGAGCCGCGCGATCCCAAAGCCGACGCGGTCCGCCCGCGGCTCGATTTGCGCGTTTCCGGCGAGAACGCGGTCGCCAAGATCGGCTGGGTTTTCAGCAGCTTCTGAGGCTCGAGCGGCGCTGGCTGCGCGGCTGCCGCACTCAGCCGCCGTACTTGACCGAGCAGCCGTAGGCTTCGGTCTCGGGCGTCGCCACGGGGCGCCCCGCGTCGAGGTCCGACAGCGCGGCGTCCACGTAGTTGATGAGCTTGCCGCCAGCCGGTGACTCGCCCTCGGCGTCGGGCGAGTTGTCGATGGCGCCGCGGTACACCAAGACGCCTTCCTTGTTGATCACGTACAGGTGAGGCGTGTGGGCCGCCGCGTAAGCGTGTCCGACGCGGCCGTCCTCATCCAGCAAGATGGGGTGCTCGAGCTTGAACTGCTCGCGCCCCGCGCGATTGGCCTCGATGCCGTGCCCTTGCTTGCCGGGCGCGCCGGAGTTGACGGCCAGCCAGACCACGCCGCTCTTCGCGTGGCGGGCCGCCGTGTCGACCAGCGAGCCCTTGGTGTGGCTGGCTTTGACGAACGGGCAGCCGGGATTGAACCACTCGAGGACGACCGCTTTGCCGCGGAAGCTCGAGAGTGAGACCGGCCTGCCATCGAGATCGTTCAGCGTAAAATCTGGCGCGGGGGCGCCGAGCTTGGCGCTGGCTGGTGCGGGCGCTGACTTGGCAGCCGCAGCAACACTGGCCGCCGGCGCGCTCGGCTCGGCGCTGGGCTCTGGCTCGGCTTTGCGGGTGCAACCCGCTAGCGACGCACCTAGGAGCGCGAGCAGGAGCACGCTCGGTTTTGCGGGCGCACGAAGCGGTAACGCTTGCATGGCGGAAGCCTAGAGCCTCCGCCTGCAAGCGCAACCGTCAGTCACACACGCGCTGTCGCTGGCGCTAGAACGCGCCGTCGAGCGTGACTTCGCCCGTCACGCCGACCTGGTACGAGGCCACGCGGCGCTCGAAGAAGTTGGTCAGCTCCTGCACGTCCTGCAGCTCCATGAACGACAGCGGATTCTTGGTGCCGTAGTGCTTGGGCAGGTCCAGCTGCTGCAAGCGCTGGTCCGCCACGTACTCGAGGTAGCCGCGGACGTCGCGCAGCGACAGGCCGGCCAGGCCTTCGCCCAGCAAGTCTTCGGCGAACAGCGTCTCGGCCTCGACGGCCTCTTCCAGCATCTGCACGACCTCGCGCTGCATGTCGGCGTCGAACAGATCCGGCTCCTGCTCGCGAACTTGGCGCACGACCTCGAACGCGAACTGCATGTGCGCGCTCTCGTCGCGGAACACCCAGTTGGTGCCCGTGGCCAAGCCGTGCAGCAGGCCGCGCGAACGCAGGTAGTACACGTAGGCGAAAGCCGCGAAGAAGAACAAGCCTTCGACTGCCGCCGCGAACGTGATCAGGTTCATCAAGAACTGACGGCGCTGCGCGCGCGTCTCGATGCGATTCACTTCTTGGATCGAGTCGATCCACTTGAAGCAGAACTCACCCTTCTTGCGGATCGACGGGATGTTCTCGATGGCCGAGAAGGCCTTGGCGCGCGAGTCGTGATCCGGAATGTAGGTGTCGAGCAGCGTCAGGTAGAACTGGACGTGCAGCGCCTCTTCGTACAGCTGACGCGACAAGTACATGCGCGCTTCGGGCGCGTTGATGTGCTTGTACAGGTTCAGCACGAGGTTGTTCGAGACGATGCTGTCGCCAGTGGCGAAGAACGCCACCAGCCGCTCGATCAAATGCCGCTCCTTCGGGCCGAGCTTCTTGCGAATGTCGTCGACGTCGCTGGCGAAGTCGACCTCGTCGACCGTCCAAGAGTTCTTGATCGCGCTCTTGTACATGTCGAAGAAGCCCGGGTACTGCATGGGCCGGAGCGTCAGGCAGAGCCCCGGATCGAGCAGCTTTTCGGGACGACGATGCGAATTCACTGGCAGGCCTCGCAGCTCTCGGGATTTTCGAGCGAGCACACGACCTTCTCGGTGTCGGTGTACTCCTTCTTGGGCGCCGAGCTCGACGTGGGCGCAACGCTGGTCTTTTGGATGCGCGTGGCCGGGCGCGAGCGCAGGTAGTACGTGGTCTTGATGCCCTTCTTCCAAGCGTAGAAGTACATCGACGACAGCTGACCGATGTTGGGCGACTCACTGAACAGGTTCAGCGACTGGCTCTGGTCGATGAAGGCGCCGCGATCGGCCGCCATGTCGATCAGAGAGCGCATCGGCAGCTCCCACGCCGTGCGATACAGCGTGCGCAGGTTCTCGGGCAGCTCGGTCAGGTTCTGCACGGAGCCTTCGGCGTGCTTCAGCGCGTTGCGGGTCTCGTCCGTCCACAGGCCGAGCCGCACCAGGTCGTTCACCAGGTAGCGGTTCACCTGCAGGAACTCGCCCGACAGCGTCTCGCGCTTGAACAGGTTCGACACCTGCGGCTCGATGCACTCGTAGCAGCCCGCGATGGCCGCGATGGTGGCGGTGGGCGCGATGGCGATCAAGAGCGAGTTGCGCAGACCCACCTGCATGATGCGGTCACGCAGGTCGCTGAAGCGCGCCTTGCCCTCGGGCTGCACGCCCCAGGCCTCGTACTGCAGCTCACCGCGCGCGGCGCGCGTCTCGTGGAACGCCGGGTGCGGGCCCTTCTCGGCCGCGAGGTCGCAGGACGCCGACAGCGCGTGGTAATAAATCTCTTCGGCGATCAAGCGCGACAGGTCGCGGGCTTCTTGCGAGTCGAAGGGCAGCTTCAGCTCGAAGAACACGTCCTGCAGGCCCATCACGCCCAGACCGACCGGGCGCCAAGCGGAGTTGGACGTCTTGGTCTGGTGGATCGGGTAGTAGTTCAGGTCGATCACGCGATCGAGCTGGCGAACCGCGACGTGCACGGTGCGCGCGAGCTTCTCGAAGTCGAAACCCTCGGGCGTGACGTGACGCGCCAGGTTGATCGAGCCCAGGTTGCAAACGGCGGTCTCGGAGTCGGACGTGACCTCCAGGATCTCGGTGCACAGGTTGGACAAGTGCACGGTACGTCCAGGGAGCGCCGTCTGATTGCAGGCCAGGTTCGACTTGTCCTTGAAGGTGATCCAGCCGTTGCCCGTCTCGGCCAGCGTGCGCATCATGCGCGCGTACAGGTCGCGAGCGCGCACCTTCTTGACCGCCAAGCCGTCGGCTTCCGCCTTCTCGTAGGCGGCGTCGAAGTCGGGACCGTACAGATCGGTCAGCGTGGGCACGGCCTTGGGATCGAACAGCGACCAGTCGCCGTCGCTCTCGACGCGGCGCATGAAGAGGTCGCAGATCCAGTTGGCCAGGTTCAGGTTGTGCGTGCGGCGCTGAGCGTCACCGCTGTTGTCGCGTAGCTCGAGGAACTCTTCGACGTCGGCGTGCCACGGCTCCAGGTACACCGCGCAGGCGCCCTTGCGCTTGCCGCCCTGGTTCACTGCCGCCACCGAGGCGTCCAGCGTCTTCAGCCAGGGCACGATGCCGCTGGAGTAGCCGTTGGTCGACTCGATCAGCGAGCCGCGCGAACGCACGCGGCTGTACGACAGGCCGATGCCGCCCGAGAACTTCGAGAGCAGCGCGACGTCGGTGTACTTCTTGTAGATGTCTTCCAGGTGATCGCCGGGAGAATCGAGCAAGAAGCAGCTCGAGAGCTGCTCGTGGCGCGTGCCCGAGTTGAACAGCGTGGGCGAGCTCGGAATGTACTCGAGCGAGCTGAACAGCCGGTACATCTGCAGCGCTTCCATGACCGTTTCGGACAGGGCGCACGCGACGCGCAAGAAGAACTGCTGGGGCGTCTCGATGACTTGGCGGGTCTTGGGGTTCCGCAGCAAGTAGCGGTCGTACACGGTGCGCAGACCGAAGTACTCGAAGCGATCGGTCTTCTCGTTCTCGACGGCGTCGTTCAGCTTACGCTGCGCGCGGGTTACGAAATCGAGCACGCGGTCGTTCACGAGACCCAGGCGATGACCGAGGCCGATGGACTGCGAGAAGGAGTGCACGTCTTGGTGCATCACTTCTTTTTCGATCAACGTGGACAAGAGCCGCGCGGCGAGGCGCGAGTACTCGGGTTCTTCGGCGATCAGGCTGGCGGCGGTTTGAATCGAGAGCTGATCGAGCGCCTGAGTCGTGGCGCCGTCGAACAGGCCACCGATGGTCTTCAAGGCGACGCGCATCGAGTCGACGCGCGTGAGGCCCGCGGCGCTGCGGCTCACGGCTTTGACGATCTTGTTGACGTCGACCGGCTCCGAGTCACCGTTGCGCTTCTTGACGCGCATCGCGGTGGCCGGGGCCATGCCGGATTGGCGGACACCGCTATCGCGACTGGAGGTTGCTTCTTCGTCCGTCTGCGAAACCGGTCCGCCGACGCCAATTGCCTGAACCATGTTGTCTCTCCCTCAAGAATCCGTGGGGGGCGGAACCCGTCCGCACCTCGGCCATTCGGTCGAGCATGTGGGTGCTCGACATACCTTCACTCAGTCACCTTCTCGTTACACAGAACCGAGAATGGAAAACAAAACCCCCTGGTTGCGGGCTGTTCGCCCACCACCAACAAGGGTGCGGTCACACTTCTTCTGTTCAGGAGGGTCGGGGACTTCTGCCCAACTCTCGCTGGTGCTCAGTGCTGACCATATGGCCAGGCGCCGAAGCAGACGGGCAACATATTGGGGTACTGCCCAACCGTCAACCCATATCTAGGGGTGCAGGGGCACTTTTTGTTCAGCGGTCAGGCGTCGTCAATCGTTGACACGGCCGAAAAACGCGCTCTCTACGCCAATATCGGCCGGCAGCGCTTGTTCAGCACTGAACGCTGCAGTTCTCAGCTGATTTCCGTTCAGGTGGGCGCTCCACCCCGAGCAAAACGGAGCGCTCTGGACGGCGTCGAGAATGGGCAAGCGGGGGAGTGAAGCGCGCGTCTCCACCAGGTGAATGAAGCGCAGCGTGCGCAGCGCGTCGAACCACGTCAGCAGGCGGCGCTCGCGGACGCGCGCGTCAGGTGAGGAGTCGAACATGCCGGGCAAGGCGTCGAAGGTCTGCAGCTCGTCGAGCGCGCTCGAGACGGCGCCCACGCTGCCAACGTCGAGCGAATTGCCCAGAAGCGCGGGCAAAGCATCGGCCTTCCGCTGCGCGACGGCCTCGCGCAATGCGCCCAACGTCTCGCGCAAAAGCTCGAACACCCTTGGGTGATAAGTCGCGAGCGCGCCGCCGTTGCCGACGATCTCCCCAACCTTGCGGCCGGTCCCGAAAGGCACACGATCGGAGGTGCGGCTGCGCAGCAAGATGGGCCTACAATCTGGTCGATGCAGCGCGCCGACCTTGGCGAGCTTGTCCAGCAGGTAAAAGTCTTCCCCGGCATTTCGCCGCGGAAATCCCCGTACTTCTGCGTAGGCCTCGGCCAGCACCACCATCGAGCTGCCCATGCTCTCGTAGGCGTAGGGAGAGCCTGCGGCCGCCAAGCCGAGGGTGTAGTAGCGCAGCGAAAGCTCGTAGTCGGCCGTCGCGTTGTCCACCGCATCGTCACCCGATGGGGTGTGCCAGAAGGGCAACGTCAGCGCGACGCGACGCTGACCGCCCGGAGCGCGCGGCGCGACGGCTGCCAGCGTCTGGAAGTACGTCTCGGGCGGCTGCGCGTCAGCGTCGGTCGTCGCGAGCCACGGCGACGTGCTGCCTTGCAGCTGCTGCAGCTGCAGCCCCAAATCCATGCCGATCCGTCGCGCGAGCCCCACGCCTTCTCCGACTGGCATGCGCTTGCCGGGCGACGCGCGGTCGATCACGAGCAGATCGAACACGCCTGGGCGGCCCAAGATTGCCGTCGCTGGCGAGCGCTCGAGCGAGGGCAGTTGTTGTCGCGGTATCAGCCGGTTGGCCAACTGCTGCAGCAGCTGCGTGTTGGCGTCGTGCGTGGCGGCGGGGGCGTCGTCCGTCGCGTTCACGACCGCGATGACCAGCACGCGGCCCGGCGCGTGGCTGAGGGCCGGCGCCAGGTTGTCCAGAAAACCGGCGTCTTCACGCTGCAGGGGCACGACCCACACGCCCGAGTATTGGGTGTGAAGCTCGTGCCCCCAGGCGGCCTCCGGCTCGGCATAGCGCTCCAGGTACTTCCTCAGCGCTAGCTCGGACATCGCCGAGCGACTCTAACCTCTATCTCTGGGTTTGGCTGGGGCTTTGGCTCAGGGTTTCACGAGAGTCGCGGCTACGCGCCGGCCGATTGCCCCGAACACCGGCCGGTAACCGTAGTCGCTGCGCGTGCTGTCTTGGGTGTTGCGCGCGCAGATGGAGCCCAGCACCGAGCGTCGGCCGAGCTCTTGCGCGACGGCTAGCTCGCGCAGAGCGGGGTAGGCCTTGCCCGCGTATTGGGTCGTGCCGGCGGGGCCGCCGCCGGGCGGATTACAGACAGGGTTGTTGGTGACGAGGTCCTCCATGAAGCAGTCGCAGCCCCGGTCCTGCTCGAAGCGGGTCTGGTCGCACACCACGGGCTCGGGCAGCTGGAACGTGCACGCGTGCTGCAGGTCGTGGTCGTAGGTGACGTGCTCGTGGCCGTTGATGGCGTTGGCCGCGGGATTGGTGGAGGTGCTGGCCACGATGCTGTCGCCCGTGATGGGGTTTTGGCCGCTGCGATCGCCCGTAGACTCAACCATGAACGGGTCGGAGGGTGGGACGTTGGCGGCGGGGTTGCCCAGGATGACGGGCCAGCGCTTCTGGCCCACCAGCTCGGCGGCGGTCATGAAGTCGAGCGTGGTGCTGGTGAGGCTCGGCGTGCTGGCGATGTCTTGCCACGGCACGCCGCCGATGACCGCCAGCGTGAACAGTGAGCGATCTCGATCGACGCCGTCGCGGTGGAAGAGCGGGTTGGCGACCAGCTCGCCTGCGCGGTTCAGCACCTGGCCGTCGCCGAAGCCGCCGACGTAGCGGTCGATCGAGTACAACAGATCGAACCCGAAGCGCCGCCTTTGCTGCCAGCAGCGCAGGTTCAGGTCGTCGTCGCCCGCGGGCACGCTGAGGCCCTGCACGCACTCCGAGTCCTCGTTGACCGGCGGGCAGCCCGCGTTGGCTGTCGTTTCGGCGCACGACTGGCAGCAAGTGTCGTTCGGAGCGCTCTGACACACCGACGTCGACCGATATATGGGGGCCGCGCGCGCGGTGAGCCAGCCATAGCCTTCGTCTTGGATCGAGCAATCGTTCTCGTCGGTCAGCATGAGCACGACGACAGACGAGTCAGGTCGCAGAAAATTGGCGCGCTGTGTGAGCAGTTCCTGATCGACGCCCGACAGCACCGTGGCCGAGTTGCCCGGCGGTAGCACGACTGACTCGGGCGGCTCCGGATCGACCAAGAAACGGTACACGGACTCCAGCTGCGCTTCGTAGCCGCAGCCGGTCTCGCCAGCGCTCTCGATCATGGTCGCGAGCGAGCTCGCGAAGGCGGTCACGTCGCTTTCGCCGGGCGGGGTCGCAAGTCCGTCCGGATCCCACTTCAGGTAGCCCTGGTCGTTGTAGCTTTCGACGCCTTGACGTACGAGCGGGATCAGGTGCGCGTGATCGTTGTCGCCAGCGGTGACGCAGACGTCTCTGTCACCGTTGGCGCCGTGCGAGCCGAGGCTGGAGGTGATCACGCCGACGTGCAGATCGCGCAGGGGCTCGAACTCACGGTTGCTGCCGGCGGGGCAAGGCGCGTCGGGCAAGATCGGCTGGGCCGCGATCGCGCCCGCGGGAGTGACGCAAGGCGGGCTGACCAGTCGCGTCAGCAGCTCCGGGATCGTTTGCGCGAACAGCTGCTGCTTTTCGGCCATCGACATGGAGTTGTCGATCGCCAGCAGCAGGTCGACTTTGGCGACCTCCTTCTGTGGTCCGTTGTCCGCCGGGATGGGGCCGCCGACGCCGGTCGGGGCGCCGGCGATGTGCGTGCTGGCGGTGCCGCCCGTGTAGTAGGGAACACCGCCCGAGCTGGTGCTGCCAGCTCCCGGCTGGGCTCCGGTGCCGGAGCCTGCGCCGCTGATGGTTCCACCCGCTCCGTCATCTCCACCCGTCGCGTCCCCATGCCCAATTTCCACCCTGGGCCCACATGCGAGTGTAAGAAGCATACCTACCGCCCCGGCGTACCCTGCTCGGCTCTTCATGCGCTCCGACCTCCAGTTAACCGATTCCGCCCCTAGATGGTGGCTGCCCGGTGGGTTGATCCCTTGATCAGGTCGAATCTCGCCCTGCGGCTCGGGTTGCTTTTGGTGACACTGCCCGCTGGCGTGCTCGCTCAGCCAGCGCCTGATTCGCCGGAGGCGCCAAAATCCGAGGCGCCAAAATCCGAGGCGCCAAAACCCGAGGCGCCAAAACCCGAGGCGCCAGCGCTTGTATCGCTCCGCTACACGAATGAGCTGGGGTGCCCGAGCGAAGCGGAGTTCGTCGACGAAGTCTCCGCCCGCGTCCGGCGCCCGGTGCAGTGGACGAAATCGGACAGGGCGATTCAGATCGTCGTCATCGTGCGAGCCGGCGAGCGCGCCACCGGTACTTTGGAGGTGACGCAATCCGCCACGGAGCCCACGCGTCGCGAGTTCAGCTCGAGCTCGTGCGCCGAGGTAGGGTCGGCGCTGGCGCTGGTGACGGCGCTCACGCTGGATCCCAACGCGCGTACCGAGCAATTGCCGACACACGGGGCGGCCTCGTCGGCTCCAACGAGCGCGCTCGTCGTGCAGGAGCCGCCTCCGCCAGTCGCGATTCCTGCCACCGCCCCGGCAGCGCCCAAGCCCGCGGTCGTGCCACCGCCGCCAGTCACGGCACCGAGCAACGGCTTCGTCGCGTGGCTGGGGCCGGCCGCGTCCGTTGGCCTTGGCTACGTATCAGAGCCTTTGATCTCCGTCGGTCTGAGCCTGGGCGCGCGGAGCCCAAAAAACGGCTGGTCACCGGGCTTTCAGCTGACGCCAATGTGGGGTGGCACGGGCGAAACTGGGCCTACTGCCGCTGAAGGCGCTTTCTCGTGGGCGATGGGACGGCTGGAGGGCTGTCCACTGCGGCTCGCCCTGGCAGAGCCGCTGAGCTTCGAGCCGTGCGTGGCTGCCGAGATTGGCCGCGTGTCGGCTCGGGGCACCGCGGCGGAGATCACGCCGGTCAGCGTGGAACGCTGGTGGTTCGCGGCTGGCGCGACCTTTTCGCTGCATTTCAGCCGCGGCGCTTGGTTTGCGCGGGCTGGGGCCCTGCTGCTCGTGCCTGCCACGCGGGACGAATTCGTGTTTCGTGCTCCCGATCGCACGATTCAAAAGGCGAGCCCCGGCTTGGTGGGCGGCACCTTGGCGCTCGGATTTCAGTTCGGGTCGTGATCAATCCCGTTCTGGGCGACCATTAGGCGGGTCGAGTGCTCGAGCAGCGTCTTTCTCTCACGTCTTCGGTTCCCGCGCCCAGCCTGGCGCAGGTGGACGAAGCGCGCCTGCGACGCATCGTCGAGGCCCAGTTCGACGCGTTGTGGCGCTTCTTGCGCCGTCTGGGCATCGCCGAGGGAGACGTGGACGACGCGGTGCAAGAGGTGATCTTGGTGTTGGCGCGCAAGCTTCACGTGGTCGAAGCCGAGAGCGAGCGCTCGTTCGTGTTCAGCACGGCGTTTCGCATCGCCTCGGACATGCGCAAGCGCGCCAAGCGCCGACGCGAGATCGAGGCTACGCCGCTCTACGAGCAGGCGGGGCTCGGGCCAGATCCGGAAACGTCCGCCGAGCAGCGGCGCTTGACCGTGCTGTTTGGGCAAGTGCTGGAGCAGCTGTCGCTCGAGTTGCGAGCGGTGTTCGTGCTCTACGAGCTGGAGGAGTTCACGATGGCCGAGATCTCCGAAGCGCTCGCGATTCCGCCCGGCACCGTGGCCTCACGCTTGCGGCGCGGTCGCGAGACCTTCGAGCGGCTCGCCGCACGAGTTTTGGCCGAGGGAGAGCAGCCATGAGCGAACCGGTACGTTTGCGAGATGGGGAAGGCGCGGCGCGCCGATTGATGGCAGGCGCGGTCCTGCACGTGCCGCGCGCTTCGCGGCGCCGCGCGGTGGCGTTTACCAGCGTCGCGGCTTCGCTGGGTGCCAGCACGGTGGCGGTCACGGCGAGCGCCGCCTCGGTGCTCAAGAGCTTCGTGGTGTGCGTGGCCATCGGCGCGGTGGGCGGCGGGGTCATGTCGCTGGCCGCGTCGGAAACCATCGCGCGGCTGGAGCAAAAGGCCGAAGGCCAGGCGCAACCCGCCGCGCAGGCTGGCCGAGGCCCCGCTCCGGCCCGAACGCCCTCGGCGCTCGAGGAGGTCGCAGTCGCGCCGCGCGCTGCGCCGCCAGTGACGGAACCGCCCGCGGTCGTCGAGGTCGCGCCGGCGGCTGAGCCGTCGGCAAAGGCTGCGCCGAGCAAGACCTTGGTGGCGGGACGCGACGCGTTGGCGGCGCCCGAGCCCGAGCCGCCCGCAGCGCGTGCCGTGGCTGGTTCGAGCCTCGTGGAAGAGCAGCGCGTCATCGAGTCGGCGCGGGCAGCCGTGGCGCGGGGCGATCTGCGCGCAGCGTCTGCCGCTCTCGATACCTACGACCGCAGCTACGCGAGTAAGCAGTTTGGGCCAGAGGCCTTGGCGCTGCGGGTCGAGGCGCTGCACGGCATGGGACAACTTGCCCAAGCCCGCGCGCTCGCGGCGGATTTTGCGCGCCGGTACCCGCACCATCCGCTGCTCCGGCGCGTGCAAGGCGTCGTGGCGCGGTAACCGGCAGGCGCTCAGTGGACGGCAGCGCGGTGCGGCAGGCGCTGCACCAACTCGGCTTCGAAGTCGAGCATCTGACCGCCCCGCTCCTTCACTTCGGCTTCGCTGAAGTAGAGGCGAGCCATGCGGAAGAAGAAGGCATGGTGACGTGACTCGGCGCGCGCCAGCTCCATGTACGGCTCGTACAGCGACGGGTCGCGCGTCTTGAGCGCTTCCGCCACCATGTACAGGCGCTCGCAGCCGCGCGCTTCGACCACCCCCGAGACCAGCAAGCGATCCAGAAAATGAATGTCTCCGCCGGCGCGGATTTGCGAGCGCAGCGCGTTGACGTACGGATCCTTGTAGTCGTCGGCCAGCGTCAGCCCGCGCTCCGCGCAGATGCGGTACATGATGTGGAAGTGCTCGAGCTCTTCCTTGGCGAACTCGATCATCGGATCGAGCAGCTCCTTGCGATCGGGGTAGCGCGCCACGAACGACATGCCGGTGGCGGATGCCTTGCGCTCGCAGTTGGCGTGATCGAGCAAGAAGGCGTCGAAGTCGCCAAACACGGCTTCGAGCCACTCCGGCGGAGTGTTGACGCGGAGGTCCAGCATGGCCGCGCCGGTTATACCCGTCCCGCGCCGTTCTGCTAGTTTCGACGCCGTGGCTGGCTATTCCGGTACACCGCTACCGCAAAAACTGGGCGTCAAACCCGGAGCAAGACTGGCGCTGGCGGGCGCGCCGGCGGGCTTCCTCGACGCCCTGGGCAAGCTTCCAGTCGGGGTGAAGGCGGTTTCGTTCGGGCGCGCCAAAGGACCCTTCGACGTCGTGCTGGCCTTCTTCGACAGCGAGGCCGCTTTCAAAAAGCAGCTGCCTCAGCTTCACGCCGCCTTGCAGCCGAACGGCGGCCTTTGGATCGCCTGGCCCAAGCGCGCTTCTGGCGTCCCTACGGACATGACCGAGGACGCGGTCCGCAAGCACGGCCTGCCCCGCGGTCTGGTCGACAACAAGGTCTGCGCCATCGACGCCACCTGGTCGGGCTTGCGGCTCGTAGTCAGGCTGGAGAACCGGCCGCGCGGCTAACCGTCTTGCGGCGCCAGAGAATTCCAGCTCCCCCACGTTTCCCGCGGATTTTGTACACGGCTCAGAGAAAGGCTGGATGTGGCGCCGAAAATGGCCAAGCTACAACCTTCCCATGCGTGATGCGCGCCTCGCGATTGCCTGCCTAGCGGCCGCCTCGCTCGTTGCGGCCTGCGGACCCAGCAGCACGACGCCGCGCCCCCCGGTTGGCACGGGTGGCAGCGCCGGGACGGGTGCGGCAGGCCTTTCGGGATTTGGCGGCGACACGGCTGGTTCTGGGGCGGGCGGTAGCGCTGGGGAGGCGGCGGGCGCCGGTGGGACCGGCGCCGTGGGCGGCTGCCAGTTGGGCGGCGCGCCGAGCGGCGGCGCCGCGCCCATCGGCACCGACCTGGGTGAGCTCGAGGTCGAGTCCGTAGCGGTGTGGAAGGGTGACGCCAAAGGCGCGTACACCATCATTCACGACGACATCTGCGACTACAACATCGACAGCTTGTTCCTGGTGGCCGAGCCGGAGCTGACGATGCGCGGGTTGCCGTCGGCGTTTGGCGCCATCGTGCAGCGCTGCCAAGAGCGCAAGCGCTGGCCGCAGCTGGAGCTGATTCGTCAGAACGGCCACGAAATCATCAACCACACCTGGGATCACAAGGACATCGTCGAAGAAGCGGCGATGGCGCCGCTGTCGCTCGAGATCGATCAGGCCACGCAGGTGCTGAACGAGAACCTGGTCGGCCAGAACACCAGCTTCTTCATCTTTCCCTACGACTCGTTCAACGACGCCGCGGTCGAGCACCTGCAGAAGGCCGGCTACCTGGGCGCGCGCGCCGGTAAGAAGGGCGTGAACCCGGCCAATTTTCCTGACGGCATGCGCGTCATGTTCGACGTCTACGGCGGCGAGAACTCCATCTACGACGGCCAGGGCGACATCCTCAAAATCTACGTCGACCTAGCCATCTCGCAGGGTGGTTGGTCGGTGCGCGAGTTCCACGGCATCGCCGACACCACGTTCTTTGCCATGAACTTGGAGGACTACCGCGCGCACCTCGATTACGTGAAATCGAAGGTCGACACGGGGGAGCTGTGGGTCGACACGCCGAGCAACGTGGTGCGCTACCGCTTTTCGCGCGAGAACTGCGGCGTGCCGAGCGTGACCGGCTATCAGCTGGCGTTCCCGGCGCCGACCTGTGACTGCGCGCGCTACGCCGCGCCGCTGAGCGTGATCGTCACGACGGCGACGGATGCCCCCAGCGTGCTCGCGACGCAAAACGGTAAGATGCTGACGACCAAGAAGCTTGGCCCGAGCCGCTTCTTGGTCAACGCCGAGCCGCTCGGCGGCCCCGTGGCAGTCGGCGGCGGTAGCTGAGCTATCGAGTGCAGCCGGGCGACTAGCTCGACGTCAGTCGCCGGAGACGTGCACCACCAGCTGCCGCGCGTGCGGGATCGCACGGTGTTCCCACACGTAAAGGCCCTGCCAGGTGCCGAGGGCTAGGCGGCCAGCCGTGACCGGGATGGTCTCGGAAGTCTTGGTGATGGCCGAGCGCGCGTGCGCCGGCATGTCGTCCGGCCCTTCGTCGTCGTGGATCCACGGGCGCGATTCGGGGGCCAGATCGGCCACCCAGTCGCCGAGATCGCGCAGCACGTTGGGGTCGGCGTTCTCTTGAATGACCAGGCTTGCCGAGGTGTGGCGGATGAACACGGTACACAGCGCCGTCGTGAGCCGGCTATTTTTGACGACTTGCTCGACCTTGGCCGTGACGTTGGTGAAACCACGCCCGTTGGTGCGAATCTCGATGACTTCCTGATAGGCGCTCAACTTGCGAAAGACTATGCGATCATCCCCGCCCGCGTGCCACCTCCCGAAACCCGCACCAGCAGCTACCCGCCCGGCCGCCCCTCGCTGCGTGGGCTAGAGCTCGGCTCCTTCGAGCGTCGCCTCGACGAGCTGTGTCGCAAGAGCCGCGTCTCGCACGTAGCGTTCATGCTCGGGCAAATCTTGGTGCGGCGCGACATCGCCGCCGCCACCAGCGCCATGGCATTCGACCTGTTCTTGGCGGCCATTCCCATGCTTGCGCTGTCGGGCTGGCTGTTCGGCAAGCTGCTGCTCGGCGGTCACGACAGCGTGCTGCAAACCACGGCCTTGCTGCTCAACCTGACCCCCACCGAAGTGCAGGCCATGACCTGGGCGCAGCTCGATCGCTTCGCGCTGGGCAGCGTGGCGCCGTTCGCGCTGCTCGGCGCTCTCTGGATCGCGTCGGGCGCCTTCCATACTTCCATGAGCCTGCTCGAAGCCTCGGCCGGCACGGTGCGGAGGCCCTGGTGGCGTAAGCGGCTGGTCGCGCTGATCAGCGTGCTCGTCAGCATCGTGCTGTTCGGCTCGTGCACGCTGCTGGCGGTCTGGGTTTCGGTCGGGCCTTCGCGGCTGTTCGGCGCCATGTCGGGCGGCGACGTGCAGCTCAACGCGGGCGTTACGCACTACTTGCTGCTGGCGCTGCTCGCCCTGCTGGGCGTGGGCCTGTTGGCGTTGTTCTTCTACGTGGCGTCGCCCAGGCCCGGCGTGCCTCGGCGCGTCTTTCCAGGCGCGGTCGTGGCGGTGGTAGCGGGTAGCGCCGTGTCGGGCGCGTTCGCGTACTACGCGGGGCACCTGGCGCGCTTCGCGCTCTTTTACGGCAGCTTGGCCGCGGTGGCGGTGACGCTGGCCTGGCTTTGGTTCGTGTGCTTCTCGGTGCTGCTCGGCGCGGAGCTGAACCAGCTGCTCGAAAACGGCGAATAGCCAGCTCGGATCGGGCAGGAATGCAACAGGAAGACGCGAAGGCGCCTGACGATTCATCGCATCCTTACGATCGAGCAGGAATCAACAGGACGGCGGGAAGGCGGGAAGCGAGATTTTTGGGGGTTCGCGCGCTGCGAGTCGCCTCGGAGCTCGACACCGCAACTCTGCGCGTGAGCCCTCCTTCGCATGCCAACCCCGATCGTCGGAGAAGCCCTCTTCGCGCCGCGCCTCTTAGTCGCGTTTGCGACTGGAAATTCCGAAGGAATTCGAGGGCTCCAGCCCGTGGCATGACGCTGTCCAAATTGCGACTAAT
>DATAKF010000176.1:0-13125 GCA_036261775.1 Polyangiaceae bacterium | reverse complement strand
TAACCAAGACCAGCCCCGATCCCACGATTCAAGAGCTGGCCGTCGCGACGTATTCGGACGTGCGAGTCATGGCCGCCACCCTCGACGGCTTGAAGCGATAGCTGCGCTGCGGAGCTCCATCATGAAGATTAAAGACGAAATTTCGGCGATGCACCCGGCCGAGCGGCGCCGCTTTCTGAAGCTGATGGGTGCGGCCTTGGCCGTCCCTGCCATGCCGGCGGCGCTACGCTACGCTTTCAACGAGCTGGCCGGCGGCGTGAAGCACGCCGACGCGGCGACTGCGAGCGAAGGCACCATCTTCCTCGAGTTCAACTACCGCGATCAGGTCGATCTGATGCACGTGTTCGTGCCGCCGGGCCTGGCGCAGCACAGCAGCTTGAAGCGCGGCGTGAACGGCGAGCAAGCGTCGCTTTTTCACGAAGCCAGCGCGCTCATCAAGTCGCCCACCACGAACCACTACTTGACGCCCGACTCGGCGGAGCTCTTGCCGCATGTCGACAACATTGCCGTCGTAGACACCGGCGAGGCGACGATTGGCAACGTGCACGGGCACGAAGGCGGCAACGGCATGCGTTCACCGGGCCGCGTCATGGACGGCGGCGCGTCGGGCAAGAAGGCCATGTACCTGATCGACGCGCCCGTGGAAGGTGCCAACGGCGCGGGCAGCGAGAAGCTGTACACGACGACGCCGACGCCAGCATCGCTGCACAATTACCACCAAAAGACGCTCGATTCTTCGATCAAGAACGGCTTCACCTTCAAGGGCATCAGCCGCTTCAAGCACTCCGTGTACCACTACGGCGCGGAGCTGCCGGGCGCGGAGCTGGACCGCTACAAGTCGAAGGACAGCTTGTTCACGGCCTTCCCGGCCGTCGCCGCGGACGCCAGCTTGGTGCCCACGGCCGGTCAAGCCGACCTGCTCGTGCGCATGATGAAGAGCGTCGACACGCGCCTGTTCAAGCGCCGTTACTCCGACGCTGCCTTCGCCAACCACATCGCTCAGTTGGACGAGACCCGGCACCTGCTGCACATCGACAACCCCAAGGTCGTCAGCGTGCCGCTCGACCCAACCGAGGCCGCCTATTGGGGCCAAGACGTGCCAGCCCAGCAGTGCACCGAAGGCGACATCAAGGTCGTCGAATGCAGCACCGACGCCAGCCAAGACTCCACCTCGGCCGTCTTCTCCAAGGCGCAGATTTGGGAGCAGTTTGGCTACGCCGCCAAGATCTTGGGCTCGGGCGTGACCCGTACGGCGGCGCTCGAGTTCGACTTCATGGATCTGCACGGCGACGGCGCGCGTCCCCAAAAGGTGCTCGAAGTGCAGGGCCAACAAGCCAGTAAGCCGCTGGCCCGCATCATCAAGTACATGAAGGACTTGGGAGTGTGGAATCGCACGCTCATCGCCGTGTACACGCTCGACGGCAGCCGCCGGCCCGCCGCCAACTCCTACGGCAACGACGGCAAAGGCACGATGATCTTGGCTGGAGGCATGATCAAGGGCGGCTACTACGGCGACATCCGCGTCACCAAGGATCTGACCGACGGGCACCAGTACGGCTTCTTGCCGCCAGATCCAGCGACCGGCCTACCGATGGGCGACCCCGTCACGGCGTGGGGCGATGCCAGCAAGCGCACGCCCAGCGCTGACCTATGGCTCACCGTCATGAAGGCGCTCGGCGTTCCCGACGACTTGGCCAGGAAGTTTCCGGACGTGCAGAAGGGCCGCGTGCACGGCTACATGCTCAACGTGTAGCTTCAGCCCACGACTTGGAGCACCGGCAACATCGGAATGTCGGTGACCCCCGGATCGATGCCCTGCTGCATCAGCAAAGTCGTGATCTGACCGCGGTGGTGCGTCTGGTGGTTGAAGATCTGCGACACGACCGCGAACGCGGGCGACGTGAACACGCGCCCCGCCACACTGGTCCAGCTGTATTCGCCCTTCAGCCAATCATCCGTGAGGGTTGCTGACCAGTCGAGCAGCTCCTGATCGCGTTCTTGGCGCACGGCGCGCAGCGCGTCGAACTCTGGGTAGGCGAACCCCGGGGCCGCAGCCTTCAACGGCTCGCCCCGGAAGCGCTTCATCCACAGCGTGTCAGCGTGCAAAATGTGCTCGAACGTGGCGTGAATCGACTTGAAGAAGGCGCCCAAGTCCGCCTTGCGCTGGTCGTCCGAGAGGCTGGCCGCGGCGGCGTAGAGCTTCTCGTTCATCCAGCGGTTGTACTCGGCCATCAGCTGCGGCTGGCTTCCAACGAACATGCCCAGAGCCTAAACACTCGGGGCTCGAAGCGGTAGTGCTACCGCCGCTTGTGCCGCCCTAGACGCTGCTGTACGAATGACGGAGCTCGATAAGGAGGTTTGGCGGTGCGTCACTCGATGTTCGTGGTTGCTCTGGCTCTGGCGGGTGGGCTCTTGATGACGGTTCCGGCCCGGGCCGATTTGGCGCCGCCCGACGCTTGTGCCGAGGCACAATTGGGCAAGGCGTGTGAGAACGCCAGTGTGGACGGCAAGATGGACCAGCCGGGCACTTGCCAAAAAGCCAAGTGCACACGCGCCACGCCGAGCGGCAGCATGGAGTACGACTGTCACCTCTGCAAAGCGGGCAGCGCCAAGAAGGAAGACGATGGCGGCTGCAGCTTTTCGGGGCGCGGTGAGCGCACGGCCCTGGCGGCCGCGCCGCTGCTGATCATCGGCTTTCTGTACGGCCGTCGCCGTCGGAGCGCCAAGGCGTAGAAGGGCGAGCCCTGACCGCGCTGGCAGAGCTGCTGATCTCCCCGCTGGACCGCGTGCGCACGGCCCTGTACGTGCGCGCCTCACGGGTGAGCGTGCTGAGGCCGCTGCTGCTCAAGAAAGCTCGCCGCGTACCCGCGCTGCTGCTGGGACATGCGCTAGTGGCGCTGATTCTAGCGCTGCTGGCGCCCACGTTCTTACTGGTGGCCGGACCGCTGCTGCTCGGTGTGCCTCATCTCGTGTCCGACCTTCGGCAGCTGGTGCTCAGGCCGAGCTTGCCGCGACTGGCTCGCCCGCTGTTCTTGGGCGGCTCGGTCGCGCTGCTGGGCGCGCGTGCCTTGAACGACAGCGGGCTGTGGCGCGCGTCGCACCTCGAGCCGGCGCTCGCTTCCGCGCTCTTGCTGGGCGCCATCGCGCTCGCGTTGCCGGGCGCTCGCGCGGCTCGTGCCGTCATCGCAACGCTCGTAGCGTTACCGCTCGTGGGCTGCGCGCTGGCGTGGCCGCGCGAGTCGCAGTTGCTGCTCGGTCACGCACACAACGTCGTGGCGCTGCTGCTTTGGGCGGCGCTTTACGCGCGGGGCACGCGCGCCGCCGTCGCCGTCGCGCTCGCGATCGTGGCGCTGGGAGCGCTCTTGGTGCTGTCACCGCTCGCCTGGTTTGGCTTCCAGCATGGGCTGGAAAGCTGCTTTGGTCTGCACGCCTTGGCGGCCGCCGACACGCTCGCGCCCGGCGTGGCCCGCACCGAGCTTGCGCTCGGTATCGTCGCCAGCTTCGCGTTCTTGCAGTCCGTGCACTACGCGGTCTGGCTCCATGCCATTCCCCAAGCCGCAACGCGCGGCGACGCCAGCCTAACCTTTGGCATGAGCTTTCGCGCGCTCCGAGCTGATCTCGGACGCTGGGGCCTGGTTGTCTGCGCTGCGCTGGCGCTGCTGGTGCCCTGCGCTGGGCTCGTAGCACCGCTTTTCACCAAGGCGCTGTACTTGTCGCTGGCGTCGTTCCACGGGTACCTGGAGCTCGCTGCGGCGGCGCTGTTCTTCGTGGGCGGCTACGGTCCATTGACCGAAGCGAGAGAGACGAGCATCCCCGCCGCCTGGACGCCCGGCTAGCGTGGTCGCCACGCGGGCGCGCTGCGCGCAGGCCGCAACAACCGTACCAATGGCTCCACGGTGAGTCGGGGTGCGCTCTTTTTCAGCCCCGTTTGTAGAACTTTGGCCTGCTCTTGGAGGTGGACGGCTACTCTGTAAAGGGGGCTTCCTTCAGGAGTTTTTGGTCCATGACGCAGCCGTTGATGAAAGCCAGGCTCACCGCCCTGTTCTTATTGGGCGCAGCCGTCGCGGTCGCCTGCAGCAGCGGCGACGACGTACAGTTCGACAACGGCGCGCTGGCCGGCAACGACACGGGCGCCGTCGCCAGCGGCGGCAGCGGTGCCGAGCCCGGCAGCGCTGGCAGCAGCAGCAGCGCTGGCACCAAGGCTCAAGGCGGCAGCTCCACGGCTCAAGCAGGATCCACCGGGCAGGGCGGCAAGACCGCCCAGGCCGGTACCGATGCGGTGGGCGGCGATCCGGGCAGCACCGCCGGCACGACCAGCGCGGGCGGCAGCAGCGGCGGCTCGCCCGCCACGGCTGGCGCTGCGGGCACCCACGCGCAAGGCGGCTCCCAAGCGGGCAGCGGCTCGGGTGGTAGCAGCGTCGGCACGGCGGGCAACGCAGGCACCAGCGCCGGAGGCAGCGGGCCCATCGTCATCACGGGCAACGGCAACTGCGGCGAGACGCAGAAGTGCAGCCTGGATTGCATGCCAGCCGGCGCAGCCAAGCAGTGCACCAATCAGTGCGCTGGCATGAGCGACTGCACCGCGACGTGCCAGGACGAGCAATGCGTTCTTGGCTGCAGCGCGAGCGCCAACTGCGACCAAACCTGCACCGAGGGCGCCAACTGCCAGGCCACCTGTGGCAACACCAGCACCTGCTCTCAGGATTGCGCCGGCTCGACCTGCCTCCAAACCTGTAACGGCATGGCGCAGTGCGACGCCGATTGCGCGTCGGGCGATTGCGAAAGCCGCTGCTCGGGCAGCGCCACCTGCCACTCGCACTGCGCGGCCGGAGACTGCACCTACGTCTGCAGCGGACAGGCTACGTGCGACAGCGAATGCGAGGGCGGCGGCTGTGACATGACGTGCACTGACGGCGCCGACTGCACCTTCAGCTGCCCCGGCGGGGGCTGCACCTTCCGTTGTGACGTCAACGGCGGCCCCAGCGGCGGCAGCTGCAAAACGGACTGCGGCGGCCACAACAACTGCAAGTGGGCGAGCAACTAGCCGCGTGACCGCGCCTACAACCTCGAAGGGCCGACGCCGGTTCGGATTGGCACGGTGGCCCACATGGCGCCGATGATGGCCCCATGCAGCTGGGCCGGCCCGCTGTCGAGCACGACGCTGCCGTCCGCTTCGTCGAGGTGCCACAAACCGAGAGTGGTAGCGTCGGCGCTCAGGCGTGGCTCGGGCACGAACTCGGTGGCGTAGCGGTTGCTCGACGACAGGCGCACCTCGGCGATGAAGCCGTCGATGGGTGGCCAGTACATGGTGCCCAACGCCGGGTCGAATGTGCGTTCGTGCCGCGCGGTGGCGCCTAAGTACAAAATGCTCTGCGGGTTGGGGACCGGCTCCGTCGCGGGCACGCTGCTGACCTGCGCGCCATCGACGTACAGCCGAAAGGTACCGCCGCCGTACGACGACGCCACGTGGTGCCATGTCTCGGTGCTGGGCAACGTCGGCGCCACCCCGGTGAGCCAGAACTCGGGCCGAACGAACACCCAGCTGGCCAGCACGTGCGACGGTACCAGCTCGAGCGTCGGCAGCTCGAGCTGCGGCAGCGGCTCGGGCGTGCCGAACGTCAGCTGAATGTCGCCGACTCCGCCGATCCAGCGATTCAAAATGCCGTGACCCGCGGTGTAGCTGCGGACCCATACCCAAGCTTCGATCGCGAAGTCTTGCGGAAGGTCGAGCGCGGGCGAGCTCGGAATTTCGACGCGGTCGTACGCGCCTTTGAACGACAGCGCCCAGGTGCGACCCGAGCACGGATCGCCGTCGGCACAGATGGTGGCCGGCGGAGGAGAGGGCGGGAGCAGCTGCACCGCGACGTCGTTTTCGCAGCCGGACAGCGCGAGCAGCGACACCGCGCCCACACTCACAGCACAGCCACGAACCCGCGCGCGCCGCGTCACTTCGAGCTTTCTAGCCGACCTTTGACGCGCTTCAGCGCAGCCTTTGCATCGGGAGCGAGCGGCGACCCCGGGTAGCGGGTCATGAGCGTCTGGAACGCCTCGGCCGCTGCGCGAAAATCACCCTTTTGCTCGCTCGCCAGGCCCGAGCGAAGCAGCCGACTCTCGGTCTCGAGCGTCTCGGGGCGTCGCTTGACCGGTTCGCGACGCGGGCTGGGCGGCTGCAGCTGCGGCGCTTCGACCATGACCTCGGGTGTCGGTGACGCGGCCAGTGGAGCCGGCGGCTCGGCTCCGCTCATCCACGACTGCGAAGCCGTGAGGCGGCGCTGCCCGCCAGCGAACTGGATCAGCACCTCACCCTCTTCGACGTGGACGACCGTCTTGGGGCCTGTAGGCGTTTCTTCGACGCTGACACTGAAGGTGGTCCCCACGTCGATGACGCGGGCCACGCTGGTGACGACCGAAAACGTGCGCCCAGGGTCGTGCGGGATCACGCAGCGCACGCGCCCGCGATCCAAGCGCAGCGCCGAAGAGACCCCGGCCGCGCCCAACTCACCCAGAGAAACCCGAGTTTTTTCGAGCAAATCGATCTCGAGGCCACCGCTGGTCTTGATGCGCGCCTCGGCGCCCTGCGACGTTTCGAGCGTGCCTTCGGCGCTGAGCGAGACCGCTTTACCCACCGTCAAGCCGCTGGCCTCGGAGCCTTGAATACCCGTGACGTTGCCGCGCAGCGCCGTGACCTCGAGGCTGGGGACAGCATCCACCTGCCGCCACACCTGCAGGCCACCCCAGCTGATGAGCGCCGCTGCCGCCGCAACCGCCAAGGCCGTCAGTACGCGCGCGCCCCGCCCCATTCGCTCCTCGGGCGCGAGCGACACCTCCAGCATGCGCGCGACGATCTTTTCGCGATTGGCGTGCACGCGGCGAGCCGCTAGCTCGTCTTCCTCGGCGAGCGGCGCCAAGAGCTCGGCTACTTTCGGATCGGTCATCACTTGGGCCCCCCGAGCCCGCGCGCGGCGGCGCGCCGCAGCAACTCTTGACGCCCCCGTGACAGGCGGCGCTGAGCGGCCGCCACCGTGACCCCCATGATCGATGCAATCTCGGCCAAGCCGTGGCCAAGAACATCGTGCAAGATCAGGGTCTGGGCTTGCTCGGCGTTCATGCGCGAGAGCGTGTCCTGCAGAAATGCGAGTTTTTGTCGCGCCTCGAGCTTTTGCTCCAAGTTGGGAGCAGGCACGCGGTCAGCCAGCAAAAGCCCGGTGCCATCACGCTCGAAGAGCCGCCGCTCACGGGACCTGCTCCGCAGCGCGTCGAGCGCCACGTGCGCGGCGATGGAGCCGGCCCACGCCGACAGACTGACGACTTCCACGCGGCGCTCGCCCGTCAACGTGCGTACGATGCGCTCGAACGAGACCTGAACCAGATCTTCGTAGTCGCCCGAGCTGTCGCGCAGGATCTTTTGCAGCGTGCGCGCCACGACTGGAAACAGCAGATCGTACAGGGCAGCATGCGCCCAGCGCTCGCCCGCGACCACACCAGCCAGCACCGCTTCGGATGTGGGAGGTGTGGGCGTTGGCGCTACCTCTTGGAGCGCCATCATCTCGGGCTTCGGTACACCCACAATCGCATCCTAACATGGGCAACTAATCCGAAGTCGTCCGAGCCGGGCGCGGCCAGACAAAACGTTTGGTGGGCGGGGGCCAGAGCCCCTCATCTACCTAGTCGCCGCCAAAGAAGCGCAACCCGGTCGAGAAAGCGTAAGTCACCGCGGGGGCGCGTCCGGAGTCTTCGTGGCCGACCGCGATTGCCACGGCAGGGCGCAGCGCCGTAGCCTCCGCGCCAGCGACCCACGCCAGGTGGCTCACGAGCTTCAGCGCCAAATTCACGCTCAAGCGCCCGCCAAAGCGATTCTGCGCCGCGTCATCGTCCTTGGACGTGGCGGCGTCCGTAGCCGACATCAGCAAGCGCTCGAAGGCGAGCTCACCCGTGAGCTCACCACTGAGCGGCGTCGTGCGCCCTAGCCTGGCCCCGAGCCCACACGACGCCGACCACCACGCGAGCTGCAAATTTCCCGGTCGTTCCGCGTAGCGCGCCGAGACCAGCGCGAGCACGCCAGGCGCGCCCGGCAGCGCTAGATAGCCACGCCCGAGCGCGCCCAAGCGGTACGCACCACTGTCGAGCCCGGGCCCCGTCAGCACGGCTACGTCCACGTTCCAGCCCAAACCCGGCGCTACCTGAGGAGCAGGCACTGGCAATGGCAACGGCCGCGGAAGCGGTGGCGACGGGGGCGGCGCGCCCGCGCTGTCGCGAGCGGCCACGAAAGCCGCGATCACCGCGCCCACCGAGGCCCAGCGACTCTGCGGATCGTCGCGCTCCGAGAACGACAGCGAGCGCGATTCGATCAGCGTGCCGCTCGGGCCGCGATCGTGAAACTCGATACGAATCAGCGATGCGTTGGGGTCGTCGACGCGAACCCGTGCAAACCACGACACGACCGTCGACGCCGGCAACGTCGCGGCGTCCGGACAGCGCTTCGCGCCGATCGCCTCTTCACAGCTCGCCGAGATGTCGCGCACGACGATCGGGTCCGAAGGAGGCTCGAGGGCGATCGCGACGCTCAGCATCTGCGAGGCCAGCTTACGCGACGAAGCGCGGCCAATGCACGCCGCGAAACAAAGCGGGGGCTCCGACGATTTTCTTGTCTGCTCGTAACCTCGAGGAACGACTTTGCAGCAAGGCCAGGGAAATCAGCATGTTTGTCTCGCTCCGACCGCGCCCTTCCCACTATCTGCACGCCCTCGTGGGCTCGTGCCTTGCGGCCTTGGTTGGCTGCAACGGCGTGGTCGACGGCCCTCCCGGCAAGGGCGCCGACCAGCAGCCACCTGTCAGCGTGGCGGGCTCCGGCACTGGCGGCAGCGCGCCGGTCGTGACGCCCAGCACAGCGGTTTTTGCGCCCTCCGCTCCTGCCCTTCCTCGACTGACGACAGCTCAGTACCGCAACGTCATTCGCGACCTCTTTGGCCCCGCCATCCAGGTCCCAGAGCTGGAGCCCGACCAGCGACCGTACTCGTTTTCGATCATCGGCGCATCGACCACCACCGTCTCCGAGCATGGCGTCGATCTGTACAGCCAAGCCGCCTTCGGCATCGCCAAAGCCGTGTTCGCCGACACGACGCTGCGCCAGAGCGTCGCCGGCTGCGCACCGGCCACGCCGCTCGACGACGCTTGCCTGGCTCAGTTCATCGAACAATTTGGCCTGCGCGCCTGGCGTCGCCCCGTCACGCCGGACGAGCTGAGCCGCTACCAAGCGCTGGCGACTACCATAGGCCGCGCCGAGCCGTGGCTGGCGCTGCAATACGTGACAGCCGCGATTCTGCAGTCTCCGAGCTTCTTGTACCGCGTCGAGCTGGGAGAAGCGGACGTCTCCAAGCCCGGTTGGCTGCACTACACGAGCTACGAAATGGCCTCGCGGCTGTCGTTCTTGCTGCGCAACAGCTTTCCGGACGCCGAGCTGTTCGCGGCCGCTTCGCGCGGCGAGCTCGTCAGCAAAGAAGGCGTGGTCGCCCAAGCCACGCGCCTGCTGAACGACGCTGGCCCGACCGAAGCCATGATGAGCGCGCTCTACTCGGAGTACCTCGATTTACCGCTGCTCGACGAGGTCAAATTCCCCGACGCCATGGATCCGAGCCACACGCTGGCGGCGTCGATGAAGAGCGAGGTGCTCGACATCGTGAGCCGCATCGCCCTGCGCGATTCGGGCGACATGCGCACGCTGTTCAACACCCGCAACGTGGCCGTCAACGCCGACCTGGCCAGCCTGTACGGGTTGCCAGCGACCACCTCCACCAGCCTGTTGCCCGCCGAGCTGAGCCTGGACGGACCGCGCGCTGGCATTTTGACCACGGGCGCGCTGCTCACGCTGAACAACCGCCCCAACCGCACGTCACCCACGATTCGCGGCCTGTTCATTCGCCAGCGCCTGCTGTGCGGCACCGTGCCTCCGCCCCCACCCGGCATTCCCCCGATCATGGAGACCGACGCCGGACCGCCCAAAACGATTCGCGAAAAGCTCGAGCAGCACCGCACCAACCCGACGTGCGCCGCCTGCCACCAGTTCATGGATCCGATCGGCCTGGGCATGGAAGACTTCGATCAGTACGGGCGCTTTCGCAGCACGTACGAGTCCGGTCAAGTCGTGGATTCGGGCGGCGACGTCGACGGGACCGCGTTCTCGGGCGCCAAGCAACTGGGCCAGCTGTTGTCGCAAGACCCGCGCGTGATGGCTTGCCTGGTCAAGCAGTTCTACCGCTACGGCTCCGCGCGCTTGGAAGGCGACGGTGAGGTCGCAACCTTGGAAGCGTTGGACGGCGCCTTTGCGGCCGCCAACTACCAACTGCGCCCGCTGCTCCTGGAAATGGTCGGCAGCGACGGCTTCCGCTTCACCGTGGAAGGTGCCAAGTGATTTCACGGCGTCGCGTCTTGCGCGGCATGCTGCGTGGCTCCGCGGTCGCGCTGGGGTTGCCGCTGCTCGAGGGCATGCTGAACGACTCAGGCACGGCTTTGGCCGCCGGCGCGGGCCTTCCGGTGCGCTATGGCCTGTTTTTTTGGGGCAACGGCCTGCCTTGGACCTACCGACACCGCGGCAGCACCGACACCGTGTCGCCCGGCATCGAGCACCCGCTCGAAGACTCGCTGACCGATCTGTACACGCCCGCGACGCAGGGCAAAGGCTTTGCCGTCACCGAGACGCTGAAGCCGCTCGAGCGCCACCTGGCAAACATCAACGTGGTCACCGGCCTCGAGCCAAAGACGGCCATTCCCGCTTCGCCGGTCGGGCAGTCCGATGGCCACATGCGCGGCATCTGCGTGGCGCTGACGGCAGACCAGATTCGCTCGGAGGGGTTCGACCACGACCCGCACATCTTCGCCGTCAACCGCGCGACGCTCGACCAGTACATCGCCAAGCACCCGCAGTTTTACGCTGACGGAGCGCCCCAATACCGCTCGCTCGAGCTCGGGATGAGCAGCGCGGTGTTGCACGATTTTGGCACTTGGACGGCGGTCTCGCACAACGGCCCCAACTCGCTGAACCCGCCGCTCCGCGACCCGCAAAAGCTGTTCAACCAGCTGTTCGCCGTCAAGCCGGACCTGACCGAAATCGCCCACCGCACCTCGGTTCTGGACGTCGTGTCCGAAGACACGCGCCAGCTCAGCGCCCGCCTCGGCAAGCGCGACCGCGAGCGGCTCGACGAGCATCTCAATCACATCAGCGAGATCGAACGGCGCCTCAACGTGACGCGCGCCGCCTGCACCAGCCCGCAAAACCCCACCGCGGCGTTCACGGGCGAAACCAGCGTGCTCGAGAAGATGGACGTCATGTCCGACATCTTGGTAGCCGCGCTGCGCTGCGACATCACGCGCGTGTTCACGATCGCGTTCACCACCGGCGCATCGCTGATGCAGATGAACGGCAAAGGCGAGATCAACGGCGCTGGCGCGCATCAGTTGCACGACGCCTGCCACGGCGGCGAGCGTGACGTCATCACTGGCTTCACCAAGCTGAACTTCACTGCCTACGCCAAGCTGCTCGACAAGCTCACCGCCGACAAAGACGTGAACGGCCAGACCTTGCTCGACAGCTCCGTCATCATGGGCACCAGCGAATACGGAGAAGGTTTTACGCACAGCAACAAAGAGCACCCGTTCATTTTCGCCGGCAAAGCAGGCGGCAAGCTCGACACGGGCTGGCACGTCCGAGACGCAGGCGGAAACATGGCCCGCGCTCACTTGACCGTGCTGCGCGCGCTCGGCATCGACGCGCCCAGCTACGGCTTCAACGGGGGCGAAACCACGGACGCCCTGCCCTTCCTCTTGCCATGAGCCGAGCGCTTTCGCGACGCAAGGTCTTGCGCGGCATGCTGCGCGGCTCCGCCGTGGCGCTGGGTCTACCCTTGCTCGAGTCGATGCTGAATCCAAATGGCACGGCGCTGGCAGCCGGCGACCGCTTGCCCGTGCGCTACGGCTTGTTCTTTTGGGGCAACGGCCTGCCCTGGACGGCCCGCCACCGCGGCGCCATCGACATGAACTTCGACCACCCGCTCGACGAGACGCTGGTCGACACCTACACGCCCACCACGCAAGGCAAAGGTTTCGCCATCACCGAGACCCTGAAGCCGCTCGAGCGCCACCTGGCGAATCTCAACGTGGTCACCGGCCTCGAGCCAAAGACGGCCATTCCAGCGTCGCCGCCCGGCCAGTCCGACGGGCACATGCGCGGCATCTGCGTGGCGCTGACGGCCGACCAAATTCGCTCGGAGGGGTTCGACCACGACCCGCACATCTTCGCGGTCAACCGCGCGACGCTCGACCAGTACATCGCCAAGCACCCGCAGTTCTACGTCGATGGCGCGCCGCAGTTCCGCTCGCTGGAGCTGGGCATGAGCCACGCGGTTTTGCACGACTTTGGCACCTGGAATGCGGTTTCGCACAACGGTCCCAACTCCATCAACCCGCCCATCCGCGACCCGCAAAAGCTGTTCAACCAGCTCTTTTCCGTCAAGCCGGATTTGACCGAGATTGCGCACCGCACCAGCGTGCTCGACGTGGTGGCCGAGGACACCAGGCAGCTCAGCGCGCGCCTGGGCAAGCGCGATCGCGAGCGGCTCGACGAGCACCTCAGTCACATCGACGAAATCGAACGGCGCCTCAACGTGACGCGCGCCGCCTGCACCAGCCCGGCAGCGCCCACGGCGGCCATGCTGAGCGAGACCACGGTGCTCGAGCGGCTCGACGTCATGTCCGACATCTTGACCGCCGCCTTACGCTGTGACCTCACGCGCGTGTTCTCGATTGCTTTCACGACGGGCGCGTCGATCATGCAAATGAACGGCAAAGGCGAGATCAACGGGCCCGGCGCGCACCAGCTGCACGACGCCGTTCACGGCGGCGAGCGCGACGTCATCACCGCCTTCACCAAACTCAACTTCAACGCCTACGCCACCCTGCTCGACAAGCTGACCGCCGACAAAGACGTCAACGGGCAAACCTTGCTCGACGGCTCGGTCATCCTGGGCACCAGCGAGTACGGCGAAGGCTTTACCCACAGCAACAAAGAGCACCCGTTCGTGCTGGCCGGCAAAGCGGGCGGCAAGCTCGAGACGGGTTGGCACGTGCGCGAAG
>DATAKF010000165.1:0-7481 GCA_036261775.1 Polyangiaceae bacterium | reverse complement strand
CCGGCCTAGCCGGCGATTTGGGAGGGGTCGACCGCCCGCAGCCACCGAAGGCGGCGAGGACGGGCGGGGGTGGGCATCAAACCGGAGTCATTGACACGCCGAGCCGCCCGCGCAGCCTACTTTTTCACCACCCTGTTAGGGATTTATGCAGCCGACGCGCTTCGTCGAAACGGAGAGGTTATCGATGTAGAGCGGGGCTTCGACGCTGGACGAGTACGAGCGCGCGCCGAGGCGCAGCATGCGAGCGCCGGTCCAGCCGGTGTTCACCACACTGGTCACCGCGTCTTGGTGGATGTGATAGCTCGGCTCGACGCTATCGATGAACAGGTGACCCTCGACTGACGCGGCCAGGTTCTTGACCTGAACTTCGAGGCAGTACCACTGCTCGGTCATGAACTTGAACGCGGTGCAGCCAGTGCGTTCGCCACCGCCGGTGATGTTCAGCTCCGCCCCTGGCCAGCTGTTGCAGGAATTGTCGGCGCGAATGCCTGGGCGAACACCGGGATCGTCGGTGGCGGTGGCGGTGATTTCGAACGGTGTCAGCTCGTGCACCGTTCCGACCGGCACGCCGGCGCTGAACTTCACGTCGGCGGTGACCCACAGCTCCTCGTGAGCGCCCAGATCGGCCAGCAGGTTGCATCCGCCGTTCAGCGACTTCTTCGAGGTGAAGCCTTTGGTGCCGTTTTTGCCCTTGCCGTCTTCGACCAGCAGATCGGTCGAGGTAGCTTGGCCGCCGCAGTTGTATTTCTGGAACGGCTCCATCTGCGGCATGCTGCCGGCCGCGAGCTCCTCGAACGTGAGGCACAGAATGTCGGCCGACGCGCAGCTGCCTTTCTCGGCTGTGCCGCCGGAGCCGGCTGCGCCCGCGCTTCCGCCGGTGGCGGTGCCGCCAGTGGCGGTGCCGCTGCTCCCGGCCGCGCCGCTCGCGGCGCCCGCAGTAGGCTGGCCGCCGCTGCCCGAGGTGCCGCCGCTGCCAGCCACGCTGGCTTGACCGGCTGCGCTGCCGCCGCTGCCTGCGCTGGTGCTCGGGGTCTTGTCGACCGGCTCCCCCCCGCCGGCGCTGCAGGCGAGCAAGGCTGAGAGCCCGAGCCAGGGCCACGGTCGGGTGGCGGCGAAAGAGCGGGCAGGGGCAGGCGAAGACGAGCGCAAGAAAGGCTGGAGCACGGCGGCTGAGCTCAAGTTAGCATTTCTGGAACCGGTTGCATGTCGCGGCTGCGGTCACGCATTCCCGAGCCATTTCGGTGGGTTCGTGCCAGCGAGCTGGGGTAGGCTCGAAGCGTGCGAAAGTGGCTGCCCCCGCTCCTCGTGTCCGTCGCGCTGTCGTGCTTCAGCCAGCGCGCCAACGCTCAGGCCAGCGCCGCACCAGCCGCCGTCAGCCCCTCGGTGCCTTCGGCTCCCACGCAGCGCAGCGTGGTGTACGACAAGAACGCGACGTTGCGCGTGGCCCTGCTGGCGACGGGCATCCCGCTGTTCGCGCTCTCGTATGGCTTGCCGTGTGTCGGGGAACGGGGCGTGTGGTGCGCGCCGGTCGTCGGCCCCATCGTCAAGATCAAGCACATTGCCGACAAAGAAGCGCAAACCGACCCGGAGCAAGACGGCATCGTTCCCCCTGTGTTCGTCTACACGCTGCTGGTAGAGCTAGCCGCCGTTCAATTGGCTTCGGCGTCCTTGATCATGGCGGGGGCCTTGCTCCCGCGCCGGGAGGGGCGGCGCGTCGTTCAAACCGTCAACCTGGTACCCAGCTTGACCCCAACGACTGTCGGTTTGACTGCGCTCGGGACGTTTTAGGCGCGTGCCCGCCGCTCGCGTCGAAACCCGGTCGGGAGCTGCAGGCTGAAACAGGTGCAGCCTGGCTCGCTCGTGAACGAGATCTGCCCGCCGTGCGCGCTGGCCACGCTCTTGACGATGGCTAGCCCCAAGCCGGTGCCGTCTCGCTCGGCGTCGGTCGTGAAGAAGCGGTCGAACACCCGGGGCACGTGCTCGGGCAAAATGCCGGGGCCTCGGTCGACGACCCGAATGGTGAAAAGGTCGTCTTCGCTGGGCCCCGTCACCAGCACGCTCACGGCCGCCCCCTCGGGCGAGAAGCGCTGGGCGTTGTCGAGCAGGTTCAAGAGCGCGGTCTCTAGATCCGCTTCGCGGGCCATCACCGACGAGAGCGTGGCCTCGTAGCGCAGCTCGATGGGCGCTTCGGGGCCTTCGGAGCGCGCGACGGCCCGCGTCACTAGCGCCTTCAGGTCGACGACCTGCGGCAGCTGCTCCGAGGCGTCGATTCGGCTCAGCTCGAGCAGCCGCGACACCAGGCGGTCCAGGCGCGTAGCGTCGAGGCGAATGTTGTTCAAGAAGCGCCGACGGGCGTCCAAGTCGTCGTCGGCGCCTTCGGCCAACAGCTCGGCGGCGCCGCGGATGGACGTGAGCGGGCTCTTCAGCTCGTGCGCCACGTCGGCTGCGAACTCGGAGATGTAGCGTTGTCGCGCCTCGAGCTGCCGGGTCATTTGGTCGAACTCGGCGGCCAACTCGCTGATTTCGCCGCCTCCGCCCAACGGCACCGGCACGCCCAGGTCGCCTCGCGTGATGCGCCGCGCGGCTCGGGAGAGCCGCTCCAGCGGTCGTGAGATGGAGAGTGAGAGAGCCAACGTGACGATCGCGGTGAGGCCTAGCGTGACGATCAGGATCTTGATCAGGCCGCGGCGCACGCTGTGCATCTCGACCAACACCGGGTTGGTGGAGCGCGTCACGTAAACGGCGCTCACCACCTCGCCGGCGTGCCGCACGGGCTCGGCCAGAAACAGGAAAACCGCTGGTGGATCGACGGCGTAGCGCGTGGCGGTGGCGCGCGAGCCGCCGAGCGCGGTCAGCACCTCGTGCCGCTGGGGGATCGGTGCTTCGCCGCTGGCTGCGCCGGCCATTCTGACGCTGTCGCTCAGCTGTAGCCGGCTGCGCGCCAAGATCGGCGCCGACAGCTCCGGGCCTTCGGGCGGGCCGTCGTGGTGTGAATCGGCAATCACGCCGCGCTCCGGCAAAATCAGCCGAATGCGCGTGCGCGTGCGCTGGGCGGCGCGCTGCAGCAATCGCTCCATGACCGGCGGTGACAGCTCGTCGTCGAGGTCGAGCTGGGTTTCGAGCATGACGCGCACCAGCGTGGCCTGGTTGACCATGTCGCGCTCCAAGCCGTCGAGCAGCTGGCGCTCGTACACGCGGGCGAACTCCAAGCCGATGATCGGCACCAGCACGACCACCAGGTTGACGGCCAAGAGCCGTACGCGAATGCGACCGAGAAAATGCAGCAAGCGCGCGAGCGCGCGCGGCGGCGCCGGCGTCATGGGGCCGCCGCGTCGCTGGCCTTGTAGCCGACGCCGTGCACCGTCGCGATGGGGTCGCCGCCGTAGACCCGAAACTTCGCTCGGATGCGGCGGACGTGGCTGTCCAGGGTGCGCTCGGTGACGTGCAGGTCGGTCGCGTACGCCCGCTCCAGCAGCTGCGCGCGGCTCAGCACGATGCCAGGGCGCTCGTACAGCGCGACCAGCACCGCGAATTCGGTCGCGGTCAGGCTGATGCGCTCGCCGCCGAACCGTACCTCGAAGCGCTCCGGATCGATCGCCAGCTTGCCCGAGCACAGCACGCGCGGCGTCGTCTTGCTCTTGCTGGAGCGCTCTTGTCCGGCTCGAGCTGCGTGCTGTTCTTCGGCGGCCTCGAAGCGCCGCAAGACCGCGCGCACCCGCGCTACCAGCTCGCGTGGCGAGAACGGCTTGGTTAGGTAGTCGTCGCCGCCCAGCTCGAGGCCGACGATACGGTCGACCTCGTCGGAGCGGGCGGACAGAAACAGCACCGGCACGCTGCTCTGCGTGCGGATGCGGCGGCACAGCTCGAGGCCGTCGATACCCGGAAGCGTGATGTCGAGCACGATCAAATCCGGCGGATCCGCCGCCAGCAGGCCGAGCACCGGCTCGCCCTCCGCCAAGGCCGTCACGCGGTAGCCGTCCTTGGCGAGCGCGTATTCGACGACCTCGCGGATGCGCTTCTCGTCATCCACTAGCAGAATGTGCTTGGTCGCTGGCATGGCCGGTAGAAATCTGGGGCAGGGGGGCGAGTGTGGAGCCCAGCACCTCGACGCGTGCCCACACCTCGCTCACGATATCACCGGCGTCGTGAGGGGTGGAGCCGGCGTAGCGGGCCAGGACCAATTGGGTGCGCAGGGTGGTGGCAAGCTCGCCCAGCTCGGACAGCGTCTGCTCGTCTCGGCTGCGAAGGTTCTCCAGCCGCCGCACGTTTTCGAGGTGTAAACGCGCTGGCGCCAAGCTGCGCGCGGACGAGCCGTCGCGCGTGAGCTGCTCGATGCGCTGCTCCGCGGCCTGAGAGCTGAACGAGCGTTGACCTAGCAGCTGAACGAGCTCGCGGTGTCGCTCGCTGGCGCGCTCGACCTCTTGCAGCATGCGTAGGGCGGCTTCGCGAGGCAACAGCGGCTCCAGCGGGCTCCCGACCACGGCTTCGTGCGCCTCCCAGATCGCGGCTCGGGTTGCGTCGCTGGGCGCTGGGCGCGCCGCGGGCGGCCGGCCGTGGGCCGTGAGCACGACGGGCAGCCACAGCGGCCACAGCGGCAGCGCCAAGAGCGCGCTCATCAGTGCGGAGCGCCCACGCTCGGGTGTCTTCTTGTACACGATGGCCGAGCTGGCGACGCCAGCCGCCCCATACAGCACCAGCAGGTCGCTCAGGGTCATTCGCCGGTCTCCTCGACGAAGACGCGCGTCCGGCTAGTCCGGTAGCGGCCGACCGACGAGAACGCGCTCTGGTAAACGGCGTCGGCAAAGCTGCCTTCCTTGTGGCGCAAGAACGGCACGTGCGCCTGGGCGGGACGACCGATGAAAGGCCGCAGCATCCACGCTGACTGCGCGCCAGTCGGGAGCAGCACCGCCGCGCAGCACAAGAGCACGCCGATGCCGCGCGCATCGCGGCCGAGCCCAGCGGCCATTACCCGCAGCGCAGAGAGGCCCGCAAAGCCGTAGCAAACGGCCGAAATCAGCACGCTTGCGTGGTAGCCAACGCCGCGGTCGAGCAGGAACCAAACCGCTGGCGCGAACGCCAGCAGCACGAGCGACGCGCGCGCGGCCGCCGACAACGACAGCCCCACCATGCCGCCGAGATCGATGCTCTTGCCTAGGCTGCGCGCGATGGCGGCAAACGCTGGCACGCACAGGCAGAGCGTCACCAGGACCGCCAGCGGCAGCTTGACCGCCGAGTAGCCGAGCTGTACGCCGCCGCGCGAGCTGGCCAAGACCGCGCCGAAGGTGCCAGCGCCCAAGCCCAGCGCCAGGAGCGCCGCCGTCACCAGCGGCCGCAAATCTTCGCGCCGACGAATGCGTTGGGCCACGGCTTCGGGAGAGCGCAAGAGCTCGTCGACCACGCTGAACAGCTGCGAGCTCACGACGCACCTCCGAGCAGCGGGAGCCAGGCGTACCAGGCACGCGCCGCTAGCGCGCAGGCCAAGGCCGAGAAGATCGCTACCGCCACGAAGCCGCGAGAGCTGGTGCGAAAGTCGATGCCGACCAGGTGCTTTCGCAGCGTGGCCAGCAGATTGAAGAGCCCGATGCCACCGGCGAGCCACAAGCCGAGCCCGGACATCCAGGCCGCGGCTCCGGCCGACTCGATGCTGACGACCAGCATGGCGATGGCGGGGGCGAGCCCGGCCAGGACCAGGCCGGCCGTGAAGGTGCCCTGCGCAACCGCGCCGATCATCTGGGCGGGGCGCAGCGGCGCGTTGATCAGCGCCAGGCGCACGAACAGCGCAGGCGCGGCGACGGCCGCCACCACGGCCAAACCGAGCGTAGCGCCCACGGCATGTCGTACCAGCCCGACGCCGCCTGAGCGCACTCCGAGCGCTAGGCCGTAGACCGCCGCCAGGGCGAGGCCGCTCGCCAGTTTCGAGAATTCACGCCCAAGGGGCTCACTGGGCAAGAGCTCGCTGCTCCTGGCTTCAGCGGCGGCTAGGTCGAGGCCCCCCGCGTCGAGGGCCTGGGATTCGCAGATCATGGTCGCTCCGGCTTGCCCCGCTCGCGGGCGCTCGACGTGAGCGCACCGGGGGGCTACCCGAAGCAACCTAGGCAGCCAATGCGGCGCCGCTGCGCAGGCCGTAGGGCGATGCTCGAGAGAAATTGTGGCGAAGTCGTGGCAGAGGCCGACTGGCGTTCACAGGCCGGCGGGCCCGGCTGCCGCACGCATCGACGAGCTCGCGACTTCAGGTAGCTAGGGCGCGCCGCAAGCCAGCCATTCACCCAGCTTCCGCCGCTCCGCCTCGTCCACACTGCTGCCCTCTGGCATGCTCGTATTGACGGCGTCCGGGCCGGCGGCCGCAGCCTTGTCGATGGCGGCGATGTTCGCCTTGATCTGCTCGAGCGTGTCGAACTTGGGAGATTCCGGGCCAGACGCGCTGTGGCAAGCCAGGCAGTTCTTTGCCATGAACTCCTGCCCGAAGCTTTCGTAGGTCAAGGTTTGCGTCGTGGGGCAGGTGCTGCCCGTCGCCGCGCCGTCCTCGCCGCAACCCCAAAGGCCTGCCGCTCCGAGCCCCGTGACCAGCCAAAGGTTCATCCAGCTCCGAGTCCGTGTCGCCTTCATCATGCTTTCCTAGGTGCTGCGACCCTCATTTTACAAGGCACCCTCGGTGAGTTAGGCGCAGTCGGTGTTGCTTCCAGTGGTAGCGGACCAGCCCACGGCCTGGGCTTCCGGTGAGCAGTTACACAAGGAACCTCTAGCCCGGCTTTTGTCTGCGTGGTAGACGCGGCCCGCGCGTCCGCTCAGGGCGCGGCTTTCTCGTGACGGCGGGCGGCTGGCCCGCCTCAGAGCTTCCAAGGAATCACACGCGATATGACGACCCTCAGCAGCGGCAAAGGCAAGATTCTCCAGGTAATCGGACCGGTGGTCGACGTCGAGTTCCCGCCCGGCAAGCTGCCCAAGATTTTGAACGCGCTGACCGTCTCGAACGCCAGCATCTCGAGCGAGAAGGACAACCTGGTGCTCGAGGTCTCTCAGCACTTGGGTGAGTCGGTGGTTCGCACCATCGCCATGGACGCGACCGAAGGCTTGGTCCGCGGCGTCGAAGTTACCGACACCGGCGCTCCCATCATGATGCCGGTCGGCTCGGAAGTGCTCGGCCGCATCCTGAACGTCATCGGCAAGCCGGTGGACGAAGCCGGTCCGGTCAACGCCAAGAAGAAGCTACCGATTCACCGCGCGGCTCCTCAGTTCGTCGACCAGAACACCACGGTCGAAGTGTTCGAGACGGGCATCAAGGTCATCGACCTGCTCGCTCCGTACCGCAAGGGCGGCAAAATCGGCCTGTTCGGCGGTGCCGGCGTCGGCAAGACCGTGTTCATCCAGGAGCTCATCAACAACGTCGCCAAGGCGCACGGTGGCGTGAGCTGCTTCGCCGGCGTCGGTGAGCGCACCCGCGAAGGCAACGACTTGTTCCTCGAAATGAAGGAGTCGAAGCT
>DATAKF010000161.1:0-11065 GCA_036261775.1 Polyangiaceae bacterium | reverse complement strand
TTCGCTCACGACGCCATCCGGCTAGATCAGGAACCAACACGTGTCCGAGCAAGTGCAGCTCGGGCTCAACGAGAATGACCCAACCGCCGGGTCCGCCACGGCCTCGGTCGAAGGGACCATACAACTCGCCCCCAATGCTAGACGCTGCGCGCGCGTGCGGCGATGCGGGTCGAGGGCTCGTGACGAGCTCTCCATTGATAATCTCCGCTACCAGATGCTCAGGCGCGTCGAGCACGTCTTGGTAAGTGGCGCGACCGCGATTGGAGGCCGACATGAGAGCGACGGTAGCACGACCATTAGCCATGTCGCCCCGAGTGCTAACGCCATGCCAGCACACCCAGCCTAAGATTTAGCTGCGAAATCGCATTGCTACAGGTGGCGGCCACCGGCGCATGGCCGTCAGTTGGCTACCCCTCCCACGTGCGCGCAGGCCGGCGGCGGCCGAGCACACGTTTGGGAGGGGTCGGCGGCCGCAGGCCGACGCGGGTGGGCATCCCTATTCCAGGATCGGATCGAGATCGAGGTTGCCGGTGCGGATGTTGGGGTGTTGGGCGCCGCCCGTGAGGCTGCGCACTTCGGACTCTAGTCCCGCAAAGACTTCGGACAGGGCGACGGACGAGTCGGCGTTGCCGTCGAGGCTCGAGTTACCGAGGGCGCGCAGCAGCGCGTGGGTGAAGACGCCGTTCTTGTGCTCGTCCTTTTCGTAGGCGTACTCGGCGCCGCCGGAGGAGCTGATCACGATCGCGCCGCTGCCGTCGTCTTGATCGAAGAACAGCGCGCGCATGAGTTCGAAGCTCTTGGCAAAATCGTCATTTTCGCCCAGTACTAGGCCGCGAAAGCCCTTTTGGGTGACGTTCTTGCCAGGCGCGGGCAAGGCTTGCTTGGCCGAGCGATCCGCTTCGCCCGCGTGGCAAGTGTCGAGCATCACGATGCGCTGGCGAGCGCGCAGCCCCTGCACGAGCGCCGTCAGCTTGCCGTAGCCCAGGGCCTTCTCGGTCGGTGCTGCCAGCCGAATGTCCGTAGTGGCGAAGAAGTAGTCGCGCGCGGCGTCGAGAAAGCCGTGCCCCGCGAAGAACAACAAAACCGTGTCGTCCTCCTTGGCCTCTTCCAAGAACTTGCGTGAGTCGGAGATGTTCTGGGCCGTCGCTTCCTTGTCCACGAGCAGCCGCACCCGCGTCTCCGCAAAGCGTGCAGACTTGGCGAAGCGCTCTGCCAAGTCCTTGGCGTCCTTCGCCGCGTAGGCCAAGTCCAGGCGATCGTCGGCGTAGTCTGATACGCCCACCGCCAGCACGAACAGCCGCGACGTCGCTTGCGGCGCCACCAAGTCCACGACCGTGGTGACCACGCGGCTCGGCGCGCCGCGCTCGTCCTCCACGTAGATTTCGATGCGATTTTGCCCCCTGCCCAGCGCGACCTCACGCACCAGCTCGCTCGTCTCGCCGCTGAGCGGGGCTCCTTCGGGCGGCGTCTCGGCGACCGAGTTGACGCGCACGTGCAGCCTCGCAAGCTTTGCGGTGGCCGAGTGCTCGGTGGGGGCGCCGCTCTTGGCTCGAATCGTGAGCCGCAGGTTGCGCTGCTCCGCAAAGCCCAGCGGCGCTCCTTCGACGCTCACCTCGGGCGGGTTCTGCACCACCACGCGCGGGCGCTCGCGACCAGCGCGCGCTTGGCGCTTCTGCTGAGCGGCTCGATAGATTTCGAGCTGCTCCGCCGCGATCCCAAGCCGTTCGAGCACGACATCGGGCCGGTTCAAGACGCCGTCGAACTGCTCGAACTCGTAAGCTCGAAAAGCGGAGACCAGCCGCAGGCCGCGCAGGTTGCCGCGTGACGACAGGTAGTAGCCATCGCCGGTCGCGATCATGCCGCCCTCGCGAGCGCCCGCGAAGAGCGTGGCCACCTTCTTGGTCGGCCGCTGCGGCGCGAGCAGATCGAACACGGGATTGCTGGCCGTCGGCTTTTCGAAGAGGGCATCTCGGGACCAAATGTTGACGACGCCGTCCAGGCCCGACGACGCAAACAAGCCGCGCTCCGGCAGCTCGATCAAGCTGGTGACGCTGCCTTGATGAGCCGCAAAAGCTTCGATGATCTGGCCCGACGCGAGGTCCCAAACCGTCAGGCGGCCCGAGTCGTCGGCCGCGACGAAGATGAGCCCGTCTCGAGCAAAGAAGCCAGCGCGCTGCGAGCCCCAAACCGGAGACAGCTCGATCTCCAGCTTGCCGCTCGCGGCGTCGCGCACCTGCACGACCGGAATGTTGGGGTTCCAGCTGCCAGACAGTGAAAGGCTGTCGAGCACCGCGACCTTACGACTGTCGCGCGAAAGCACGAGCCGCGCAGAGTGCCCGGCACGACTGACGGGTTCGTCGAACAGAGTCTTGTTACCCTGCGTGATCTTCAAGGCGCCAGCCGGCGTGAGCTCGAAATGTCTGCCGTCGCTCGCGTCGATTTTGGAGGCGGCAACCAGCGCGCTGCCGGTGGAGGCGCGCTGCAGCTTCTGGGTATCGAGCTCGCCGGTGCGCAAGTCGAAGCGCGTCTCCTCGACGCTGGTCGGTCCATGTGCACGCGCAACTAGGGTTTCGTTTTGCCAGTCCAGCTCGTCCGGCGCGAACGCGGCTCGCGACGCTGCACGAGTCTCACGCGTCGTGCCGGGCGCGAACAAGACGGGCTGCCCCGCCACGATGCGCACACCGAGTCCCCGCTCTGGGAGCAGCGCTACGGGCCCGCCGAGGCCAGGCGCTGCCGGCGCCCTGCGCTGCTTTTCAGCGAGCGAAAAGGCACCGCGCTCGGTCACGAATTTGCCAGAGGTGCCGGGGTCGCGCGCTACTTTCGTGCCCAGTCGGCCGAGAGGCTCGACGCGAGCCGCGCCCTTTTCGGGGAACTCGATCGCCACGACCTCGCCCTCGGCGGAAGCTACCAGCGCGCTCCTACCGGCCAGCGAAACACTGGTCGGATTCTTGAGCTTGAGACGCACGCGCCCGAGCTCGCGAAAGCCCATCAGCTGCTTGCACGGCAAGACTTCGTCTTTGCCTGCGGGTCGCTCCTGTGCCTCGAGCAAAGCAACCTCGCCACCAACCCCGGCGACGACCAAGCGACGACCGCTTGGCTCGGCGGCAAGCGCAGCGGGCGTCAGGTCAGTAAGCTTCTCGACCCCCGCGATGCAGCGGTGCTGTGGCAAGGTCAGGCTCAGGTAGCCCTGCTCGTGTGCGAACAGCGCGTGATTCAGCAGCACGGCGCCGGCTCGCGGCTCGCCTACCTGCATGGCGTACTTGCCGCCGAACACCACGTTGCCCATCGACGACAGCGCCCCACCGCTGCTGAGCAAGAAAGCCTCCACGCCCGCCACCGAAGCAGCGAACACCGCCGAGTCGTGCAGGGCTAGCGCGGTCCCGCCCGTTGGGAGCGAGTTGGTCACGCGCCGCGCCGCCAGATCCCACGCCTGAACGCTGGCGTGCCCCGACTCGCTGGCGAGCGTGACCGCGAACGCGCCGTCTTGCGAGACTTCGAGAGCCGAGGGGCTGAGGGGCGCTGGCGGCGGCTCGGCCGCGATCTGCGGCGAGGACCTAGCGGTCGCCGACAGCCGCCCCCAGCGGCGAGCCGAGGTGATGACGCCTCGTGAACGGTACTTGTGCCCGTCTGCGCTCAGTTCTCGCTCGCTGCGGGTCAAGGTTCGCGCCACCAGCGGAAAGCCAGTCGCTACCTCGACGAACAGCTCGCCGCGAAACGTAGCCTCGTCGTTCGCACCTTCCAGCTCGAAGGCCGCCACTTGCGTTTGCCAGCGCGGCTCGACGCGGAGCAGCTTGGCCGTACCGCGCTTGCCTTCGAACCGCGCGAGCAGTGGCTCGGACAGCGGCACCGCCACGCCGGTGGAGAAGCGCTGCCGCGCGAGAAAATCCACCAGCACCTGCAGGGTCTCTTCATTCGCCTCGCGCTTGCGGATCTCCTCGCGCTTTTCTGCGCTCAGGCTCGAGCCCTTGTCAGCCACGACCTCGAGCGGTGCATCACCTGGCGGGCGCACCACCTTGTAGCCGGCCTTCCAAGAAGTGTCTTTGCCGTCGAGGGTCCGCGTCCGAGAAGTATCGTAGGCGACCGTCTTCTCTCGAGTGCCGTCCGCGCGCACGCTGAGCGCTTCGAAGCGGTCTAGGCTCGTCTCCATCTCTGCCAGCGCGTTCGAGTCGACCTCGACGATGCGCTGTCGCGCCATCGACTGAACCTGGTAGCCAACCAGCGCCCCAGCCTCGAGCTTGAACGCCGGAAGCGCGAGCCCGGCCACCTGCGCAGCCGGGGCCACCGTGACAGCCGGCGGCGCGCTGGCGGCAACCCGCGCTTTGCCTGCCTCTATCGGCCGCACCGGCGCCCCACAGGCCCCCAGCAAACCCGCACCGACCACCCACGACACAAAACAAGACCATTTCACCCCTCCCAACTACCCCAAACCTTCGCGGGTCGACTACCCCTCCCACGTGGGCGCAGGCCGGCGACGGCCGAGCACACGTTTGGGAGGGGTCGGCGGCCGCAGGCCGACGCGGGTGGGCAGCTGCTACTTGTGCGGAGCGGGAACGGGAGGCGCGGGAACCGGTGCTGGTGCGATGCCTGGGCCCATGCTCGGCGGAGCGCCGTAGGCGGCTGCCGGCGGGAACCCAGGCGCGGCCGAAGCGGTTGGCGCAACGGGTGCTGGAGAAGGCGCGGGCGGTTGGTCGCCCGGCGGCTGGTCGGGCGGCAGCGGCTCGAGCGGGCTCGCGGAGCCGGGCGGAGCCGTTGGCTCTTGAACTTGGTTGGGCGTAGCGGGCGCGCCGTAGACGGCAACGGGCGCCACAGCCTCACGGCAGCCGAGCACGATGCCGGCCGCCGACAGCACCGCGCCGAGCGCTACCATGGTGTTGCGATCGAGCCGCGACAGCAGCCGCAGCTCGGCGACGCTCTCGAACAGCTCCACGCGCTCGCCACAGAACGGGCACACCCGCTCGTTGGCGCGAACGTGACGACTACAACTCCCGCACGGCTTCAAGCTGGCAGTCACGCAGGCCAGCCTAACACCAGGAGCTACTGGCACCCAATCTGATTGTCGTCGATGGCCAAGTCGTCGAACCACATGACGAACGGCGTGGGCGGCATTTGATAGAACTCCGCGCCGACGATGATGGACTTGTAGTCCGACATTTGAGCGTCATTTTTGCCGGTAAAGCCGATGGAAGGCACTTCCTTCGAGTCGGAGAAGAACTTGTAAGACTTGGTGCCAACGTCGACGAACCACTCGGCGCAGTGCCAAGCGTCATCGAAGGTCCAGTCGTAAGCGCTGCCGAGCCCGCCGGCGTCGTCGGGGTTGTTGTACAGCCACTGGTGCTTGCCCTGGGTGTTCTCGACGATGTCCACCACGCGGTTCTCGCTGTTGCCCATCAAGCCCACGAACGTCACGTGGAGCACGCCGCTCGAAGGCTTGGTCGCCGGAGACTGCACTTTGTAGAAGATACGACCCCAATGCTTCGACGCCGTCGCCCCCAGCGCGGACAAGCTGCGCTGCGCTCGCGTCTGCCCTGTCGCCATCGAGCTGCTCTTGAGCGATTGCTTGCCGGAGCGAAAGGCGTCGCCCGCAAGCCCCACGTCGGTCGCGGCGCCAGCGCCGTAGCCTTTGAACTTGGTCCAACCGTCGGACAGCGCTCCGGTCGCGCCCGATTCGAAGTCTTCGCACAGCTTGTGGGTGCAAGCGCCGCTGGAGCTTCCGCCGCTCCCGGCGTTGCCACCTCCGCCGCCCGAGCCGCCGCTGCTGCTACCGCCCGCGCCCGCCGCGCTGCCACCACTGCTCGTGCCAGCAGCGCCGGCTACGCTCGAGGTTCCGGCGCTGCTGCCGCCGCTGCCGCCCACTGCGCTCGCCCCCGCGACGCTGGTAGCGCCGGCCTGCCCGACGCTCGTGCCCGCGCCGCCGCCGCTGCCAGCGCTGCCAACCACCGGATCGGAGTCGTCCGAGCACCCGGCAAACGTGCTTGCCAGCAACAGAAGGCCACCAAAACCCGCGAACCTGCACCAAGACTGCGAAACGGAACGACTCATGGCTGCACTAGTTCCTCGTGAGCTCTCAGATGGGCCACGTTCGCGCACTTTTGGGCAGCGTTCGCGCGCTCAATCCTCAATCCCCACGCCTCAATACTCTCCCGACAGAATTCAACAGCAACAGTTCAACGACGGGCGCGCCGAAAGCGACTAGCGGGCGCGCGCGGCGCACTGCTCGGCCAGCAGGCGGGCAGCCAGCCGGCGGCCGTTGAACTGCGCCTCCAGGTCGAAGCCAAAGCGACTGTGCGAGTCGAGCCAAGTGCTGGAGCTGAAGTGCCATGTCCACCCCAGGCTGTTCAGCTCGATCACGAACAGCTGGCCCGTCTCGCAGTCGCGCAAGACGTCGATGCCCAAGAGCGGCACGTCCGGCAGCGCCGTGTGCGCGCGTTTCGCAAGGGCGAGCACCTCGGGGTCAAAAGCGAGCTCGAACGTGCAGCCGTGACTCGACGAGACGATGCTCTGTCCGCTGACGTGCGCGCGATCGTCCAGCGGGTCGCGCGCATGGTCGGCTTCGATTTTGAAGCAGAACACCGCGTGACCGAACAAGCTGGCGACGCGGTAACTCTGGGGCCAGCGCCCGGTGTACACGAGCTCTTGCGCCAGCCGTGGGTTCCACGGGCCTCCAAACTGACGTCCCAGCTCGGTGCGCGGAGGCGTCCACTTCACCGCGTCGCGCCGCTCTACCCGCACGTCTGCGCCGCGCGCTCCAAAGTCTGGCTTGGTCACGACGTACGGCCCAAAGCCTTCGAGTGAAGCTTGCTTGCCAGGCAGCAAGCGCACCCAACGCGGCACCGGCACGCCCACGGCCGCGAGCGCTCGGTATTCTTCGGATTTGGCAACGTGTTGGCCTTGCAGCGTAGGTCCTCGACGTGGGCGCAAGGCTCTGAGCGGGCCGGGCGAAACCGTGAGCGTGGGCAGGTCCGGAGTGTTTGCAGCCACGTCGGCGCTCGCCACGTCAGGCAGCACGAACACTGCCGTTTCGGGCGAAGCTTCGGCTATCCAAGCTGCCAGCTCGACGAAGTCTTCCGGCGCGTTGACGCGCGGGCTCGAGATCAGGTTCAGGACGCGAACGGGCTCGGTCACTGCGGAGGAACGACGATCATGGGCTCGCCAGTTGGCATGCTGGCCTCCAGCGCCGCTATGACGGCCTCGATGTTGAGGGCGGTAGGCCGATACAGCTCGCTCGGCAAGCCCAGCGCGAACTCGTAGTTGTTCAAGGCGTCCGGCTGACCCTGCCCCGAGCCCCAATCGCAGGTGACGCGCGTCGACCAGTCGCTGAAGTCGCCAAAGCAGTTGAGGATCTTCGCGAACTCTTCGAGCTCGCCAATATCGCTCTGGAGGCGCTCGGCAATCTCCGGCGTGGCGAGCGACCAGTTTTGGACCATCTCGAGGTTACCGAGCGCAAACTCGCGAAAGCCGACGCCCCCGTGCGCGAAAGTGCCGCTGTAGCAGTTGCCAGCCTCCGCGCGCGATTCGTAATAGATGGCGCCGATACGCTCGGGGCTAGCGCTGGCTACTTGCAGGGGGACTTCGTTGTTCTCCTGATCGAAGACCCGCAGGCCGCCGTCGGCGAAGAACGCGATCCAAGCGTCTGGCTTCAGCTCGATGCGCAAGAGTTGGTTGCCGTAGTCTTCGCCCGGAAAGCCCATGATGGTGGCCCACGGGTTCGTCCAAGCGAAGCGCGCCTTGGCGAAGGTTTGGTTGGCGAGCACCAACGCCAGCTCGTTCATCAGCGTCGCACCCGCTTCTCCGAGTGCCGACAGCTCCGTGAACAGCAGGCCCCGACCCATGCCCGGCCGCTCACTGCGGCTGAACAGCTCTCCACCCGCTCGCAGCTCCGCCACTTGCTCGTCGGTGGTCCAACTGTAAAAGACCCGTTGCTCACCGATCTGGGTCACCACCTGATCAGCGAACGGCGCTACCGCAGACGCGCAAGCCTCGGGCAGCATATCGCTGGGCTCACCGCCTTGGTTCAAAACGAGGCCGCCCGTCGATGACGAGCCGCCGCTCGCCTGGCCCGAGCTGCCCGAGCTGCCCGCAACGGGCGGGTTGTCGTGGTGCGCGGGGTTCGAGCTCACCAAGCCGCACGCCTGCGCTATGAGCGCCGTGATGGCCGTCGCGATAGTCGGGTAGCGGTGGCGCATTCAGGCCGCGCTTTCCGTCCAGTAGTGGTGTCGCATCCGCAACTCTCCTCCAGGCCCGCTTCGCGAAGGTAGCGCCGCGGAGGGCCGGCGTCTGACGAAAAAGGCTCAAGCATTCACCCCCTCCCGGCCACGAAGGCTCCCGGAGCCTACGCATGCCTCATCTTCGCGCCAGAAACCTCACGCTTCTCACCGCATTCATCGGACTTTTCGCGGGTGGCTTTGCCTGTGGCACCAACGCCGATGACCCGGTGGTTCCTGGGGCGGCAGGTACGGCGGGGAGCAGCGTGGGCGGCACCAGCACCGCACAAGCCGGCACCACGTCGGCCCAGGCGGGCACCAACAGCGCGGCTGGCGTGACCTCGGGCGGCGGCAGCGCCGGTACCGCGGGCACTTCAGTGACAGCGGGCAGCGGTGGCAGCGCGGGCGGTAGCGCGGGCGCTAGTGGCAGCGGCGGTGGCGGGAGCGGCGGCGGCACGGGCGGCGCAGCTGGCGGCAAGGTCCCCACCTGCCTGACGATGGACGTGGCCGATGGCGTCAACCGCGGCATGAACAATTACATCGAGTGCGATGTCGAAGACCAAGCGCTCGACTTCGACGTGATGGCCGCGTACCCGGCGAACCGCAAGCCTGGCTACGATCCGAGCACCACGCCGGCCACGTTCACGGACTTTGGCAGCGCGCTGACCGGCGCGGTTGCTCAGGAGTGCCACCCGTATTGCTGGAAGGGCAACTTGACCGTCGGCGTCGATTTCGTCGCCGGCGCCGAAGCGTCACTGCGCGGTGAAGTGTTGTTCGCGTTTCCGCCAACGGTAGCGCCCATCGTGGCGGCGTCTGGGCGCAACAGCCTGGGTTGGATCTTCCTCGACGGGCCGGCGCTGCCGGCCGGCGTGAAGCTCACCGCTCAAATGGTGCTCAAGTCGGCGGACAAGGGCATCCTCGTCGCCAACAACTCACTCGACGTCACGCTCAAGAAGTGGTTCGAGTTCAAGTACTTTCCGATTCAGCAGGGCTACAACCAAGCGGACTTGGTGAACATCACGCACATCGGCTTCCGCATCACGATGTCGCCGCCCGCTGCCGCCGCCAACTGGAGCGGCGTGATTTACGCGGATCATTTTCAGCTACGAAAGTAGCCGCTCGACAAAAGCGACGCGCGGCGGCGGAACGACTCCGACCGCCGCGCGTTTACCGAGTCAGCTCAGCGAACCGTGAGCTCGCTGTCGTCGACGGCGAGCGTCACCGAGCGGGCGCCGGCAACCGGAAAGGCGTCCACGCGCCCGAGCGGACGCAGGCTGGTGAGCTCCAGCGCAAACACTTCGTTCTTCAAGCTCGCGTCGAGGAACGACAGTTGACCGAACAGGGGCGAGCGATCTTGCAGCGCCTCGTCGACCAGCTCCGACAGCCCGTCGTCGCGGGTTTCACTCACAATGAGCTGGCCAAAGCTCAGGTTGCCCGGCTCGAAGCCGCGGTGCGTGGGCGGGTTCGGGCCGATTCGCGGCTTCAGCAGCTTGACGCGGCTGATGGCAAGCCCGGTGATTTGGCGCACGAAGCCCAAGTCGATGCCGCTCACGGACAGGCGGTAGGCACTGGCGAGCGGAGCACGCACCACGCGGCCCGGGCTGAAAGTGGCGCCATCGACGACCTGATTCACCGTCGCGGGCACGATCACCAGTGAGAGGCTCAATGCTTCTTTGGACGTGACGAGGGCGTCGCCGAACTTGGCCTCGCGCCAAAATGAATCACCGAGGCGGAGGCGCGAGCTGACCTTGCCGTTCACGTCCACGGCGATCACCTCCACGCTGCGGAGCGCCGCCGAGACGACTGCGCCGTTGCCACCGACGTTGCTCGCGGGATCGTCGAGCGCCAACGTCTGTGAAATCCAATCCAGAACGGGTGCGCTGGCGTCGAGCTGGAAATAGCAGTCTTGGTACTCGGTCAACTGATCGCGACAACCGCCAAAGCTCTTGACCGGGGTGACCGTGCCGTTGATCGAAAGGTAGAACGCGCCGCCGGTACCGGCGTCGTAAGGCGTCGGCCATTCACTGTGGACCGCCACCGGCACGGCGGGGCCTTCCGGGCCCTCCGGACCTTCGGGGCCTTCAGGACCCTCGGGGCCCATCGGACCTTGAGGACCCACGGGACCTTGGGGACCAGTCGCGCCCCTGGCGCCGGTGGCGCCGGTGTCGCCCTTGTCGCCCTTGTCGCCCTTGGCCCCCGTCGCCCCCATCGGGCCTGCCGCGCCGGCCGCGCCCCTGGGGCCGGTTGGACCGGTCGCGCCCTTGGCGCCCGTTGCACCGGTCGCGCCCGTGTCACCCTTCTCGCCTTTGGGACCCATGGGACCGACGGCACCAGCAGCGCCCTTGGCGCCCGTCGCACCGGTCGCGCCCGTGTCACCCTTCTCGCCTTTGGGACCGACGGGGCCCACAGCGCCCATGACGCCTGCCGCCCCCCTGTCGCCCTTGTCACCCTTGGGACCGGCCACGCCTTGCAAGCCTTGCTTGTTCCAGGTGACCGCGCTCTCGGTCGCCTTGCAGTCGCTAGGCGCCTTGGCCATGCGCAGCGCGCCGCTGGCGTTGTCGGCGCAGGCCGAGATTTCGCCAGGCGCCGCGGCGGATGCTGCGGCGAACGCTGCGCCGCCTCCGCAACACACCATCACCAGTGCGGTCAGGACACCCCGACGCCAACCCACGCGCGACCATACGCCCTTCATTTTCCCGTAACTCCTTGGCTCTTTTTGGTCACTCCCACCGAGTGACTGCGGGACTCAGTAGCCGAAGTGGCACCGCGAGCCAAGCGCTGTCGCACGCCTCCAGCCAGCTCGGAAGTCGAGCATCAGCTCAGGGCAGCGTGGGCAGAATTTCCACGGTTCGCGTTGGCGTGAT
>DATAKF010000156.1:0-4346 GCA_036261775.1 Polyangiaceae bacterium | reverse complement strand
CAGAAGAACGCGAGGTGCAGGATGAACGAGCCCAGCACCATCGAGACGGGGCGTATGTCCGCGGCATAGCGAAGCACACGACCGCGGGGCAAAGGAACGTCACTACTCAGGGTGGCGGTAAGCATCGAAAGGACCAAAAGGGGGCCATACATCGGGCTACGGCCAAGTGCGACACCTTCTTAGCGCGCGTTTCGTCAGTTCGTGTCACAGCCGTGTCACGCCGCTTGCTCGGCTCCGCCCGGCCGTACTATCCCGAGGCAGTGAACTTCGCGCAGCTGGCGTTTGGGACCATGTTGGGCCGGCGGCTGACCAGCTACGACGGCCACCACCGCGTGGCCTGCCGCAGAAACGTGCGGATTCGGCGCGACGCCAACGGCGTTGCCTACGTTGACGCACAGGACGAAGCCGACGCCTGGTTCGGCCTCGGGTTCTGCCACGGGCAGGATCGGGCGGGGCAGTTGGAGGTCACCTGGCGCCTTACCCGGGGGTTACTGTCGGAGGTGCTGGGTCCCGGTGGGCTGCCCATCGATCGCGCGGTGCGGCTGATCGGGGTGCATCGCGCGGCCAAGGCGCAGATGGAGACCCTGGACGCCGAGACGCGCGACCAATTGGCGGCGTACACGGCGGGCATCAACGCGGCCATGCAGTGTCGGGCGTTGCCGAAGAGTCACGAGCACGCCTTGCTGCGCTGCGAGCCGAGCCGGTGGGAGGCAGCCGACGTCGTCGCGTTCGGCCTGCTCATGTGCTGCTTCTTGCCGTCGAACTGGGACGTCGAGCTGGCGCGGCTGATCATTTTCGCCAACGACGGCGCCGAAGCTCTCAAGGCCGTCGATCCGACGTGGCGCGCTGACCTACCGTTGTCCAATCCACCCGGCGCGGCGGCAGGTGTCGCCAGTGAGCTGTTCGTCGCGCGCGATTTGGAAGCGCTGCGGCAGTTTCTCGGTGACTCGGGAGGCTCGAACGCTTGGGCCGTGCAGGCGCACAAATCGTCGACCGGTCGCGCGCTGCTCGCCAACGACCCGCATTTGCCGGCCGCCCTGCCCAATTTGGGCTACCTAGCGAGCGTGAAATGCCCAGCCTTTTCGGTGGCGGGCATCAGCATTGCCGGCATTCCGGCGTTCATCACCGGGCACAACGGCTACGCCGCGTGGGGCTCCACCAGCGCGCAGGTCGACAACGCCGACTTGTTCCTCGAAGAGCTGCGCGACGACGGCCGGCGCGCACGCCAAGGCGACACGTGGATCACCTGCCACGAGCACGTCGAGCAAATTCCGGTCAAAGGCGCCGAGCCCGAAGCCTTGCGCGTCATCCGCACGGGTCGCGGGACCGTGGTGGCGCGTCTGGGAGACGACAAGGCGAGCATCTTCGAGCCGGTTCCGTCGGTCGGCGGCGCCAATGCGCTTTCGTTTGCTGCGACGTGGCTCGAACGCCGCCCGACGCGCTCGCTGCTCGGCTTTCACAAAGTCAGAAGCTTCGAGCAGTTCCGTGAGGTCTGCTCCAAGTCGGCCGGCTCCTGCTACAGCTTGATTTACGCGGATTCCGAGACAGTCGGCTGGGTTTTGGCCGCCGAAGTACCGAAGCGTAAATCTGGCTTTGGCTCCTTGCCGCTGCCCGGGTGGAGCGACGATGTCGGCTGGGACGGCATCGTGCCGAGCGATCAGCTGCCGTGGGCGCGCAATCCGGAAGGGGGCTTCGTGAGCTGCGCGAACAACAAGCCCGTCACCGACGAAGCCATGGGCGCGTTCCTCGGCCACGATTTCTTGGACGGCTTCCGCCAGCGTCGCATCACCGAGCAACTCGCGTCACGGAACGACTGGAACGTGGAGCGCATGGCAGAGCTGCAGATCGACGTCCAAAGCCTGCCCTTCGCGGACGTTCGCGACACCTTGCTCGCGGTCCGAACGCAAACGCCCGAAGCCGCCCGCGCCATCGAAATCCTCACGGCGTGGGACGGACGCATGGCCAGCGACTCCGTCGGCGCCAGCGTTTACGGCTTGTTCCTGGGCGCGCTCAACCAACGCATCTGCGAGCGCAAAGCCCCCAACAGTTACCTTTACGCCTCCGGCAAAGGCGTCATGAAGCTCATCCCCGGCACGTGCCTCAACTCGCGCCGCGCCAGCTTCGTCACGCGCCTCATCCGCGAACAACCCGCCGACTACTTCGAAAACTGGCAGCCCGTCTTGTCCGACGCGCTCACCCACGCCATCGCCACCCTCACGACGCGCTTCGGCCCCGCAACGGAGGCGTGGGCCTGGGGCAAAATCCGCCCGCAAACCCTGCGCCACCGCTTCGGCGACAAAAAGCCGCTCGACCGCGTGTTCAACGTCACCGACCTCCCCGGCTACGGCGACAGCACTACCGTCAACCAAGCCGGCTTCGAATTCTGGGAGCCCCTCCGCTCCTCCACCGTGACGGCGCACCTGCGCTCCGTCATCGACATCGGAAATTGGGGAGCATCGCGCTTCGTCCTCCTGGGCGGCCAATCCGGCAATCCCCTCTCCCCCCACTACGCCGACTTCGTTCCCCTCTACCAACGCGGCCAAGGCGTGCCCGTTCACTGGGAGGAATCCGCCATCCACCGCCACACCGTCGCGACTCTCACCCTGTCTCCCGACATCACCCAGCGCCGCCCCAGCACCGAAGTTCTCTAGCTTTGGAGGGCTGGGGCTGCCGCACCGCAGCTCCCATCGCAGAAACTTCCGTGTCGACTCCGGGCCACTCCGGAAGGGGCGTACCGGCGGCGCTCCCTGACATTCGCTTCAGATCAGGTGGTTCCAATTCCGAGATTTTACAGGGAGGCGGGGAGGCGGGGAGAGAGAGGCGAGAATTTTTGGGTTTCGAGCCGCGACAAGCCGAGAAGCGACTGCGCAGTCGTCGATCGGTGTGGATCGGCTCGAACAACAAAAACCTCGCGGACCTCCCCGCCTCCCCGCCTCCCTGTGAATCTCGAGGGGCCTCGCGATGAGCTACCAGGACGGAAGTAGCCCGAGACCTGCCGTTCATTGAGGCTACTCGGCGGCGGAGACGGGGAGAGAGAGGCGTGGGGCGTCGCAGACGACGCGGTTGCGACCGCCGCTCTTGGCCAGGTACATGGCGCGATCGGCGCGATCGACGACTTGTTCCAACGTTTCGCCGCTCGCGTACTGTGCGACGCCGAAGCTGGCGGTGACGGGGATGGCGTCGCCGTTGCCGTCTTTGATTTCAGCCGCCTCCAACAGGACGCGGACGCGCTCGGCGACTTGCTCGGCACCCTCCAGCGACGTGGAGGGCAAGACGAGCACGAACTCCTCGCCACCCCAACGCGCGACGATGTCGCACGTGCGCAGCGCGCTGTTGAGCAGCTTGCCGACCGCTGCCAGCACCATGTCGCCGGCAGCGTGGCCGCGGCGGTCGTTGATGTGTTTGAAATGATCGACGTCGAGCAAGATGACCGAAAGGACGTCGTTGTAGCGCTTGGTGCGCGCCACTTCGCGGCCCGTCGACTCCAAGAAGGCGCGACGATTGAGCAAACCTGTCAGCAGGTCCGTGGTGGCCATCCAGCGCGATTCTTCGACCAGGGTGGCCATGCGCAGGGCGCCGCCCAGCTCACGCGCAATGGTGGTGACCAAAATTCGGTCAGTCTTGTGCTCGGGCGCGCGCGGCGCGAGCGCGAACGTGCCGATGGCGTGCTCGCCGAAGTAGACAGGCTCGAGCACGGCGGGCGGGCCTTCGGGGTCGCTGGTGGCGTCGTCATCCTCGATCACCATCACGGGCGTGCTCGCGTCGAGGCTCAGCGCGGCGCGCGCTTCAGCCAAGGCCTTGTCGCGGCACTCCGAATTGGTATGCACGGCAAGCCGCAGCGGCTCGTGACGTACCACCGCAATCCAGCGATAGGTGGTGACTTGCGACACGAACTGCGAAAGCAAGTCTGCCAAGCGATCGAACGATTCGCTCGTACCGAGGCGCCGCACCTCGGCCGCGATCACGGAGTCGAAGAGCGCGGCGTCGAGGTGCGTGGCAATGCGCTCGCGCACGTCGAGGCCCTGCGTCGACGCCACGACGAAGAAGTCGCCATCATTGGCGCGCTCGTCGATGGCGCGGCGCAGCGCGCGCACCAGCTCGCCCATGCGACCCTTGGGCACGTAGGCAAACGCGCCCGCTTGCTCTGCCCAAAAGTGGTTACGACGCCCCTCGGCCCCGCGCAAAATGACCGGCACGGTGCTGGTGCCAATCTCCGACCCCAAGAGCCGGCACAGCTGCACCCCCGAAATGCTCGGCATCGTGAGATCGGCCACCACGGCAGCGGGCGGATCTTCCAGTGAAAGTACGGCACCTTCGGCGCCGTCGGCGCATTCCACGACCGTGAA
>DATAKF010000155.1:0-15358 GCA_036261775.1 Polyangiaceae bacterium | reverse complement strand
TTCCCCGAGAACCACCGCGGCTCGCGGACGGGACACCGTGCGCGGTGGCGACGTCGGCGCCTCCGCAGGTGCGCTGGCCTCGCTGGCCTGCAGCTTCTGTGTGAGCGGTCGGATCAGGGTCGCGGCGTAGACGGTGCCTACACCCATCGCCAGGGCTAGCGCCGCAACCCGCACGACGCGCGGCCCTCGCCATCTCGTGGGAGCGGCCGCGCTCTGACGCAAGAAGCGCGCGTAGGCGCGCTCGATGCGACCGGGCTCGAAAGGCTCGTCGCGCAATGCCTCGACCAGCGCGCGCGGGGGCGCGTCGTGGTCGCGGAAAGAATCAGGAAGGAGAGAGCTCACGCTGCCCTTTCAAAAAAAAGCCATGGTCCGCGCTCAAAAAGTCCCGCAACCGCCGGCGGCCGTCGCGCAGACGCGAGCGCACCGTCAGCTCGTTGCTGCCCACGATGCCAGCGATCTCTGCGATGCTCAGCTCTTCGATGTCGTGGAGCACCACCACGGCGCGGTGACGCTCGCTCAAGCGGTCGAGCGCTGTCTGAAGGCGTCGTGCGCGCTCTCGCCGCTCCAACGTCGCCCCGGGCAAGGTCTCGTCTCGGGGCGTCGGATCGCCCTCTTGCTCGAGTCGAAAGCGGACGCTCCACCGACGGTACCAACGCCGGTGCTTCAGCAAAACTCGATAGCAAACGACGTAAATCCAGGTTGAAAGGTCACTGCGCCCCTCGAACCGCTCTCGACCCTTGATGACTTGCTCGGCAGCTTGCTGCACGAGGTCGTCCAAGTCCGGCGCGGACCGACCTGCCAACGTCGCCATGCGGCGGTACAAGGCTTCGAAGAGTTCGCGCTCGCTCACGAGGTGGTTGGTTAGTTCCCGGACCTCGCCCCCGTGAGCATTCCTCGCCCTGGCGGGTCGCGAAAACTGAACGTATCGGGTATACCCGGAAGAGCGTGGGCTGTCGCGTGGCGTACCAACGGGGCTTCGGCTGGAGGGCCCTTTCATTGGCCATCGGGATGCCTCTGTCGCTTGCTTTGAATATTCCGCCCGCGCGGGCCGACGCGGACGCGAACAACGGCGTCGTGGTGGCCTGCCCAGACCTGCCAGAGACGATAACAGCCGAGCTGGAGGCTCGCGCGCGAGCCACCCTGCTCACCGCCGACCTATCCGCCACGGTGGCCATTTCTTGTGTGGGCGAGGGGTTAGTGGTTCAGGTGAACGCTGGTGGTGACAGCGTGACCTTGAAGGTGCGGGTTGCAGCCGCCACGCTGCGCGAAGAAGCGCTGCGAGCTCTCGATCGCGCGCTCGCCGACCTGGGCGCACGCGTGAAGCCCGCGGGCCAAGCGTCGGACGCAGCCTCCGCCCCGAGCGCGGCGACAGGGTCTGACGGGTCCCAGCTCGGACCCACTGTCGCGGAGCCGCAGGCCTCTCCGTCAGCGCAGCAGCCCACCCCACCGGCCCAGCCCCTGACGAGCGAGACGGAGGTGGGGGCCCACGTCCTCGTCGAGAGTTGGGGCAATCAGCCGGCGCTCGGTGGAGGGCTCCGAGCCGGCGTGCGCTTCGACGCCACGTGGTCGTGCGGCATCCGCGCGGGGGCGTTGCATCCCCTGAGACTGGGCGAGGCAACGGCGGTCGAAGCGCATGCGCTGCTCGAGGCGGCAGTCACGGCGCGTGGCTTGGCCGGCTTGCGCTTCGGCATCGGCGCTGGTCCCAGTCTACTCTTCGCCTCCCCCGAGTCGGGCTTCGAAGCGCCGCGCGCGACGCTGAAGAGCGCGGTCCGCGTCGAGGTGCAAATCGGTCGCCCCTTTCGCTGGCACAGGGTCGAGCTCACACCTTGGGTTGGGGCGCGAGCCTTCACGGCCGAGCGAGGCGTCCGTGTTGCCGGGCAGCCTCGTCTCATCGTCGGCGGGTTGCAGCCCCAGGTCGGGCTCGCTCTGTCGCTGATTCACTGATACCGGCAACGTCGGCGGTAGCCGCGGGTCGCCGAGCCCGCGTATCGTCTCGGGAAATGGCAGGTTCGGACGCGCTCGAAACGGCAGTCATGGCGGCCAAGGCCGGAGACGTTGCGAGCCTCAGGCAAATTCTGGCGGCTGCGCCGGAGCTGCTGAGCGCTCGTGACGCCGAGGGGCACACGTTGCTCAATCTCGCCTGCAAAGCCGCGACGGGTGATGTGGCGCTCCCGCCCGTCCCTGGCACGCCGGAGCAGCACCAGGCCGTCGACTTCATCCTGTCGGCTGGTGCAGACCCGTCGGCTGCTGCGAACGACGGCTGGGCGCCGCTGCACGCCGCAGCCATGACCGGGCACGTGGATTTGGCGCGACGTCTCCTTGCGGCTGGCGCGTCGCGGGAAGGTCGATTGATGAACGTGGCTGGCGGCTCGCCGCTCGCGTTGGCGCTGCTGTACGGCAAGCGCGACGTGGCGGAAGTGTTGGCGACGCCAGCAGTACCCGAGAACCTGCGCCACGCAGCGGCGCTCGGACGACCGCTCGAGCGCTTCTTCGACGGCTCTGTCGTCACCGCAGAAGCGCGCGTTGGCTGCGAGTTCTATCGTCCTTCACCCGGCTTTCCCGAATGGCAGCGGACGTTTTCGCAGCAAGAGCTGCTCGACGAAGCGCTGACTTGGTCGGCGCGCAACGGGAGTATCCAAAGCTTGCAGGCGTTGGTGTCACGCGGCGCGAACGTGAACGCCAACCCGTACCGCGGCACGGCGCTGCTTTGGGCAACCTACGCAGACGAGCGCGAAGCGGCGGCGTGGCTGCTCGACCACGGTGCCGATCCCGATTTGCGACACGATTTTGGCGGCTCCCAGCACGGCAAAGCCGCCGTCGCGATGCACCTGGCGGCGCAGTTCAGCTGTCTCAAAGTGCTGCGGCTCTTGCTCGAACGCGGGGCAAGAACAGACCTCGAAGACGCGGCGTTTCACGCCACCCCGCGCGGTTGGGCCCAGTACGAAAACGCCACCGCATCGCTCGAGCTGCTCGACGAATTTTGCGCGTAGCGCGGGGCGGTGACTCGGTGCAGAACTACGTTGTGAAGTCGCGTCCGCTGAGTCCATTCTTGATGCTGCTGGCAAGCAGCTTGCCGGCATGCGCCGATGCCAATGATGCAGCAGCGCAAAAGGTGACCTACCGAGACGACGTGACGTTGGTGACGGACGCCGACGACGCGCTGCCGCACGTTTTCATTCCGCCTTTCATCGATTGCCGCGAGCCGCTCGACGGCGTGCCCGGCAACGGCCCCGACGGAGAGGTGTGCGCCAACGTCGCGATTTCTGGCTGCACGGAAGAAGGTCGCTACTATCCCGATTACGCGAGCTGCGATGTCGTGCTCACGCAGCGCCCCTACGCGCCACTGCCGCCGCTCACGCAGCCCACGCCTGCCGACGACCCACGCTTGGACGACGCCGACTACATGGGCGAGCTCGCGTGGGCCAAGCAGCAGGTCGAAGCCAGCGCCTGCACCTGCTGTCACGACTCACGCCAGGTGCCGTCTTCGCAGTGGGACGTGGCGGCGGAGCCGATCTGGCTGGACACGCTGTCCAACAGCGGGCTCGCGCTGTTCAGTGGCTTGGCCGATTCGTCGACGCTCGGTGCGTTTCCGGCTGGAGACAATTTCGGCTTCGATCGCTCGTACACCGGCATTCCCAGCACCGACGGCGAACGCATGCGTGCCTTCATGCTGCGCGAGATGGAGCGCCGCGGCGTGTCCGTGGAAGAAGCGAAAGCCGTGCCGCCGTTCGGTGGCCCCATCTACGCCAACTACAACGCCAATCCCACGCGCTGCACCGCCGAACAGGGCATCGATTCGGACGGTGTCGTGCGCTTTCCCGACGACGCCCGCTACGTATACGTGCTCGAAGCAGGCACCAAGAATCCCGGCGTTCCGCCTAACCTCGACGTGCCCGAAGGTACGCTGTGGCGGCTCGACGTCTTGCCCAACGCCGAGCCAATCCGCGCTGGCTTTCACTACGGCGACACGCCACCCGGCTCGTACCAGCACACGCCCGCAGCAACGCCCGCGCCGCGCCTGTACTTTGCGACCACGTATCACTTCGTGGTCATCAAGTACGTTGGCCTCACCTCCGTGAACTGCACGTTCGAGCTGGGCGCGCGCTAGGCTGCTGGGGGGCTAGTGTCCTGAGTCCGCAGTTCGTCTCAGAATTGCGGACCGCCGCTGCGCGGCAGAGTGCTCTGCAGCTTCAGGCCCCTAGTCCTGTCTTCTAAGGGCGCCTCGCGCCCCTCTCTCCCTCCGGGCGATTCACCCCCAAAGCCAATGCGCCCTGCGAATTGCCTAGTGTGCCGAAGATGCTTCTGCGGACATCTACGGACTCGGCACACTAGAGCTTGGCCATGGAATAGTCCGCCGTAGCTATCGCGCCCTCGCGCGCGTTCAGTTTCGAGGAGCGCCCGGCAGCGAGTTTTGCTGACGGGTTTCGCGGCGCAGTCACCACTGCATTCGATGATGCGCCACACCGTCCTCGTTCGCCGACTTCGACTCGGGCTGCTGTGTCCCGCTTTCAGTCTCCTCGCCGCGGTTGCCTGCGCCAACTCGCCCACCGATGCCGATTCTGGCGGCGGAGGGAGCGCGACAACCGCCGGAGCGCCTTTGGGCGGCTCAGGCGCGGGAGGCCTAAACACGGGAGTCGCTGGCTCGGCCGGCGTCCCGATTGGCGGCGCTGCGGCCGGCAGTTCCGGAAGCAGCGGCAGCACGACAGGCGGCGCGCAGATGGGCGGAGCGACGACGGGTGCCGGCGGAGCGGGCGGAGCGACCACCGCTGGTACGGGCGGTAGCAGCTCGGGCGGTGCCGGCGGCTTGGGTAGCGGCGGGTCAAACCCCACGAGCGAGCCCGTTCTTCACGTCTTCATGTTGATGGGGCAGTCGAACATGGCGGGTGTCGCCAAGTCCGAAGCCAGCGACAAGAACGCGGACGAGCGGTTGAAGGTCTGGGGCGGCTGCAACCAGAAGGCTGGTCAGTGGAACCTGGCCAACCCGCCGCTCAGCGATTGCCCCGGCGGTAGCGGCATCAACCTGTCGACCAGCGTGGACCCCGGCATTTGGTTCGGCAAGACGCTGCTGAAGAAGCTGCGCACGGGTGACACGATCGGCCTGATTGGCACTGCCGAAAGCGGCGAGAAGATCGAAACGTTCATCACGGGTGGCAAGCACCACAACGCCATCATGACGAAGATCGCCGCCGTGAAGACGCAGAAGAACGCGCGCTTTGCAGGCGTCATCTTCCATCAGGGTGAATCGAACAACACGCAAGGCACGTGGCCAGGTCTGGTCAAGCAGCTCTACAACGAGGTCAAGCAAGCCTTTGGCGTGAGCTACGACGTGCCGTTCATTCTGGGTGAGCTACCCGCAGGCGGCTGCTGCTCCGCCCACAACACCCGCGTGCACGAAGCCGCCGCGCAGCTACCGATGGGCGCGTACATCACCCAAGACGGTACGAAGGTAATGGACCAGTACCACTTCGACCACGCCTCCGTCGTGCTCATGGGCACGCGCTACGGTGACAAGATGATCGACATGCTCAAGTGGTGAGCCGCGGCAGCGCTCAGTAGCGCGAGCGGCCTCACCTAGAGACACTGTCAACTCTTCGGCATCGCGGGGGGCCTGCAGCTCGCTGGCGGCTCGGCCATGTCTTCACCGATCTGGAGCGTCAAACGCTAATGAGGTTCTCCGGCAGCTGATCAGCGCTTGCCCTCAACGGCATTCATCCCTAATGCGGCTGTATTAGTGGGCCCTTAGCGTTGGTCTCGGGGCAAAACGCTACGCGCTATCAGTGTGGAGGACAGTCGGTGTGTCGCCTGCCATCACTCGGTGCCGACTCCGCAACGCTAGTCCATTGAAGCGGCTCAGAACCCTCACAGCGACGACTCGCAGCGCGGCGTCGGAGCCAAGGTGATCAGAAGCTGACGGTAGGAGCGCAGTTTCGGTCGAGCCACAAGGGACGTGAGGGAACGCGATCCGCACCTGAGCGGCCGGCCTGCGCGTGCTTGGAAATGAATCCAAGCCACAAATTGTGGAAACGGTCCCAGGTCTCTCGCACGCGCCGGTTGCGCCTTGACCTGAGATAGCCAAGGACTATCGTGTGTCGCAGTTCGACGGTGGAGTGGGAGGAAGAGGAGAGGAGCTGAGATGGCTGGGCCAGGGATTGTGCTTGCCGAGGATGCGTCGCTCGATACGAGCGCTTTGCGGGCGGGGGTAGCGGAACGTGGGGTCGAGATTCGCCCGTGTCCTGAAGCGGAGGCCACGCTCGAACGCCTCGTGAAGATGGACTGGGATGTCTTGCTCGTCGTCGCCGCCAAGATGAGAATCGATCGCCTGCGCCTGTGTCGCCAGCTGCGCGATCAGGGAGAAACAGCGGCAATCTTCATTTGTTCCAATGCGTGCGCCCCGATCGACATCGTCGTTGCTCACGACTGCGGGGCCGACGATCACATCGACCTCCAAAGCGACCTCGCCGTGGTGACGGCCAAAATCCGCCGGGCTGTGGAGCGCAACGCCGCGCGTCGCTCGGCTGTCGCTCCTCCATCCGAGCGGAGCGACGAAAGGTCGCTCGTGGTTGCCATGGGGCTTTCACCGATTGAAGAGCGTTTGCTCGATATTCTTCAGCGCTCACCGGGCAGCACTGTCGACCCGGCGACCTTGATGCGGGCCGTGTGGGATCGGGAGCTCAACGTCAGCGTGCTTTACGAACCGCTATCGAGGCTGCGACTCAAGCTCCGCCGCAGCGGCTGGACGATCGCCAATGTGCGCGGCCGCGGCTATCGCTTGGTCGAGCAAGAGCGACCGCTCGCGAGAACTAGTCCGATCAGCGCTCACGATAGCTTGGGCAGCGCCGCGCCCTCGAATCAGCGCGGCATGTGAAGTCATGCGGCTCACGCGAAGTCTCTCCAATAGTCTTGAGACTTCCTGGATCAGTCTGGAGACTATCAATGATCCGATTCGCAGATTCGATATTAGGCCAATTCTGCTTGACCGGTTTGATCGCAAATGACAGTTTCGAAATCGGAAGGAGGTAGTTCCATGACCCGTATTATCGTGCGTCCGCGCAAGACTCGGCCGGTTCTGGTCGCGTCGCACCTCTGATTGGAGGAGCGCGATAGCCGGCGTCCTCGCGAGGGGACGCCGGCTGTCGAGCTACTCGCTGGCTCCGCCCGTGCACCTAGGATTTCGTCGATGTCCAACGATCTCATTTCCCATCCTAAGCTTGCTTGTGCCGTTCATCAGACTCCCGATGCAGTGATCTTGAGTCATGGTGCATATGAGTTCGACGTGGAGTTGACCGGCCTGGCTCCTGCAGACTTCGGCGCGATTGCGGCCCAGCTGCAGGGCGCGGCTACGGTAGACAGCATCTACGCGTCGCTGCCAGAGAATCTGCGACCTCACCTGAGCACGGTCGTTCGCGAATTGGAGCGCATGTCGCTACTCGACGACATGGCACGCCCGGCGGCGCGTCCCGCGCTCGATGTCTTGTACGAGCTCGAGGACCTGACGAACGAGCTCCTCGACGCCACCGTTTACCAGAACCCCTTCTGGGTCAACTTGCAGGCTCCCGTACTCGGCTTCTCAGCCAACGTGCTTTACGGCTTTGCGATCGAGAACTACCACTTCTTGGCGCGCGAGTGCGCGTTCGACTCACCGCTGCTCAGCTTTCCCGGCAGCGCGACCATCCGCAAGATGATGAACGACTTTTACGTCGACGAGCACGGGCACGACGGCCTGGTCGCGAGTGGAATTCGCGCGCTCGACTCGGTGGGCATCTCGACCGACGCCTTGGCCGATAGCGTGCCGCTCCCCACCACGCAAACGCTGTGTCACGCCCTGACGTACTGGGCGTACTCGGATCCGGTCTTCTTTTTGAGCACACTCGGGCTGCTCGAGGGAAAGCAGCAGAAGAAGGACTCGTTCATCTCCGCGTGCGAGCGCTTCGGCTTGGACGAGCGCTTCGTGGCGCCGATCCGCAACCACGCCAACATCAACCTCAAGGGCGGTCACGCCAACTTGAGTCGCTTGATCTTCGAGCACCTGCCGCCGCTCGACGCCCCGACGGTCGAGCGATTGCGCAGGTCCACGCGGCTCTTCATCGAGATTTACGACCGCTTCTTTTCTGGCGTGTGGGAGCACTACTCGCAGGCCGGCAACTTGATCAGAACGGTCGAAGGACTGGCCGGAGACAACCAATGAAGACTTTCGATGCGCGTGTTACCCAGCGGCCTGCATTCCGGCGCGGCGTCGTGCACACCATGACGGACGTGGGCTCGCGAATCGACTACAAGGAACAAGGCGCAGATCTCGAGTTTCCGGCCGAGTTGCACGAAGGCGTGGCCGTGCTGCTCGCTGGGCTCAGTCGCGGTGGTCAAACCGTGACCGAGCTGGCGGCCAGCTCACGGCTGTCCGGGGAAGAGATAACGATCGTCTTGGGCGAGTTGGACGAGCTCGGCTTGATTGTCGAAGCTTGTCCCGAAGTGGAATCGAGCACCATGACTGGCGCGCAGTTCTACCGGACTTTGTCGCGGTACACGCGCGCGGTTCAAGACAACGTGCTCCACGGTCGATACTATCAAGCTCTGCTGGAAGGGAGCATCACGCGCCAGCAACTCATCGGCTTCGCCTGCGAGTATTACCACCTCGTGCACCTGGCTCCATCGCTCATGGCGCCGGCGCTCGCGGTGGACGAGGGATCGCGCGCCAAAGCTCTTACGTTGCAGTTTTTCGAAGAAGAGCTGCATCACGACAGGTTTCTGACCAAGGCGCTCGCCACCGTTGGCATCGGGGAAGAGCTACTAGAGAAGTCGACCCCGTTGCCTACGACGTTCGGGGTCTGCGCGACGCTGGCCGCGTTGGCACGGCAGAATCCGCTGGCGTTCAAGGCCGCCCTGTTCCTGTTCGAGCAGCCCTACTCCGAGTTCAATACTGCGTTCCGCGCCCGCTGCGAGGCCCTGGGGTTGCCCGCCGTCTTCCACACCTCCATTACCAAGCACTCCGAGCTCAACGATCAGGCCGATCACGCGAACATCACGCAGCATCTACTGGCCGAGGTCGCCGCCGTCACTGCGGAAGAGGCAAGGGTGGTGAAGCGAGAGCTGGCAGTGCTGGTCGAGACCCTCGGTCAGCAGGACGACGAGATTCTGGCCTACTACGGGCGTCCAGACGCCCAGTGTCCGAGACTCTTCCACTGAGGTAAAGACAGTGCGCGTCTCGCTCGACGATGACTTTCAGCTCGACGACGACCCGAGCCGGTTGGACATCGCGTTCGTTTGGCGAGAGCTCACGAACGCGTACTGGTCTAGGGGCATTCCCCGTGAGCTGGTCGAGCGCGCCATTCGTAGCTCGCGTTGCTTCGGTGTCTATCGCGAAGGTGAGCAGGTCGCCTTCGCGCGCGTGATCGGAGACATGGCGACGTTTGCCTACCTGTGCGACGTCGTGGTGGCGGAGCGTTGCCGTGGGCGCGGCCTGGGTAAGCGGCTCGTCGCTGCCATCTTGGAGCAACCCGGTCTTGCAGACGTGCGGCGCGTGCTCCTGGCGACGAAGGACGCTCACGGGCTCTACGCTCGCTTCGGCTTCGAAGACGTCCCCCCTCACGTCTTCATGGAGCGTAAAAAGTCCGACCCGTATGGGGCGGGGTCGTGAGCTCGAGCGGCCACACTGCCGGCTCGGGCGCAAGGCGGTTGGCTTCGCGCGGGCTGGTGACGCTCGGTTGGGTGTACGGATTGACTCGCACGGCGCTGCTGGCGGTCGACGTCGCGCGTGCCCAAGCTACGCCTTTTCACGTCGTATTCTTGGTCTTGGAGCTGCTACTGCTCACGGGCGTGCTGCGAGCCGTATGGACGCTACGCGAGACTTGTTCACGCTCTCAGCAGGTCGATCGCATTCTTTCGGAGCCGCCAAGCGCCGATGAACCGTGGGTCGACATCCTGATTCCCACGCGTGGCGAGCCGCTCGAGCTGCTCGAGCGTTCGCTGGTCGGCGCGCTGGGGCAGACTTACCGATCGTGCAGAGTCTGGGTGCTCGACGACGCTGCACGCGCGGAGGTTGCCGAGCTGGTGGCCAGCTTCGCCAGCGACCGCCTCCGCTACTTTGCGCGCTCGGAGCACACGGGCGCCAAGGCAGGCAACTTGAACGCAGGCCTCGCCCACGCGCGAGCGCGCGGCGACGCCGGGGCGTACGTCGCCGTGCTCGATGCCGACTTCGTGGCGCGGCCGGCGTTCATACGCCGTGCGCTGGCCCTCTTTCAGGACGATCCTCAGGTCGCGTTGGTCCAGACGCCGCAGGCCTACTGCAATTGTGACAACTTCCAGCGCGCATTTCCCAGGGGCCGGCTGCCGGACTCGTTGCGCTTCGTGTACGAGACGAGCCTGCCTGCACGCGACGTGGCTGGCCTGGCGAACTGCTTGGGAACTTCCTTCGTGGTGCGGCGCGACGCGCTGGAGCTCGTCGACGGATTTCCGCTCGAGTCCGTGACCGAAGACGTCGTGCTCTCGTTCAAGCTGTGGAGCGCAGGCTACAAGACGCGCTACCTCAATGAGCGGCTTACGCGTGGCTGGGCAACCGACACGTTGGGTGAGCACCTTGCACAACGTGAACGCTGGGCCCTCGGCTTCACGCAGCTGGCCAACTGGCAGTTTGGTCGTCGTGTCGGGAGGAGCCTGGGAAAGCGCCTGCTGACGTACGAGGCGTGCACGCGGATCGTGTATTCGAACATCGTTCGCGCGATCGTGACGCTCGTGCCCGTTGCCTATTTCTGGTTTGGCGTGACGCCGTGGAACCTGCGACCACAGACATTCTACGGCTTGCTCGTGCCGCTGGTCGTTCTTCACCGCTGGTTTCTGTCACGGATTTCGGTGGGGCGGTTCGTCAGTGGGCTTTCGGACGCCGCCTTCTTTTTGGGGGCGCCGGGCGCGCTCCGGGGCCTGATCATGGCTTTTTTGCCTGGTACTCGCCGTTTCCGCGTCACTTCGAAAGCGAAGCCGAAGGGAGCGGTTTGCGTGCATTGGTCGAGCCTCGCATGGTCAGGGTTTCCGCTCGCGCTGCTGCTGGTCGGGATGCTGCGGACGCAGTCGCGGGCACAGCCTCTGTCTGGAGGTTGGGGGCTGCTGGCTAGCGAAGGCGGCATGATGTTCGTGTGGGGCCTCGCGAGCCTCGCCGTGCTGACTATCGCTGTGCTCTTGTCGATTGAGCTGCCTGAGCGACGACGCCAGCCCCGACTCCTCTGCCCGGGCCCTGCCTGGCTGGCCGGGCGCTCGGCGTTCGTCGAGCGGCTCGACACCCAAGCAGCGCAAATCCAACTGCTCGACGGCCACTTCAAACCGGACACCGGTGCCGAGCTCAGCTTCGAAGTCGGAGGGCGTGTGTTCGAGGTCAAGGTCGCGCGCGCGAGCGCCGGTAGAATCGTCGTGACCTTTCCGAACGACACCGAGACGCGCCGCGCCCTGATTCGTACGGCGTACGTCGTCGGCGAGGAGCCCGACTGGCAAGGATCCTCGGAGCTCGAGCTGCTTCGCGGGGTTGGCTGGCGTCTGTTGCCGAGTGCGGGCTGGCGCGCTTCGGGATGAAGGACTCAAATGACGGTAGCAATCGAGCTCACTGACGATCGCCGGATGTCGGCGCTGCAGCGTTTGCAGGCGATTTGGTTGCAGTTGCGTCGCCGGCTGTTGAAGACGGCGCTGGGCGTCGGCGCGCTGGGGCTCGCCCTGCACCTTGCCAACCGCATGTTCATTCAGACCATCAGCGTGGACGCCGTGGTGAGCGCCGGTGTCGTCAACCTGGCGGCGCCCATCGATGGCTTCGTGAAGTACGAGGGCGTGCGAGTGGGCGGCGCCTACGCCGAGGGCTCCATGCTTGGCCGCATCGACAACCCGCTGTTCGATACGTCCAAGCTGGTCGCTACCCGAGCGCGAAAGGTCGAGCTGGATGGCGCGTTGACAGCAGCAAACGAGCTGTTGTCCGAGCTCGTGCAGCTCGGTACGAACTTCGACCGGCGCAGCCAGCGCTACACCTCGCTCCGGCACGACGTCTTTCAACTCGAGATTCAGCAGGCGCGCGCCGAGCTCTCGGCGCACGAGGCTCAGGCCGAAGACGCACGGTTGCGCCTGGCCCGGGTCGAGCAGCTCACCTCGTCCGGAGTGTCTTCGGTAGGCGATCTCGACGCTGCGCGGCGCGACGCGCGGGTCAACGAAGAGCGAGCCAGCGCGATGCGTAAGCAAGTGGAGACGCTGGAGACTCAAGCGCGCTCAATCAAGGACGGCATGCTGATCACGCAAGCAGCACAGTCCGATAGGCCTTACTCGGGTCAGCGCGTCGACGAGCTGAGCATCAGCGCCGCGCAGCTTCGTTCGCGGCGCAACCAACTGACCAGCGAGCTCGGGGCCGTCCGTGAAGAGCTGCAGCAGCTCGAGGCCATCGCCGTGCGGCGACAGAACTACGAGCTGAGGAGCCCCGAACGGAGCATCGTTTCCGAAATCCTCTCGACGGCCGGCGAGTACGTGGGTGAAGGGCAGCCGCTGCTCCGGCTCACCAATTGTTCGGACATCTTCGTGACCGCGTACGTGAAAGAGCGATCGTTCAACCGCCTCCGCCCCGGTGATCTGGCCGAGATTAGCGTCGTCGGCAGCTCCGAGGTCTTCGATGGCACGGTGGAGGCGCTGCTCGGCTCGCCCGAGTCTCAGCTCAGCGGCTCTCGGACAGCATTCCTTGGCGCCGAGCAGCGGGCTCGCTTCGCGGTCAGGGTGGGCTCTCATCAACTTCGCAAACGCTTCGGTGACGAGTGCATCGTCGGTCGCGCAGTCGAAGTCCACTTCAAGTCCAAGGGTGGATGAGCCACTTCGATTGGACCACGGATTGGCAGGCGGCGCTTCTCGCCAACCTGGTGACCGTGGGCTTGCTGCTCGCGACCCTACCGTGGCTCGACCCGTCGGACACGCGGCTCAGGCGAGCGTTCTTCTGGGCCTATTTCGGACTGAAAGCCCTGTATTTCGTGTGGCGAGTGGACGCTACCATGCCCGGCTGGTCACTCCGACCAAGCGTCCTTTACGCCTATGTCTTTCTCGGCTTCGAGCTGCTGGTGACGGTGGCTTCGTATCGCTTCTTTGGTCTGCTTACGGTCACTCACTCGCGCCACGCAGAGGCGGACGCCCACGCCGACTGGTGGGGTGACGCGGCCCCCCCCGTCGCGATTCTGATCCCGACGTACAACGAGCCGCTCGCCATCCTCGAGCGAACCGTGATCGGCGCGCTCAATCAGAGCTACGCAAACTGCACCGTCTGGGTGCTCGATGACGGCCGGCGAGGCGAGCTTCAGGCAGCGTGCAAAGCCTGGGGGGTGCACTACGTGTGCCGCCGCGACAATCTGCACGCCAAAGCCGGCAACTTGAACAGCGGCTTACGCGCGCTGCAGGCCGCGGGTGATCCCGCGCAATTCATCAGCGTTCTGGACGCCGACTTCGTACCGCGGCGGGAGTTCATACGTCGCGCCATGTCGCTCATGTACGCGCCCGAGCGCGCCATCGTTCAGACGCCGCAATCGCACCTGAACGCCGACCCGTTCCAGACTCGGTTCAAGGCCTGGGCTGGTTGGCCCGACATGCAGCGCTTCAGTTTCAATACCATCTTGCCGGCGTGCGATGGGCGCGGCTTCGCGTACTGCTGTGGCACGTCGTTCATCGTGCGCCGGAGCGGGCTCGACGCGATCGGCGGTTTTCCGACCGAAGCCGTAACAGAGGACGTGCTCACGTCGACGAAGCTGGCCAAGGCGGGCTACTCGACCGTGTATCTCGAAGAGACTCTCACGACGGGGCTCGCGCCCGAGGGTGTTCGAGAGTACCTGACCCAGCGTGGGCGCTGGTGCTTGGGCGGCGTACAGGTGGGGCTCTGGAAGCTCAGCCAGCTGAGTGGCCTGAGCCTGGTCGCGCGCTTTCTCACGCTCGAAGGCGCGCTGCGCTGGGGCTACACGTCGCTGTCTCGCTTGTTTTTCCTGTGCACGCCCATCGTCTACTTCATGACCGACGTGAGCCCGTTCTTGGGAAATACGTGGGATATTCTGCTGTACGCGGTGCCGGCGCAGCTCCTGCTGAGGGGCTTCATGACCTGGATGTCGCGAGGGGCACAACTGCCGATCGTCTTCGAGGCGGGCAGCGTGCTCGCGAGCATCACGGTCGTGCGCGCCATGTTCAAGGCGCTGCTCGATCGTCGTTCACACCGCTTCGTCGTGACCGACAAGGGAGCGAATAGCGAGCGAACGGTCGTGCACTGGGGGACCCTGAAGTGGGGAATCGCGTACGTGGTGCTGCTGGTCGGTGGGGCTTACCACGCCGTCGCACAAGGCTGGGGTGTGGATCTCACGAGCTTCTTCGGCATCACGCTGATGTGGGGCTTCTTCAACTTGTGCGTGGTCCTGGTGGCGATGGCTCCGTGCATCGAGGCGCCCAGGCGTCGAGGCGAGGAGCGGTGCGCGACCGACGAGACCGTCAAGCTCCACGACTCCAGCTCGCTGCGCGCGGTCGATATCTCGACGGATGGGGCACTCTTGGAGATCGATCGCGAGCGTCTCGGCTCGTTTCGGGTGGGAACACGCCTCACGCTGCGCATCTCGCGCGTTGGAGAGGTCGAGGCCGAGGTGGTGCGCACGGCGCTGCGTCGCGGGCGTAGCTTCTTGGGTGTGCGCTTCGAGACTCAACCGGCGACGCGTGCGGCCTTGATTCGCAAGATCTTCTCGGGTGCTGACTACGTGCACCCACCCACCGAAGGTTCGGTCGCGGCGGCGGCGCGGGCCATCGTTACCGCTGTCTTTGCCTGAGCCCGTCAGTATGAAGCTATCCATCGTCATTCCGAGTTATCAGATGGCGCGCGAGCTCGATCGCTCGCTGGCGTTTCTCGCGTCGCAACGAGCAGCGCGCGACGACTTCGAGGTCATCGTCTCCGACGACGGGTCCACCGACGACACGGAAGCAATCGTAAGGAAGCACAGCGGCGCTCTGCAGCTCGAGCACGTGTTCCAGCCTCGGGGGCCCCAATCGGGCCGCGCCGCAGCCAGAAATCGCGGCATTGCGCGAGCTCGCGGAGAGCGGCTGTCATTCATCGACAGCGGCGTGTTGCTCGAACCCGATTTTGTTTCGGAGGTGATAGCCGGCTGCCCCAGCGATATCCGCGGCGTTTGGGTGCACGAAATCGTCGGGCTGTTTGCAGACGCTGGGGGTATTTCGGCAGAGTACTTCGAAGGGCTCAGCGCCGAGACGTTGCGCCCAACCTTCGTCTCCTTGCGCTCGGATCCGGTGTGGATGGACTATCGAGCTCCGATTTTCGAGCGGACGCACGGCCGCCTGCACGAGCTCAGCGCGCCCTGGACGCTGGGCTGGACCTGCT
>DATAKF010000154.1:0-4939 GCA_036261775.1 Polyangiaceae bacterium | reverse complement strand
CTTGCGCGGCCTCCGGATGTTCTTGGCGATCGCGGCGGCCCTCTCCGTCGCTTTCAGCCACGTCCTCGCGCTCGCGACGCCGCCCGCGCGGGGCGTCGAGACCTCCGAGCTCGAAGAGCGCAGCGTCACGCGCGCGCTCGGCCCGAACCCGGATCGCGACGACACGCCCGATGGCAAGCGAATCCAGAGCGTCGACATCGTGCGCCTGAAGGTCTTCGACGACGACGACCCGGTGCCCGACGTGTTCAACGTTTTTCATGTGCAGACGCGCGAGCGCGTGATCCGGCGCGAGCTGCTGTTCGAGGCGGGGGAGCGCTACGACACGGAGCGCATCCAAGAGACGCTGCGCAACCTGCAGCTCTTGCCGCAGTTCGGGGTAGTGGTGATTGTTGCCCTGCGCGGCAGCGAGCCGGGGCAGGTCAAGGTCGTGGTGATCGTGCGCGACGTGTGGAGCCTGCGGCTCGGCTATCAATTTCAAGGCACATTTGCCAGCTCGGGGCGCGTCCCGGTGGAGGCATTTGGCTCGCAGTTGGGACAGCTGCCGCTTCCCGCGCCGCGCGTGAACTACCTGCTCGTCAACCCCAGCGAAACCAACTTCTTGGGCACGCGCACGCAGGTCGGCGGCATCTTCACCCTGCAGCCCGATCGGTACTCGGTGGGCGCGCTCGGGGTGCACCCGCGCGTCGCCGGCTCCAAAGTCGATGCCTACGCACTCGGGCGGGTGTTCGTCAATTTGGACACAGGCAAACCGGAGGGCTCGCAAGGAACGCTGAGCGTCTACCGAAACCTGATCGCGCTCGCCGACAAGTGGGCGTTCTTGGCGGGCGTCGCCTGGGACGTGGAACAGACGCGCGTCTTCAACGATCGGCGCCAGGTGCTCTCGGAGCAAGGCATTCCGCTCGCTTATCGTACGAGCATCGTCCGCGGCGGCGGTGAGGTCACTCGCTCGTTCGGGCAGCAGTACAAGCTCAACCTGACCGCAGGGCTCGAGCTGATTCGGCACGACTACGAAGCGCCGCGCGCCCCCGGCGTTTCGCTCGAAATGCAGCGCGAGTTCGTGCGGCAAGAGCTGCCCGTCAGCGACACTCGGCTGAGTCCCTTCTTTCAGATCGAGCACAAGACCGCGCGCTTCTTGGCAACCCGCGACATCGAGACGCTCTCGCTCCAGGAGTCGTATTCGCTCGGGCAAATAGTGGCCTTACGCGTCTATCCGGCACTGCGCGGCGCGGGATCCTCCCGCGACCTGCTCGGCACGTCGTCTTGGCTTTGCTACACGTGGCCGGTCGGCAATGGCCTGCTCCGCGTCCTCGGCGGCTCCAACATCGAGCAAGCTGATGACTCGCGCCATCAGGCTTCGGCGCAGGCGGCGCTGCGCTTCATGTCGCCCAGGCTGGGGTTTGCCCGCATCGTCGTCGATTCGGCCATGGTGTCCACGTATCAGAACTACCTGAATCGAAAGCTAATCCTCGGCGGGGATACGCGGCCACGCGGCTACGTCAGCTCGATTTTTCGAGGCGGTAGCGGGCTCGCAAGTACGCTGGAGCTGCGGACTTTCGCGGTGAACATCTTGTCCGCGCGAGTGGGCGCCGTGGCGTTCTACGACCTGGGTGGCACCGGCCAAGACACGAAGGACATCACGCTGCACCAATCGGTGGGCGCGGGCGTGCGAGTGCTCATTCCGCAGGTGAACCGCCAAGTCTTCCGGGTCGACTGGGCGGCGCCGTTGACGCCTGGTCGAAGCCGCATCCCCGATCAGCCGCTGCCCGGCAGCGTCTTCTTCACTTTTGGCCAAGCGTTCGACATGCCGCGCCCGCGCTTGCCAGAAATCCTGGGCTCCGAGGGCACACTGCTCGAGGTGACCCAGTAGGCCTGCGGGCGAGCCAAGCCTGCGAGCGAAGCGGGACCTAGCGAAGCGCGGCCTGCTGAGTCAGACTGAAAGCGTTGGCCGACAACACCGCCACGCTGGCCCGCGTTCCCCAGCACTTGAAGCACTTGATCGTGCGGCAAGACTACTCCCGGTACACGGCGATCGATCAGGCGGTGTGGCGCTTCGTGCTGCTTCAAACCCACGCGCGCCTGAAGGCCACCGCGCACTCGGCCTACGCTGAAGGCCTGGGCCAAACCGGCATTTCGGTCGAGCGCATTCCACGCATCGAAGAAATGGACGAGCATTTGGCGCCCTTTGGCTGGGGCGCGGTGTGCGTCGACGGCTTCATCCCGCCGCGGGCGTTTCAAGAGCTGCAGTCGCTCTCCATCTTGCCCATCGCGGCCGACATGCGCACCGCCGAGCATTTGGTGTACACGCCCGCCCCCGACATCATTCACGAGGCCGCCGGCCACGCGCCCATCTTGCCCGACGTAAGCTACGCGCACTACTTGCGGCGCATCGGTGCCGCTGGCGCGCGCGCCTTCACGCTGCCGGAAGACACCGCGGTCGACCAGGCCATCTACGCGCTGTCCGAGCTGAAGGAGCGTCCGACCGCGACAGCCGAGCAGGTGGCGGCCGCCGAGCTCGATCTGCAGACGGCGCGCGCCGCCGTGAATCGCGTGAGCGAGGCCGCGCGGCTGTCGCGCCTGTACTGGTGGACGGCCGAGTACGGCTTGGTCGGCACCCCCGGCGAGTACAAGCTGTACGGCGCCGGCCTGTTGTCGTCGCTATGGGAAAGCTTCGCGTGTCACGACCCCAAAGTCCGGAAATTGCCGCTCAGCGCCGCAGCCGGCGAGGTCGACTACGACGTGACGCGCCCACAACCGCAGCTGTTCGTCTGTCAAAGCTTCGAAAAGCTGCACGACGTGCTCGACGACGTCGTGCGCGAGCTGCCGTCGGCGCGGGGCGGTGAGCTTGCGCTGAGCGAGGCGGCGCGCGCCCAGGAGATCGCCAGCGTTCAGCTGAGCTCGGGCGTGCAGCTGTACGGCGTGCTCTCGCGGCGCGTCACCGCGTCCGAGCACACCACGCTACTGTGCGTCTCCGGGGGCGCACGGGCCGAGCTTGGCTCCGCGCGCGTCGCGAGCCCGGTCGTGCACGCGGTGCTCGGCGATAGCCGCGCCGCCATCGCGCAGCTGGCACCCGGCCCCATCGCGGTGACCTTGGCTCATGGCGTGCGTCTGCGCGGTGAGCTGCAGCAGCTGCACCGAGCGCCAGGGCAGGGCGCTGCCTTGCTCGTCATGCGCTCGGGCGAGCTGTACGCCGCGTCGGCGCTCGACGAGCGCCTGGAAGCGGGGCACGTCGTGGCTTTGGCGGAAGCCGCGCTCGGGGCACACGCGGGGGCACCCTCCGATTTCTTCCCGGTGAGCGAGTTGCCGCAAGCGCTGGTTCCCAAGGCGCACACGGTGCCGCCGCGCGAACGCGAGCTGTTGGGGCTGTACGAGACTGCCTTGGGAGCCCTGCGCTCTTCGCTCGGCAGCGACGTCGTGCCGGTGTTCGAGCGAGTGCATCGCGAGCTGTGCGGGCACTTCGAGCATGACTGGCTCTTGCGCTGGAACCTGCTCGAGAGCTTGCAAAAGCTCGAGCTGGAAGGTCCCGTGGCGGCTGAGCTGCGCCGTGAGCTGGAGCAGCTCGAGGTGCACTACCAGTACCGCCAGCCCATCGCGTCCGGGCTCAGCTATCTGTCTCGTGCTGCCCGCGCCCAAGCCCCGCGTCTGGCCTAGCTGGCCCCGGCGTCGCGCGCGGCACCTGTGCTAGAAGCGTCGGCGTCGAAATGAAGGTTCTGGTTACCGGTGCGACGGGTCGGCTCGGAACGCTCGTGTGCAAGGAGCTCGTGCAGCGCGGCCACGAGGTGGTCGGGACCGATCAGCGCTTCGCCCGCGGCCTCGACTACCCGCTGAAGCTGGCAGATCTGCGCGACTCTCTCGCTGTTTACCCGCTCTTGGAGGGCTGCGAGGCGGTCGTGCACCTGGGCAACATCCCGAACCTGAGCATGGGGCCGTCGGCGCAGGTGGTGCTGGGCGACAACGTCAGCATCAACGGCAACGTGTTCCGCGCCGCCTTGGACTTGGGGGTGCGCCGCATCGTGTTCGCCAGCTCGCTGCAGGCGATGATTCGCTTGGACGAGGGGCGCAAGTTCGACGCGCCCGCAGTGATTCCGTACTTTCCGCTCGACGGCGACGCGCCGCCCAACCCGGGCCACAACTTCTACGGGTTGAGCAAGGAGTTCGGCGAGCGCACCTTGCGCATCTTGAGCGAGCTGGAGCCACGATTGGCGTGCACCTCTCTGCGCTTTCCCATGTTGGCGAGCGAGTGGTTTCACCAACGCTTGCGACAGCCGTTACCGGTCAGCTCGGTCAACTTCTGCGAAGCGCTCGCGTACCTGGACTTCGCGGACGCGGCGACGCTGGTCGCGCTCGTCGTCGAGAAGCAGGCGCCCGGCTACCACCAGTACTTCCCGGCCCAGGCCGTCACGCTGCAGGGCTACACGGTCGAGCAAACCCTGAGCGAGTTCTTCCCGAAAATCCCGCTGCGCCGGCCCGCCGCGGAAATCAGCGCGCTGATTGATCTGTCGGCATTGGAGCGAGATTTCGGATTTCGCCCGGCGCCCCCACTGACGCTTCAGCTGGATCGGCGTTAGGTCCCTGCAGCTCACTCAGGTTCGGGATGAGTAGAAATTCGCGGGCTTGCGTGCTCCGGGTTTTCTGACTGGACGGTCAGAATCGAAGCTGCTACCTCTTGGGAACGCTGACTGGACGGTCAGCGGCAATTTGCGCAACTTTTCTGTTTAGTCGTACGATGCCGGCCCCTACGGACGTTCTTACTGATGTGCTCGAGACGGTCAGGGTGGGTGCGGCCTGCTACGGACGTGTCGAAGCCGCTTCCCCTTGGGGTATCAGCGTCGAGGCCGACGAGCAGGACGCCAAATTCCATGTCGTTCTGAGCGGCGACTGCTGGCTCGAAGTCGAAGGCCAGGAACCGGTTCAGCTTCATGGTGGTGACCTGGTAGCCCTA
>DATAKF010000152.1:0-34309 GCA_036261775.1 Polyangiaceae bacterium | reverse complement strand
AGTCACGACGCGCTTGCTGTCCAGATGCATCCCACCCGAAGATCACAAAACACCCCGCCGTCGCACGCAAATTCGAGCACCACTCGATCTTATTTTCACAACGCAAATCTTCACCGAAGCCGCGTTGAAGGATGAGAGCGGCGCTGGGCCGCTCTTGGCGATCGAGCGGGAATGCAACAGGAAGGCGCGAAGACGCGAAGGTTTGTTGGCGCTGCAACAGAGCGACAACGGCGTCGCCTTGGACGCATTCGTACAGGTCAACGCAAGAGTCCAATCGTTTTGGCGCCCCCATGCTGTTCTTCGCGGCTCCGTAGCGGCTCCGGGCGATCGAGCGGGAATGCAACAGGAAGGCGCGAAGACGCGAAGGTTTGTTGGCGCTGCAACAGAGCGACAACTGCGTCGCCCTTGGACGCATTCGTACAGGTCAACGCAAGAGCCCAATCGCCTTGGCGCCCCCATGCTGATCTTCGCGTCTTCGCGCCTTCCTGTTGCATTCCCGCTCGAAAATGAAAATCGACGTTAGGGAACCGAAGATCGACGCCTCCCAGCGCCTCCAACACGCCCGACAACGGCAACTCGCGAGGGCGGGACTGCCGCGCAGTTGGAGAAAAGGGAGTTGGCTCGATGAAGAAGCACAGTTTCGAGATTTCGCAGGCCTTGGCCTTGATGGCGGCGTCGACGCCCCTGCTGTTGGCGTGTAGCGGCGAGATGCCGCAGACGGGCGAGAACTACCGCTCGAGTGAGCAGGCGCTCACGGGCGCGATCGAAGTCAAAGGCCGCATCACGTCGCCGACCGGCGCGCCGATTTCGGGCGTGAAGGTGACGCTGACGGGCGCCGCCAACAAGTCGGTGACGACCGGGGCTTCGGGCACGTACTCGTTCGCGGCGCTCGCGGCGGGTTCGTACACCGTGACGCCTACCAAAGCGGGCCTAGCGTTCTGCACGCCTTCGTCGGCGCTACCGACGCTGCGCGCCAACGCCGTCGAAGACTTTTCGGGCTCTGCGGGCGGCTGCGTGTCGCCGGTGCACACCCGCAACGCCACGGTCATCATCTACGACCCGCTGATCACCAAGACCGACGGCACGAAAGTGCGGCTTTCGGCGTATCAAGGCTGGGAGGATCCGACCCAATCGGTCGAGCGCTTCAAGCGCGCGATTCAGTCCATCACCAACGGTCGCGTCAAATACACGGTCGTCAAGACCAAGACCATCAACGCCTTTCCGGTCAAGGCGGACGGCTTTCAGTACACGCAAGCCAGCTACTTGGCGTGCTTGGCCAACAGCGCCAACTGCCACGCGGCCGACGCCGCGAACGTGCTGGCCACGCTGTCGAGCGAGGGCGTGTGCACGGACGTCAACAACGGTGTGACCAACGAGCTGTGGCTGTTCGGCGGCCCCTACTTTGGTTACTACGAGTCGCAGCTGACCGGCCCCAAGGCGTTCGACTACAACTCGCCGCCGCTAACGGGCAGCACGTGCAACAAGCTCTTGCCCATCATGGGCTTCAACTACGAGCGCTCGCTGCCGGAGATGATCCACGACATGATGCACCGCACCGAAGCGACCATGTCGCGCGTGTACGGTAGCTGGGCCCAGGACCGCATGGCCACGAACTGGGACAAGTTCGCGCTGGTGGCGGCGCAGTCGCCGAGCTTCAACTACAGCGGCTGCGGCACCGGCCACTGGACGCCGAACTCGCAGCAAGACTACGACTATTCGAACCCGCGCACGATCGGCAGCTTTTGCGATGATTTCTTCAACTACCCGACGTTGAAGACGCCCTCCACGGCGCTCAAGAACATCACCTGCAGCGCCTGGGGCTGCGAAGAGACGGCGTATTACCGCTACTTCTTCCAGCGCTTGCCCAAGGCCAGCGGCACCAACCCGGACGGCAAGTTCAACGATTGGTGGCGTTACTTGGTCAAGCCGGCGGACATCTTCTTGACCGATCCGGGTGACGCGACCTGCAGCTCCGAGTACTCGGGCGGCTGGTGCGCAAAAGTACTAGACGGCGTGCACGGCACCTGCAACGACGGCGAGTGGGCGACCGCGAGCCTTCCGACCGGCTGGGCGAAGGTCACCTTCCCGAGCTCTAAGTCAGTTACATCAGTGACCGTGTTCGACCGCGCTTGCGACGAGCAGGTGCTGTCGGGACACCTGGAGTTCTCGGATGGCTCGGCCAACATCGCATTTGGCGCGCTCGAGAACAGCGGCACTACGGGAACCAAGCTCACTTTTGCCGCCAAGACGTTGAGTTGGGTAAAGGTGGTTATCGACCAAAGCAGCGGCGGTAACCCGGGTATTGGCGAAATCGTCGCGCAATAAACGGCTACGAAAGCGTGAAAAAAGCGCACGCGGTCCGTCCAGTCCGGGCGGACCGCGACTGCGCATTTTGTAGCCAAGCGGCGCCGGAGCCTGACCTATGCTCCGCGCGCTTTGGCAGTGTGGACCGCCTTACCTGTCTTCGCGCTTGGTGCCGCGGGACTCACGGTTGACTCGCTCAGCCCCGACGCGCTGTGCCCGCCTTTGGAAGAGACGCGCACGGCAGTCGCAGCACGGCTCGGCAGTGTCGAGCTCGAAGGTACCTGGCGCGCGACGTACCTGCTCGTGCATCGCACGCAGGGCGACTTCGTTGCCTTGAGCTTGCGAGATCCGGACGGCGTGCTCCGACTCGAGCGCGACCTACCAGTGCAAGGTGGCGCATGCCAAAGCTTGTCGCGCGTGATCGCGCTCGTCCTGGAGCGCTACTTCTTGCGACCCGAGCAAGCGGCGCCCGACGAGACGCCGACCAAGCCCGTCAGCGAGCCCGCTGTCGAAGCCAAGAGCAGCGAGCTGGCCACGCCTACGCCCATGTCGGCGCCCGCGAGCGACGCTGTGGCCGTGCCCGCGCCACCGCCGCAGCAAGACGCACCAACCATCGAGCCACGACAGCCGCCGGCCAATCGCCTGAGCGCCGCGCTTTGGGCCAGCACGGACTGGACGGCGCCCACGCTCGGCTTCGCACGCCTGGTAACGGGTCCGTACCGGCTCTCGCTGACGGCGGGCCTCGACCTGAACGACCACGAGACGCCAGCTTTCGAGGGTTCGCTGACGGTGCGACGTGCCCCGCTGACGCTGGGATGCGAGCGCGAATTCAGGCTCGGCTCGAGCATCAGCGCCTTCGGGGCGGTGGAGGTGCTGGGCGTGCTGGAGCAGGCCAAAACGATCGGTATTGCCGAGCCTGGCGGCGGTTTTCGGGTCGTGCCCGGCGTGGGCGCCCGCCTGGGCAGCCATTTCTTCACCCAAAGTCCGGTGCAGCCGTTTGCCGAGCTGACAGCGGCTTGGCTGATGCGCGCAGCGGCGCCGGCTTTTCAGGTCGGTGGCACTGAGGTGCTGCGGCCATCGGCGCTGATTTTCGGCCTGGCTCTGGGAATCGCCACGCCTTTTTGAGCGCCCACCGAAGATCGGTACCGCTCGATGACTCTAACCCCCCCAGCGATGCTCGCCTCGGCCGCCTCCGAAGTCGACGCAGGTCATGACCTGCTGGACGGCTGCGTGGCCGGAAGCGCCGCGGCGTGGCGGGGTCTCCACCAGCGCTACCACCGCACGGCGCTCTCGGTACTGCGGCGCCTGGGCGTGCCGGCGGCTCACTTGGAAGACGCCTGCCAAGAGGTGTTCGTCGATGTGTTTCGCTACCTGCCACGCTTTCGGCGCGAGGCGGATTTTCGGACCTGGCTCTATCGCATCTGCCTGAGCCGCGCGCGCGTGACGCGACGGCGCGCGCGCGTGTGGTCGCTGTTTTCCCGACTGTCACCGCAGGTCGGGCCCGATCTGGTGGAGCAGCCGTTCGATGAAGGGCAAGCCAGCCGGCAGCTGGCCCGCACCTTGGAAAGACTGTCCGAAGCCGAGCGTGTCGTGTTCGTGCTCTTCGAGCTCGAGGGGCTGAGCGGACAAGAGATTGCCGAAGTGATCGAGCGCCCCGCAGCGACGGTGTTTCGCCGACTGCACGACGCGCGCAAGCGCTTCAGCGCCGCCCTCGAGGAGGGCCTTTAGTCATGGCTAGTTCGAACCCCGATTTTCCGCGTCGCCTCGTGGAGGGCGAAGACCAAGCCGCCGCTTTGATCGCGCGGGCGCTGGCGGAGCCCGCTTCGGGCCCCACCGAGCAGCAGAGCTGGGACAAGCTCAGCCGGCGTTCCGAGCGCGTGGTGCCGCGCTGGGCCTTGCCGGCTGCGGCCTTCGCCCTGTCTGCGGCGGCCTTTTTGGTGTGGTTTCTGCAGCCAGCGCCCGCGCCTTCGCTGGGTCCGGACGTGTGGGCGCGCTCCACGGCCGCCACGCCGCTGCCAGCTCCTGCACCCTCCGCCGAAAGCACGCCAGCCGACGAAGTCGCGCCTGCCCCAAAGGAGCGCCCCAAAGCCGCGGCGCCCATCAAGCGCGAAGGCGACGCGGGGCAGTGCGGGCAACTCGCCAAGGCCGGCCAGTACCCGGCTGCCGCCGACTGCTACAGCAACGTGGCGCGCGGCAGCAGCATGGACGCCGAGCTGGCGCTCTACGAAAAGGCGCGCCTCGAAGCCAAGGCGCTCGGCCAAAGCGCGCGCGCCTTGGCCACGCTCGACGAGCACCGGCAACGCTTCGCCGGCGGCGTGCTCACGACCGAGGTCGAGCTCACCCGCATCGAGCTACTGAGCCAGCTGGGCCGACGCGCCGAAGCTCTGCAGGCCATTGAACGCGGTCTGGGCGGCACCCTCGGACGCGAGCGCGGCGCAGACTTGCAGGTGCTGCGCGCCGAGCTGCTGAGCACCGGTGGCGATTGCCCGGCCGCTCGCGAAGCCGCCACGTTGGCACGCCGTGCCGGGGCTCACGCCTCGCGGCTGAAGGCCACCGAGCAGCGCTGCCCCGCCCCCGAGGAGACTCCATAGCCCGTGCGCCCCCTGAAGCTCGCAGCATTTTTCCTGGTTTGTTGCCAACCGATCGTCATTGGAACGCCGAGCAGCAGCGGCGGCGATGCCGCGACGGACGGAGCAGGCGGCTCGCTGAACGGCGGCGCTACCGGGAACCAGGCGGGAACGAGCGCGAGGGGCGAAGCGACCGCGAGCGGCGGCAGCCCGACCAGCGCCGGCAGCGCCGGCAGCGCCGGCAGCGCCGGCGTGCTCCCGACTGGTGGCGACAGCACGACTAGCGGCACCGGCATGACTGGGAGCCAGGCAGGCGCGGGCGGCGGTGACGCGGGTGCTGGCAGCGACGCTGGAGCCAGCGGAGCCGGTGCCGGCGGTAGCCGCGAGCCCGACGACGCGGTCGCGCCTTCGCTGACCGCACGGGTGCTGCTCGTTGCGTACGACCCGACCGTCAACGGCGCCGGCGAGCCCGACAAGACACTCACGCAGTCGCTCGCGCTAGAGCCGCCCAACGTACTCGCCGAGCAGCTGGCGGCGCGCCTGGAGGCGACGACCAACGGCCACGTACACTACGTCTTTTCGGCCCCGCAGACCCGACCCGTGTTCCCGCCGACCGAGAACGGCGTTCGCTACAGCGCTGCAAGCTACGCGGCGTGCTCGGCCAACCCCAGCGACTGCAGCAGCGCGCCCGCGGACTACGCCGCGATCGACGACGAGATCAACCTCTGTAGCGCCATCCGGAACAAGCCGTACGATCAGATTTGGCTGCTGGGCGGCAAGCATTTCGGCTTTTCCATCGGCAAGCAGCTGTCGTGCGAGGTCCAAGAGAACAACGGGCCCGTGACCAAGCAGCTCGACGTCGTGACCTTGGACTACAGCGAAGGGCTGACGAGCCTGCTCGCCAGCTACCAGCAGCACAGCCAGTTCGCGCTCACCGAAGCCTTCGGCGTGCCGGCCGCCATCGCGACCGCAGACTCCCCCAACAACACCTATGGTTTGTTCGTGCAAGCGCAGGGGCGCGCGTTCGAGGCGCCAGCCAGCGGCTGCGGCGACGTCACCTTCGCGCCCAACAGCCTCAGCCCGAACCGCTTCGACGACCCACGTTCGGCGCCCTCGTTCTGTGAATCGTTCCTGAGCTCACCGCGCTCCGCCCCGCTGACGACACTGCTCTCCACCACTTGTGAGGCCTGGGGCTGCACCGAGCTGGGCTTTCGCGAGTACTGGTTTCGGCACCTGCCACGCGCACCCTGGTCCGACGCCCACGACCAGCTGAACGATTTCTGGCCTTACATCGTGCATGCGTCGGCGCGCTTGCCGCCACCGCCCGAGTCGGTCACCTGCAGCTCCAGTTACGAGCGGGGTTGGTGCGGTAACACCATCGACGGCGACACCGGCGTTTGCAACGAGAACGAGTGGGCGGTCGTCGAAGGTCAAACCGGCTTCGTCGAGCTGCGCTTCGTGCCCCCCAAGTTGATTGGCAGCGTTAGCATCTTCGACCGAGCGTGCGTGGAGCAGGTGCTGGCCGGCCACCTCGAGTTCTCCGACGGCTCCGCTCCGATCGGCTTCGGCGAGCTACCCGACGACGGCCTGTCGCCCGTGACCAAGTCGTTCCCGCCCAAGCTGCTCTCCGGATTGCGGGTCGTGATCGATTTCAGCAGCGGGCCGCACCCGGGCTTCGGTGATATCGCGGTCTCGTCCAACTAGCGCCAGCGTCAGGCGTCGTTGCGCAGCTGCGCGACCACGACCGTGATGTTGTCCGTTCCACCACCGGCGTTGGCTAGCTCGACCAAACGCGCGCAGCGGGCCGCGCACGACTCGGGCAGCTTCAGCACGCTCTTGATCTGCTCGTCCGTGACGTGCTTGTTCAAGCCGTCGGAGCACAGTAGCAGCGTGGCGCCGGGCTGAAGCTCCTTCTTGGCAACCTCGGGCACCGGCAGCTCGTTGTTGGCGCCCAGGCTGTTCCACAAGATGTTCTGCAGGTACTCCGGCGGATCCATGGATTGCGGCGCTTCGTCTGCCAATCGCTGAGCCATGTTGTGATCGGTCGTCAGGCGCCACAGCGTGCCGGACTGCAAGAGGTAGCAGCGCGTGTCACCCACGTGGGCCACGTACAACACCGGCCAAAGCACGAGCGCGACCGTCAAGGTCGTGCCCATGTGCGGCGTGCTGGTCTGCGCGCCCGTGGTCTTGACCTGCGCATCGCCAGCCACCAGCGCAGAAGACAGCTGCGCCCTGAGACCAGTCTGCGAAACGCGCGCGGACGCGTCGGGTGTCGCGGTGGCCTTTGCCCAAGGCATGACATTGAGCAAATAGTCGGCGACGGCGTTCACGGCCGTGCGACTGGCGACGGCACCGCCGCCTTGCCCGCCCATGCCGTCCGCCACTACGAGCAACGTACCGGCCGGAGCGCCCTTGAACCAACCGTGCGCTCCCGGCGTCGCGTCGTGCACCTCCATGGTGCGCTGCAAAGTCGCTATCAGGAACGCATCTTCGTTGACTTCGCGCTCGTGACCCACGTCCGTGAGACCCGCGGCCTCGACCGAAACCTCAGCTTTACGCCCTGTAGGCACCATTGCCTCATCATAGGCATGGTTTTGGTCGCCTACCTGGCCGAAACCTGGACTACTTTTGACGATCGTCAGCGAAAGGCAGCCAAGGGATGATCGACATCGTCAGCGCGACCCGACTCTCCGAGGACCAATTCTGGAGCAACACCGCCCTAGGGATTTCGCTCGGGCGCATGATGCTGGAGACGCGCATCAACCCTTGCCCCATCTACGACAACTCCCGCGGCTTGGGCGAAGTGTACAACGAGCGGCTCGCGGCCGAAGACTGCGGCGAGTACGTGGTGTTCGTACACGACGACGTGTGGGTCGACGATTATTTTCTGGCCAATCGGGTGATCGAGGGGCTGGAGCGCTTCGACGTCATTGGTGTGGCAGGAAACACCAGGCGTCGCCCGGGTCAGCCTTCGTGGGGCTTCGTCGATCCGCAGTTCAACTGGGAAGAGAAGGGCTACCTGAGCGGCTGGGTGGCGCACGGCGACACCCCGTTCGGAAAGCTGTCGGCGTTCGGCCCAGCGCCTGCCGAGTGCGAGCTGATGGACGGCGTGTTCTTGGCGGCCAAAAAGCAGACCTTGCTCGACAAAGGCGTGCTCTTCGATCCGCAGTTCGACTTTCACCTGTACGACATCGACTTTTGCCGCACCGCGCGCGCCCGAGGGCTACGCTTGGGCACCTGGCCCATCTGTCTTACCCACCAGGGTAAAGGTAAGTTCGGTACGCCTGCCTATTTCGCGATGTACGAGAGGTACATCGCGAAATGGGGCGAGTGAGCATCGACGACGCTAGAGCCAGCAGATTCAGCTGCGACGGCGGCGCGACCAGCCGAACGCGGCCAGGCCGATGAGCAGGAAGAGCGCGCCAATGCCGCGCTCGGTGCCCACTTGCCGGATGCCGCAGTCCCTCTCGTCCCTGCGCTCGGCAACGTCGGCGTGCGCTGCCGGCGCTAGCAGCATGGCGCCAACCACCACAGCGGAAGCCCACGCTCGTAGTCGTTGCATGGTTCCCGTCACCCTACTGGATGAAGCTGCCGATTAGCACGGATATGCCGTTGGCGAGCGCCGATGCTGCCAACGCTCGCGACCACGACAGTTGCTGGAAGAACAGCCGATAGATCAAGGTCTCGATCACGAGCGCAAAGCTCTCGGCCACGAGCAGATAAACTGGGCGGGGCCAATCGAACAAGGTCCAGAAGAACCACACCGACGGATGCGTCGCCAGCTGGGCCACGCACACGATCGCGACGCGGCGCGGCCAGGCGCCGCCGGGCGCGAGCACCGGTACCGCGACGGCGAGCTCGAGCACGACAGTGGCCATGAAGGCGTACAGGTAGTGGTGGACGATGCCCATGGGTTGACTTGCACCTGCGGCAAAACTGGACGCCTGCAGCGTAAATCACGCGGCCCTGACGTTTTGTAAAACGAAATGCTTCACGCCCCCGACTACAGGGGCGGACCATGAAGCTAGCCCCCCTGACTCCCGCCATCTCCTTCGTGATCGCAGCCGCAATGGGCCTCGTTGCGTGCGGTAGCGGAGACCCGACCAGCAACGCCGCCCCAGGCGCTGGCGGCAATTCCAGCGCTGGAAATTCCAGCACAGGTGCCACGACGGCCAGCGGCGGGCAGGGATCTCCGGGCGCCGGAGCGGGTGGCGCGGGCAACTCCAAGGGCGGAGCGGGCGGCAGCCTGACCGATCCCAGCACGATTGGTGGGGCGTCCATGGTCGGCGATTTGAGGCCGCTGTTCGACGCCACGACCATGCTGGAGCCGCCTGTTCACTACGAGACAGCCGACGCGGTGGTGACCAAGTGGGGTGACCGCGGCCGCGACCGTCACGGCCGCGAGGACGAGTTCCAAAGCTACGACCACTACCTACCGCACTACTGGACCCTCCGCACCGCACGCTACATGTTGATCGACCACGTTACCAAGGGCGGTAACACCATCGATCTATCCTGGGTCACCGAGTGGGAGCTGGACAAGCTGCCGGAGTTTCGCGCTTGGTACAACGGCAACGGCAGCGTTGCTCAGTACACCGGCAACTACGGCCCGCTGATCGCCAAAGAAGGCCCCGGCACCTACGACAACGAGCACAAGAAGATCAGCGACGAGGGGACGCAGTACAAGTACACCTACACCATCAAGAGCGCGATCGCGCTGGACGGCAAGGAGTCGCCCTTGGCCGTCGGCCAGTTCATGGAGATCGAAGCCAGCCAGTTCTTGAACTTCGACGTGCCGAACAAGCCCGTGGGGCGCGACAACTACTACGGCACGGTGTTTCTGTACGCCGTCGGCACTGGCGGCATGGTGCCCTGGTACACGGTGGGCGACTTCGCAGACAAGTCGAGCGAGCGCGAAAACTCGCACAAACTCGACGAAAAAGCCTGGCTCGGCGGGCAGACGACCCTGCCATATCAATACTCGGACGAGCCGGACAACAACTTCCTGCAGATGGCGACGAACCTTTCGCCGGTGAACGCCCAGCCGTTCGTGCTCGGTCGCCGCGTGCACCACACCAACATGCTCGACGGCAGCCACGACGAGAGCGACGAGAACGAGACCTACACGGAGCTGGTCGGCAAGGCCGGACCGAACTACGTGAACACGTCGTGCGACGGTTGCCACAAGCGCAACGGCCGCGCGCCAGTGGCCCCGCTCGGCGAGGCGCTCGACAAATGGGTGTTCAAGGTGGCGGCCGCCGACGGCGGTAAGGATCCGCTGCTCGGGTCGGTGCTGCAGCCGCAGGGAGCCAACGGCTCACCCGGTGAGGGCAAGGTCTCGATAGAAAAGTGGACCGAGAATCCAGACGGCACGCGCTCGCCCAGCTACGCCTTCGCGGGCAGCAAGCCGGTGCTGTTCTCGGCGCGCATCGCGCCGCAACTGGTCGGCCTAGGCCTGCTCGAAGCCGTGCCCGAGGAAGCCATCGTCGCGCTCGAAGACGTGAACGACAAGGACGGCGACGGCATCTCGGGTAAGGCGCAAACGTCGATTGACCCGGTGACGGGCGACAAACGCCTCGGCCGATTTGGCTGGAAAGCGGGCGCCAGCAGCCTCACGCACCAAATTGCCGGCGCGCTCAACACCGACATGGGCGTGATGACCTCCGTGCTGCCGAAGCCCGACTGCGGCCCGATGCAAAAAGACTGCGGCAACGACGCCGGCCCCGAGCTGAGCGACGAGAACCTGCACAACTTGGTCAAGTACATCTCGCTGCTGGGCGTGCGCGCCCAGCGCAGCATCAACGACCCGGCGGTGGTGCGCGGGCAAGAAGTGTTCAGCGAGCTCAAGTGCCAGAGCTGCCACGTCACCGAGTTGACGACGAGCAAGTTCCACCCACTGGCCGAGCTGCGTGAGCAAGTGATTCACCCGTACAGCGATCTCCTCTTGCACGACATGGGTCCGGGCCTCGCTGACAACCTAGGTGAGCGCGACGCTTCGGGTTCGGAGTGGTGCACCACGCCCTTGTGGGGCATCGGCCTGTCTGCCTGCGTCACCGGCGGCGTGGAAGGCCCCTTCCAACACCAGGTCTGCGCGCCCCACCACGACTACCTGCATGACGGGCGCGCCCGCACGCTCGAGGAAGCCATCCTGTGGCACGGCGGCGAAGGCAAAGGCTCGAAGGACGCCTACGTCGCGCTCGGCGCGAGCGACAAGGCCGCGCTGATCAAGTTCCTGGAATCCCTGTAGGGCGCGCGACGGCTCGAGCTCATGCCCCGCAGGCTCATGCGCAAGCCGCATGCTAGCCTGCGGCGATGGACGAGGTGGTGGCACTACGCAGGCTCGTGCCAGGGGACGAGCCGCTGCTCTTCGAGTTCTTGAGTCAGTACGTCGAGAGCAGTCTGTTCTTCTTTTCGAACGTCGAGCGCGTGGGGCTCGTCGACCATGGCGAGCGGTTTCAGGGCACTTATGTCGCCAGCTTCGACGCCGCGGGGGCTATCACGGCCGTCGCCGGTCATTCGTGGACCGGCACGCTCCTGCTCCAGGGAGACCGCGGGCTCGAGCAAGCTGCGCGGCGCGCGGTCGAGCTGACGGGGCGCAAGGTGGGCGGCTTGATTGGACCGTGGTCCCTGGTCTGCCGCGCTCGCCGTGCCCTCGGCCTGGAGGAGACGCGGGCCGGACATGACGGAGCCGAGCTCTTGTTCGCGCTGTCGCTCGACGCCTTGAGGTTGCCTGCGCTCTTGTCGCAAGGAGGCGTTGCTCTCAGGCCGCCGACCGCAGCCGAGGCGAGCGGCGTGCTTTCGGGGTGGCGCTTCGACTACCAGGTCGAAACGCTGGGGCTCGCGCGAACGCCCGAGCAGGAGCTGCGGGCGCGTCGCGACACGGAGGGCTGGCGCGAAGCTGGGAACCTTTGGGTCCTCACCGTGAACGGTCAAATCGTGGCCATGACTGGCTTCAACGCGGAAACTCGCGGCATGGTGCAGGTTGGCGGCGTCTTCACGCCTCCGTCGCTACGCGGCCGCGGCTACGCGCGTGCGGCCGTGGCGGCGTCACTCGCCCAAGCCCGCGACAAGGGCGCGCAGCGCTCTATCTTGTTCACGGCAAAGAGCAATCAAGCGGCACAACGCGCGTACACGGCGCTCGGGTACGAAGTCATCGGCGATTTTGGCTTGGTGTTGTTCTAAGCCGACTACGGCTTCAAGCCGTCGACGAATACGCTGTCGGTCTCGGCGGCGCCCGCGTGGCAGCCAGCGCAGTAGCTGGATTGCTCGGCGGTGACGATGACGCCGAGCTCGCGTTCCCAGTAGGCGTAGTCCCAGTCTTGGCGCGCCGGGGCAAAGCCGGCTTCGCGTTTGATCATGATGCCTAGCGCGGCCAGCTCGAACCCGCTGCCGGATAGTACGGCCACATGCTTTTCTTTGACGATGATGGATCCCGGCTCGAAGGCGGGCGAGCCGCGCCGGGCGATGCCCTCCACCGCGAGGTCGTTGGCCCAATCACGAAGGTAACGACCGTCGCCGTGCTCGCTGTCGGCGAACTCTTGCTCGGGCAAGGTCGGCAAGCGACACAGCCCAAAGATGTAGGCCGACACCGGCTCGGGCTCGTCGGTCTGCGGCTGGTAAGAGTGATACTCCGACATGATGGCTTCGATGTCGGGGATGCCGGAGGGCGCGCCTCCTGCGCCCGCGTCGCTCGGCGCGCCGGCGTCGCTCGACGTGCCAGCGTTGGCCGACGTGCCGGCAGTGCTCGACTTGCCGGCGGCGGGGTCAGTCGGCTTGCCGCCGCTGCCGCCAGACGTGGACGCAGTGCCTGCGCTGCCGGTCGAAGTGCCGGCCGCCGCTGGAGAGCTTCCCGCCGTTCCCTCGCTGGTCGACGACGAAGAGCTGCAGGCCTGGAGCCAAATGCACAGGCACAGCCCGCCGGACGACGAAACCCAAGGCTTGAACCTGCGATTGTTCATCACCACCTCCAGCCCTATCAGGGCTCAGCTTGCAAAAAGCGTTGCGAATTTCGGTGATTCTCCGGCCATTGTACCAAACGAGCCTCGTTTTGCTGACCCCGTGCTCGAGCCCGCAGCTCGGGCTAAGGTCCGCGCCCGATGAGCGAAACGCGCTACCCCTGCCCCTGCTGTGGTCACCTGGTCTTCACGGAACCGCCGGGTTCCGACGACATTTGCCTAGTGTGCCTGTGGGAGGACGACGTGAGCCAGCTGCGCTGGCCGTACCGCGAAGAAGGCGCCAACGCGCCGTCGCTGGCCGACGCACAGCGCAACTTCGCAAAGTTCAGCGCCATCGAAGAGCGCTTCAAAGACGACGTGCGCGCCCCGCTGCCCGAAGAGACGCTCGAGCCCGGCTGGCGCCCGCTCAACGACGCCGACTCGTTCGAAGAGCCCGACGATCGCGCCGACTGGCCCGACGACGCGACCATCCTGTACTACTGGCGCCCGACGTTCTGGCGCCGCGCGCCGTAAGTCATTCCGGGTCGATGCGGTACACCACGCCAGAGCGGTTGGCGAGGTACAGCTCGCCGCGTGAGTCCTGGCCGATGCCTTGAGTACCGACGAGGTTCTCGCCCAAATCAGCCGACAGGTTGCGCAGGACGGGCGCGTTGTTCACGAGCTCGAAAGCGACGGCGACCTGCGAGCTTCGGTCAACGGCAAAGTAGTGACCGCGAAAGCTCGGTAGCTTGCTGCCACGGTAAACGAAGCCTCCGTGGAGCATGAAGGCGTCGTCGTTCACGTAGACTGGGAAGGTCTTTCCGGCGGTCGTGCAAGCCGGGTGAAAGCACTCGTTGCCCGCGTACATCGACCAGCCGTAGTTTTGCCCGCCCTGCTTGGCAGGCGCAAAGTTGATCTCTTCGACGCTGGAGTGGCTATCGGCCACGAACATGTCACCGGTGCAAGCGTCGAAGCTCAGGCCCAGCGGGAAACGCAAACCGAACGCCCAGCGCTCGGGCGCGCCGCCCGCCATATTTCCCGCCGGAATCGCGTAGGCACTCGAGGCGGCCGGCACGGAGTCGACGTCCATGCGCGCGATCTTGCCCAGAAGGCCCGTCGCCAGCTGCCCGACCAAGGTCTCGTCGGCAGAGCCGCCGCCGTCGCCCAGCGCCCAGTACAGGTTGCCGTCGGGCCCGAACGCCAGGGCGCGGCCGATGTGGTTCGGCTTGGGCTGCGCGACCGTGAGCAGCGGCTTCTCGGTGGGCGCCGCGTGGTCAGCGTCTGCGCGCTGGAACTCCGACAGCTGCAGCGTACCGTTGGTGGACGGGGCCTTGGTGTAAACCACGAAGAAGCGGCCGTTGTCGGCGTAGCGCGGATGGAACGCGAGCGCGACCAGGCCACGCTCCGGATCGCTGAGGTCGACGGCGCCGCTCAGATCGAGGAACGGCTCGGGCGCTAGCTGCGTGCCTTTGAGAATGCGGATCGTTCCCTTCAGCTCGGCTACGAACAGACGCTCGGTCTCGCCCAAAGGTTGCGCGATCGCCATCGGTAGGCTCAGCGCCTTGGAGACCTCCGTCAGCTTCAAGGCCTGCTGAGCACCCGTCGCCGGAGTGCAATCAAACAGCAGCTCGGGGCCGGGGTCGCCGCTACCGCCAACGCCGCCCGCGCCCGCTCCGCCTACCTCAGTGCCCGGCTCACTTCCGCCACCGCCACCGACGCTCTCGGTGCCGGCAATACTGGTCGTGCCAGCATCGTTCATCGGGCTGGTACCGCCCGCGTCGTCCCCGTTGCCTTGGCCGCCTGCGTCGACGCCGCCATTGTTGGAGCCCGCACCCGGGCTGCCCGCGTCACCGCCGCTGCCCGAGGGTTTTGGCTCGTCCTCCAAGGTACACGCGACGCTCAACGCCAGCGCGACTAGCGACATGCCCCCAACGCGAACCAACGACATCGAGCCCCAAGCAGATCTCATGGCTCGGGGTTTTAGCACAAGGCCCGCCGCCAGGGCAGCGCCGGCCGCAACCCGCTACTGCGTGATGCAGCCGATGCGCGTCGTGTTGAACGCGATATCGTCGATGGCCATGTCGGTCAAAACGCGATCGTCTTTGATCTCGTTCTGGTCGGGCAGCATGAGGCCGAGGCCGGCGTACGGGGTAAAGCCGACTTCGACGCGCGCAAACTGTGTCACGACCTTGGGGATGAGCTGCTCGTTGGCGGACATGTAGTATTCGGCTTCTTTGCCGTCGATCCACCACTTGGGCATCTCGGTCTTGGTGCCGTCGAAGAACGTTTCGATGCAGTACCACTTGTCGACGATGTACGGCTTGCTGCGCAGCGGGCGCTCGTTGCCCCCCGTGGCGTGCCAGACGCCCATCATGCCGTCGAACTGCCAGCCCATTTCGTACCAGTTGTTCGACATGTCGAAGGCGCCCACGATGTTGCCGTGGCCACCCGGCGCGCCGGGCTTGAAGTGGACGTAAAAGCGCCCCCACATTTGGTTCGTGATCTTGCCGAGCTTGCTGGCCACGAGCTTGCCGCCGGGCTGCGGGTACAAGCGGTACGAGTGCGTGCCGTGCGCGACGTCGGTGGTGATGATCGCGTTGTCGGTGCCGCCGGTCCAAACGGCCTTGTCGATGCCGGTCTCGAAATCGATGCACAGGTCGTAGGCGTTGTCGGCGCAGCTGGCTTTGACGACCGGACCGCCGCCGCCCGTGCCAGCGCTGCCGCCGCTTGCGCTACCGCCAGCACCGCTCGTCGCGTTGGTGCCCGCCGTCGGCGCGCTGCCGCCCGCGCTGGCACCGGCGGTAGTGGTCGCACCACCCTGCATTGTTCCAGCTGAGGTCGACGTGCCGGCTTGGGCCACGGCCGCGCCCGCGGACCCACCATTCACGACACCCGTGGTGCCCGCGGTATTCGAAGCGGGCGCAGGGTCTTCCGCCGAGCAAGCGACCGAAACGCCCAAACCGCCCAAAACCAATGCCGAAGCCAGGCGATGTCCCATCGCTGCTTCACATGTCCGAAAGCCCGCGCTTCCGCCTCGAAAACGCCGTGAACCAGTCCACGTGCGCGGTTTACGGTAGACCGGGCACTGTCATCGCAACCGTGCGCGCCTTGGTACCGCCACCCACGATGAGCAGCGTCTTGCCGTCGGCGCCGCCAAACGCGGAGTTGGTGCCGTTGTTGCTGATGTTGCCAGCGCAGTCCACGGCAATGCCGTCGCCGCCCGGCGTGGGGCCGCCCTTTTGGCCCGGCACGCCGGCCGCGTCGAGCGTCCACGTGCCCATGCCGACGACGTGCAGCTTGGTCTCGTCCGGCGACAACGCGAGCCCATTCAACGCGCCCACTTGGATGACCGAGGTGGCGCCCGCCGGGTCGATGCGCACGAGCGATTCACCGAGGCCCGCCGGGCGATTGCCGAGCTCGGCGGTGCGATTCGAAAAGTAGATGTTGCCGTCGCTGCGCGCAATGAGGTCATTGGGCGAGTCCAGCATTTTGCCGTTGGCCATGGTCGCGACCATGCGGCCTTGCTTGCTGGTCACGTCGTACTCCATCACGGCGCGCGGGCCGTGACACGCGGCCAGCAAGTTGCCAGTTGCGCTGACGCCGAGGCCGTTGCAGCCCACTTCGTGCAACCACACCTCGCATTGACCGCCTGGCGTGTACTTGATGATGTCGCCGCCCATGTAGCTGCCGACGATGAAGTTCGTGAAGAAGAAGGCGTTCTGGCTTTTGATCCAGGTAGGACCCTCGTTGTAGTTGTAGTTGTAGGCAAAGCCCACGCACACATCGGTGGACGCGCCCATCACTTGGTCCGGGTACGGGCCTGCCGGACACGTGAATTGCTTCATCGGTCCGGAGCCGCCGGAGCCCCCGCTCGCCGAGCCCGCGGCACCAGCCGCTCCCCCTGGCGCGCTGCCTGCGGCACCCGCACTTCCACCGCCCGCGCCACCCGCGTTGCTGCCGGCTGAGCTGGCACTGCCTGCCATGGGAGCCCCCGCGGTGCCGGCCGTGCCAGCTCCCGCGCTCGCGCCACCGCTGGGCGCTCCAGCCACACTCGCGCCGGCGCCACTAGCGGCGCCGGCGCCCGCGCTGCCGCCTCCGCCACTCGGCTCCGAAGAACAGGCCGAAACGCTAGCCCCAGTTGCGAGCAAGAGCGGCGCCGCCAAACCCCAGTACTGAAACCGAGACCGAGGCACCGCCGCGCGACGACGAACGCGCCACGCGCTGACCGTCAACGCAGCTAGCGCGAGCCACGCCGACGACGACCATGCAGCGCGCCGGTCGCTCGCAATGCGACAGCTGCAGCCAGGGTCTTCGGCGGGCGCGCTGCGCGCGGTAAACGTGCCAGCGCTGCTCGCCACCGTGCCAGCAGTTCCGGTGCCGCCTGCACCACTCGTCGTGCCGGCGCTGCCTCCACCTCCGCCAGCGCTCGACGCCTGGCCTCCAGCCCCTCCACCGCCTGCGTCACCGGAACCCGCAGCTCCGGCTGAGCCCGGCGCGCCTGCGGCCCCTGCCACGCCACCCGCACCGCCCGCGCCGCCGCTCGCGATGTCGGTCGTGGCGACGCCGGTCGCGCCCCAAAACACCAGGTTGCCTTCGGCGCCGCGCTCCACCTGAACGTTGGTGAGGGTCTTGCCGGTAGTCGGCAAGACCTCGACGCCGTTGATGCTGTGATGATCGGCTTCGTTGATGACAGTGTTCTTGTCCCACTTGGCGAGGTTGGGTGCCAAGTCGAACACCGCTGGATCTGTGGGGGTGTCGTAGTAGTCGGGGATGGTGGCGTTCGCGGTGCTCATACCATCCGTGTACGTCAACGTGACCTTGATGGTCGTGCCACCCGCCGCGCCGTTGAAGAACAAGAAGAACTTCGAATACACCGCGGGCGGCACCGGAAACATGACCTTGCCCGACGGCGGGATCAGGTGCGTCTGCGCCGACGTGGCCGCTGCCGCGTTCGAAAAGTTGAGCACCACTTCGGGGTGGCGCGCGTTGGCGGGGAACTTGCCGTCGTCGGGCAGCGCGTTGGCAACCGGCTTGCCCTTGAGCGTGGCGACAGCTTGGGTCGCGAACGCGTTCTGCAGATTCCCGCCATCCGTCGGCAGCGTGAAGACGACGAGCTGACCATCCGTGAGAGTCGTGACCGAGCGCGCGTCGAGCACGCCGGGCAACGGCACTTGCACCACGGTGTCGGCGTGCGCTGCGCGGGCGCCCAAGCCAGCCAGTAAGCTGACTGCAATCGTCAAGAGGTGTCTGCGAGAAGTGCGCATTTTTCGGGGTGTTCCTCGCAGACTTAGTTGCCGGAGCCGACAAAAGCTCTGCGATTTCCTGTGAGCACGCGCGCCTCTCCCTAAATTTGCCGAATTTCGTAAGCTTGATTTCCCCTCGGCACCTCTCAGACTTCACCGCATGCACGGCGTACGAGGGCTCAAGCTTGCTGTTCTGGCGCTCGCGTGCGCGACCATTCCCAGCTGCGGCACGAACGGCGGCGAAGGCCCCAAAACCCCCGTGGGCGGCGCCGCCGGCATGGTCACGACGGCCGGCAACGGGGGCACCACACAAAACGCCGGCAGCGCGAGCGGAGGAAGCGCTCTCGGCGGCTCGGCGAATCCGACCGCGGGCGTGCCCGCTACGGGCGGCGCGACCGCTGGCACCACGAACGGCGGCACAGGCGCGAGCAGCGCGGGCGCGGCGGGCACTGGAACGGCTGGCGCGAGCACGGGCCCGTGGACGTTTCCAGCCGGCGTCACCAAACCAAAGCTCATGATCGTCGGCGACTCGATCTCGGCCGGCCCCGGTTGCTACAAGAAGTTCCTGCTCAAGGCGCTGAACGACAACAAGTACACGAACTTCGAGTTCATCGGTGAGTACACGGACGACTGCGGTGGCGGCGTTCGGCACAGCGCGGTCAGTTGTTCGACGGCCGAGCAGTACACCATGCCCACGTTCAAGATGCCGAACTGCGCCACGGACAAGACCTTTCCCGGATTGTCGACGCTGATGACAACGCACAAGCCAGATCTAGTCATGCTGCAGCTCGGCGTGAACGACGTCTGGGGCGGTAAAACCACCGAAAACATCCTGGGCAATTACGCCAAGCTGATCGAGCAAGCGCGCGCCCAAAACCCCAAGGTGGTGCTGGCCGTCGCGCGCATCCAAAAGATCAAACCCGACTGCGGCACCGACGAGACCGTCTACAAACGCGCCGAAGCCTTGGTCACCGCCGTGCCGGCTTGGGCCCAAACGCAAACCCAAGCCGAATCGCCCGTGTTCGTCGCCGATCTGTGGACCAACTCCGACTGGAGTAAGGCCGAGACCAACGACTGCGTACACCCCAACGACATCGGAGCCGAGCGCATGGGCAAGAATTGGTACGACACGCTCAAGACCATCTTGAAGCCCGACTAACCACCGCGCGCATAAACGTTGAGCCAAGACTGCGGCGGCCCCACCAGCGAAAGCTCCGGGTAGCGCTGAAGCTCCAGCGCCCCGGTGCACAAGTATCGGGGCCGCGCGTCATCCAGCAGCCGCGCCATCACCGTCGTCAGCACCTGGCCCGAAAACGGCAGGTACATGAACACCACGTCCGCGTCGAAGCTCGCAAGCTCACGCGCGTCTTGCGCCCGGAGCCGCTCACCTTGCAAGCCCAGCTCGCGACAAGCTTCATTCCCCACATCGCAGAGCCGTTTATCGTATTCGACACCAACGCTGGCAGCCCCCGTCAAAAGCTCCGCGAGCATCACGACCTTGCCCAAACCCGCGCCCAAATCCAGAAACCGATCGCCCGCCGCGAGCTTGCTCTGCTCGAAGGCGCAGACAATCTCGTCGTACCCGCTCGGCGCATAGCTCATCAAATCCGTACCGGGCGCGCCTTCATCGAGCGGCGGATACGCAATACCCAGCGCTTCCTCGACGAAATGGTCACGCTCGAGCGGCGGAACGGCGTCGAACAGCTCGCGCAAGCTGGGGCCACGCAGTACTCCTGAGGCAATCCGGCTGCGCAGCTCGGCGTGACTTTGCCGCGAAGCAGACCGCAGCTCAGCCAACACCCCCAAAAGCTCTCCACGCTCGTCCGCGCCATCGCTACGCGCCCACGCCATCCGTAGCAGCGCATCGGCGTAGGCGCGATCAGCCCCCGTGCCACACAGGGCAAGCTCTCGCAGCTCGCGGGGGGCAGCGGTCGCCAGCGCCACGAACGTCACGATAGCCCCCTCCTGCTGCGCCGGCTACAGCGTGCTAGCCTCGGCTGCCGGTATACCCCTTGTCCTTGTTCACAGAAGCCATCGGCCGCGCGCTCGACCAGCTCGCGGCAGCGGTCGAGCGAGACAGCCTGAAGAAGCCTTGGCTTCTCTCCTTCAACGCCACGCCAGCGGGCGTCTTCCTAAAGGCCATGGACGTGGAGCTAACCTCCGCCGACGAAAGCGCAGAGCCGATTCGCGCGCTCGAGGCCGAAAGCTCGGTCGAGGAGCTACGCGCCCGGTTCATCGCCGCTTGGGCGCTCATGCCGGTTTTGTCCGACCACGAAGGCCGCCCAGTGAGCGCCGCGTACGAAGACTCGCTCGGCGTCGGCTCGAACGAGGCGAGCGCCGGCTGGTCTTGGACGGCCTGGTCAAACGGCGACTGACGGCGCTTACCCGTTCAAGTCGAGCTCTTCTTGGCATCGAGCGCGAGCTTGATCAGAACGTCGTCTTTGATCAGGTCGTCAGCCATGCCTGCGTAGTTGATGCCAAAATCTTTGCGGTTGATGGCGAATTCGGCCTCCACGCGCACGCCGTCGGCAACCTTGATCGTGGCCGGGAAGCTGATCTGCTTGGTCACGCCGCGCAGCTCGAGGTTGCCCGAAACAGTGTGGCTAGCCCCGCCAGCGCCGCCCAACTTGATGGACGTAGACTTGAAGCTGCCGCGGGGAAACTTCTCGACGTCGAAAAAGTCAGCCGACTTCAAGTGCCGCGTGAGCTTCTCGGTGTCGGAGGTGAGCGAACGCAGATCAATGTCCACCGCGACCGAGCTCTTGGTCGGATCACCATCGACGAGCTGCACGGTGCCGCTGAAGGCGCCTAGCGAACCTTCGTGCTTGCCGGTGACTTTGGCGCCCACGTAGCGCAGGCTCGAGCCAGCCTGGCTGAAGCCGTAGGCCACGCCGTTCGTCGCTGTCGTAGGCGTACCGTCGCTGGCCTCGCTGACGGCAGCTTGCGTCTTGCCCTTGCCGGGGTTGTTGTCGCAAGCAATGCCGGCCAGCGCGAGCGTGCCCGCCAGGAATAGAACCTGAGTTTTCATGGCCAGAGCATGCCGCCCGAAGCGCCCCGAGGCACCCGGCAATTTTCGCAACGCTCCGGTGCGCTCCGAGCAACGATTGCGCCACGAGCAGCAGTTTGTGTCACAACGCCACGCTGGTTTGACGGGGGCCGGTGCACGCGCCCCGAGACCGCGCTACGTTGGGCGGGATGAAGTCACGTTGGGTGCTGGTGTTGCTGGGCGCGGCGGGCGCGGCATCGGGGCAGCTGGTCAACGCGGCGCGCGCGCGCGCCTGTAGCTGCGCCCCGGAGGCTTGGAGCGTGGAGCTCAGCTCGACGACGTCTAGCGACGCAAGCGTCGATCATCGCGCGTACTGGCCGAAGAAGGCGACCCTCACTTCGTACCCGGGGCGCGCTCACGTTTGGGCGACCTCGAATGTCGATGCGGGCATAGTGGAACGTGCGGGGGCTGGGCAATGAAACGGCTCGGATTGCTGGTGTTCGGCGCGGCATTCGCCACGTCGTTGCTCGGTGCGGGCTCGGGCTGCGTCCAGGACGAGTGCGAGTGCCCGCCCACTCCGCCACGGCCCGAGGCGCAAGGCCCACTGACGGGATTGACGGTGGCCAGCTACGACGACCGAGGTGAAACCGCTGAGAGCGTCGTGCAGCCCGAGAATGGCACCCTCGAAGTGACACCGACCGAGGTAGTGTTCGCTTACGAGCAGGCAGGCGTGACCCATCACATCACCTACACTGTTGTTCCCACGCCCTGATCGAAGGTCGTCCGCCGCGCTGTTCACACTCAGAAGTCGGGTGTGACGCCGTTGTCAGGCTCCGTCCTTCGCGGGCCGGTTCTCGTCCGCGGCCAATTGCGCGGCCCCACCTCGGAAACGCCGCTTTTGGGCATGAATGGCAATTTGGCACGAGGGGTGCTTTGGCTTGCCGAGCTGGAGGAGATTCACGATGAGCTTGTTGCGTAGGTCTTGGAGCGCCCTTGTCTTGGTGTGTGGTCTGTTTCCCTGCGTGGTGGGAGGCTGCTCTTTGAAGGGCGCGGTCGACGATGCCGGAACGGTGGACGTCGACGCCGAGGTCGACGTGCGCGAGCTCTTGCGGGTGCTGTTTCCCAAGCTCACGGCGGCGGAGATCGACGAGCTGTCGACGAGTATCGACCTCGAGACCGTGCTGGCCTTGAAGGCGGAGCTCGAGAAGGTACGAGCAGAGGCCGCTGAGTTCAGCGACGAGCTATTTACGACGTGCGAAGAGCGCGTCGAGCAACGCAAGACGGATCTGGCAACCAAGAACGACGGCTACCCAACGTCGCTAGAAGCGATCGGCGGCGGGGCGTTTTACTCGGAGGCGAACGGCGAGGTCAGAGTCGAGCTCAGCGGCTTGTTCTCCAACAAAATGTCCTACGCCTTCGGCGCGGGTGACGTGAGCGTCGAGCTCGACGGGGTCGCGCAGACGCCGGACGTTACTTGCCTCTCCGCTGGAGACAGCGTCGACCTAGTGTTCCTCGTGGACGTGACGGGCAGCATGTCGAACGTCATCGACTCCGTGCGAAGCTCGCTGCTCTCCTTCGTGGACGCGCTCAAGTCTAGCGATCTCGACGGAACCATCAGCGTCGTTTCGTATCAAGATACCGTAGGCGAACAGGTGTCGTTCCAGGAGCTCGAAAAGAACGGCTTCGAGCGCAGCCCATTCATCGCAAAAAAGCAGCTTTCAAGCGCGTCCGAGGTGACAGAAGTCGAGCGCTTCATCGCCAAGCTCGAGGCAAACCGCGGCGCCGACCTGCCGGAGAACCTGTCGGGAGCGGTCGACTTCGCGAGAAACAGCGTGATCGGTGTGCGATCCAACGGCAGCGCCAACGTCATCGGCGATGGCGTCGGGGACCCCGCCGGTACTGCTGCTTTTCCCAAGCTGGACAGCAAACGACAAGTCTTCATCGCGATCACGGACGCTACCTTCCACTCCGATTCGCGCGACGCCGACAATTCGTCCCTAGAAGCGCAGTTCAGGCCGCGGCCGCTCGCGCAGATTGTCGAATCGCTTCGCAGCACGGGAACGGTCGTCCACGTGGTCGATCCCAGCTGGGTGGACGAGAGCGTCGAGCCGACGGGCACCGCTTCCGAAGAGGAGCTCGACGCCGACTACTTTGCGATCGCCACTGGAGGCGTGGGAGAAGACAAAGTGGCCGGCTACTCCCTCACGGATCTCGAGCTGGTAGCCGTTGCCGAGAAGACCGGCCTGCTCGACATCGCCCTCCACGACATTCTCAAGGGTAGCTGCCGCATCACCTTCCCAGCCGTAGACGTTGCAGCTAGCGCCGAGGTTTCGGTCTCCGTGACCGGGGCGGGCGAGGCAGCGGGCGAGGTGTTCAACGGGACGTTTGCCGTTGTGGCCGAATGACGCAGCCCGTGACCCAACGCTAGACGCCTCCCGGTCCTAGCCCTACGCTGAGCCGGTCGAGGAGGAGGAGTTCCGTGAGTTTACCTGCGTACCTTCGGTTGGGGCCGTTGCTCGGTCTGCTTTTGGTCAGCTGCGCAGACGACGCGGCAACCACGGCCGCCAGCGGCGGTGCTGGCGGCGCGAGCTCGGCCGGTGGCAGCACGGCAGAGAGCGGTGCCGGCAACAGCGGAGCGGGGAGCGGCAACGCTGCCGGCAATAGCGGCGCGTGCCGCGGCGCGCCCGATACGTCACCGACCTTCCCTGCCCCAACCGAGCTCGACGCCGACTTGGTAGCACGTGCTGCGGCCGTGATCGGCTCGTGCATGCCGGACGACGGCGTGGCTCGCAACGCGACGCACATCTGGCTCGGACACCTCGCGGCGCCTCGCTCTTACTTTCGGTCGAGCGCACAGCTCGCGTGCCTCGCCAACGCGAGCTGTGGTTGCGAAGCCATCGAGCATTGCTTGGGCTGGAGCTACGCGCGGCCACCGGAAAGCTGCGTCGGGCGCTGCGATGGCGACGTGTTTACCGGTTGCGGCGACGAAGTGCAGGTCACCATCGACTGCAGCCGTTTCGGTCTGAGCTGTGATCCCGATGCCAATTGCGTCGCGGAGGCTGCGGCCTCGTGCGACGGCTCGGAACCTGCCAGCTGCAGCGCCGACGGCGAGGTGCTGTTCTGCGACGACGATTTCATGCGCCGCGCGCCCTGCCAGTCGCTCGGCTTCAGCTGTGTCGACGGCAAGTGCACGGGAGGCGGAGCGGCGTGTACAGCGCAATCTTCGAGCTCGAAAGAGCTGGTCGATCTGGTGGGAACCGCTTGCTCGGGCGCGACGCTCACGGCGTGCGTTTCGGGCAGCAAAGCCGAGGTGGACTGCACGACCTACGGTCCCGAGTTCACCTGCCAGAGCCGTGACGGCAGCTTCTTCTGCGGGCTGGCCGCCGAGTGCGTTCCTGCCGACAACTACGCCGCGGCGCAGCCGGCAACCTGCGACGGGAACCTGCTCAGCTTCTGTAACGCCGGCCGCCTGGAGACGCTCGACTGCCTAGCCCTGGGCTTCAGCGGCTGCGAGGTCAATTCTTCGATGAATCGCTACGGCTGCACGCCGGGCGTGGTCCTTCCGTAGGCCACGCGCAAGCGTCAACGCAGCGGCAGGTAGACGTCCGTAATTTGCTCGTGCTCGCTCACGGCGGGCATGCGAGCGACGTAGTGAAAGAACAGCGGAAAATCTCGGAGTTGCTCGCCGCTGTCCGGGAGCCAGCCTGCGTACAGCTCGTGCACCGTCTGGCCAATGGCGTCCGTCGAGCCGACGTGGCGTGCAACCGCGCATCGACCCGCGGGGATGACCTTCTCGACGATGCCGGCGTCGTTGGGGCTCAGGGGACCGCTCAGCTCGCCGCAAATGTCGAAGCGATACTCCTCCGGATTCGTCGTGTTGGCGTCCTGATAGTTGATTCCGAGCGTGCGGCAGGTCCCGACGGGCGAGTCTCGACACGACTTGCGCCAGCCGACGAAGCGCGCAACCGACGCCATCAAGCGCTCGGGAGGCCCATGATGCTCGAGGACTGCGACGCGGGTCTCTGCGAACTCTACGATTTCTGGTGTCATGCTGTTGCTCCTGGTGGGGGTCGGGGGCTGCGGCGCGCGTCGAAACGCGGCCCAGTCCGGCGCTCGCCGAAAGTCCGAAGGTGTTTGGCCCTGCAGTTCCTTGAAGGCTCTGGCGAAAGACTCGGGGGCGCTGAAGCCGGCCTCGAGCGCGACGTCGATGATGCGCCGCTGCTGATCGAAGGCCAGCTGGTACGCCGCGCGCTTGAGCCGTGTGAGCCGCACGAAGTGACTCACCGTGAAGCCAGCGTACTCCGTAAACTGCCGGTGGAAGTGAAACTTCGAGAAGCCGGCCACCTCGCTCAGCAGGTCGACCGTCAACGGCTCGTCGAGGTGAGCGCAGATGTAGCTCACCACGCGATCGATGCGTAGGTGATAGGCCTCGCGATTGGTTCCGTCCGTCATCGTCGTTGGCGATTGTGCCGCCCTCGGCGCAGCCCGTCCTGACGCGGATTGCTATTTCGGCCGCGGCGGGTGCCCCTCTTCGCATTCCTTGTGGTTTTCGCGCGTCTGACGCGCAGGCGCCGTTGCCGGCGCGGGCGAGGGCTCGTATCTCAGCTCTCATGGATTCGATGCCGCAATTTGCCTTCTTTCGTCGGCCGCGGAGGGCGCTGGCGCACGCTGCTTGGGCGCTGCTCGGGTGGATGGGAACGACGCTCCTGACCGCCGAGGTGCACGCCAAGACCTACAAGGGCGCCGAAATCGCCTCCAAGACGCTGCACCGCTACGGGCGCATCGAGGTGCGGATGCGCATGGCGCGGGGTCCCGGCATCCTCTCGACGTTCTTTACCTACAAGCCCGGCTCCGAGACGGCTGGCTCACTCTGGGAGGAGATCGACGTCGAGGCCTTCGGCAAGTCGAACGCGACGGCCTGGCAATCGAACATTCTCGTCGGCAACCCTCGGCAGGGCTCCGAGATGGTGCACGACACGGGGGCGTCGCTGGCCGACGCTTATCACACGTACACCATCGAATGGACGCCAACGGCAGTGGTTTGGCAGGTCGACGGTGTCGAGAAGCGGCGCACGACGGGCGGCCAAGCAAGCCAGCTCACGAGCATGCACAACTTTCACTTCAACTTGTGGGCGAGCGACGTGGCCTCGTGGGCTGGCGCCTTCGACAGCTCGATGTTGCCTGCGTCTCAATACGTCAGCTGGATTCGTTACTACAAGTACGACAACGGCGCGTTCGTGCTCGATTGGAGCGATGACTTTGCCACCTTCGACACGGCGCGCTGGGAGAAGGCCAATTGGACCTTCGACGGCAACCTCGTCGACTTCGAGCCGAACAACGTGGTGGTAAAAGACGGAACGCTCGTGCTGTGCCTGACCGCGCAAGGCCAAACAGGCTGCTCCGGCGCGGTGCCGGTCGATAGCAATGGAAGCCTGGGTGGCGGCGGCAGCACCGGCGCAGGCGGCGCAGCAACGGGCGGCGCGGGTGGCAATGGAGGGTTCGCAGGTAGCGGCGGAGCGCCAGCGGGCGGTGCTGGCACGGCTACCGGCGGCACCGGCGGCACCGGCGGCACCGGCGGCGCGGCAAGCGCCGGCACCAGCGGCGCGCCCCCCGTCGGTGGCGCGGCGGGTGCGGCGGGCGCGTCATCGACTGGTGGCCAGGCCCCGAGCGGGGGTTCGAGCGCGACGGCTGGAACCGCTTCCAGCGGCGCTCCGGCCACAGCGGGTGCCAGCGCCTTCGGCGGCAATCAAGCCGTCCCAACCGCCGGCGGCGCCACCACAGAATCGGGGTGTGGCTGCGCAGTGCCTGGCAGCCAGCACGACAAACGGACCTCGCCCTGGGGCCTGCTCGCGCTGGCGTCTCTGGCCGGCTGGTGCCTGCGCCGACGCGCGGCGTGACCGAACCAGGAAGAAACGATCACCTCATTGTTTGTTCTGAGCAAACATCGTTTGGTCAACCGGAACCGCCGGACAACAGGGCGCTTTCGAGAATGCCAATCATTGTACGGCACGGCTGGCCTGTCCTCCAAGCAGTGAGTAAGTTCGTAACGTGTCTTATCTCCGGCCCCATTCTCCCAGCTCGTTCCCCTCACTCGCACGCGCCGGCCTCGGTGTCGCGGCGTTGCTCGGTAGCGTCAGCGTTGCCGGCTCCGCCAGCGCGAAGCCGTTCATGGACTACGTCAAGCCGACGCCTATCGTCGCGCCGCTGAGCTCGGCGACATGGGGCGAGGCGGGAGTGCTGCCGCGCGACTTGTCCAACGGCATCGAGAGCGCCAAAGGCGCGGGCGTTCATCCGGACTACTACTACTGGGACGGACAGATCATCAAGGCCAAGGACGGCAAATACCACATGTTCCTGAGCACGTTCTCGGGCAACACCAACTTCGGTACGGGTTGGCTCAACTCCGACGCTTACCACGCCATCAGCCAAAGCAACGTGCTCGGCCCGTACGAACGACAAGGCTTCATCTACGACAACGGCGGCGTGCACAAAGGCCACAACGTCACCGCGCTCGAGCTACCGGACGGCAGCTACGCGGTCGTCGTCAGTGAGACCGTTCCCTTCACGATCTACAAGTCGAACTCACTCGACGGCCCCTGGACGGCGTGCCAACCGACCAGCCAGGTCGGTGCGTCCAACGTCAGTCTCGTTGCGCGCCACGACGGCAAGTATCAAATCGTCGAGCGCAACGGCACGATCGCCATCTCCGACACGCTGTGCGGTGCGTACATGAAGCAAATGCCCACGTGCGCGTATACCCAGAACGATAAGAACGCACAGGGCAACCCGGTCGTCGGCAGCATCTACCCCAAGCGCACCTCGATACCCGGCGTCCCCAATCCGTCCTACATCTGGCAGGAAGATCCGCACATTTGGCGCAGCGGCGGCGTCTACCACGTCATCTATTCCGGGTCCGGAGATCGCGTCGGGTGGCACGTGTACTCGACCGACGGCCTGAATTGGAAAGACAACGGCTACGGCTGGTCCCCGCGAGACTACCAAAAACTCTTTTGCTACGAGGGAACCACCACCTGCAACCAGTGGTACAAAATGGAGCGCCCCGGCGTGGTGCTGCAAGACGGTCACCCGACGCACATCACGTGGGCGGTGGCCGACGTGGACAAGGACAATCAAGTCTTGCCCGGCACCAATCACGGCACCAAAATCATCGTGGTGCCATTCGATGGCGTCGCTTTCGATAACGACTTTGGTGTCGGCGGCCCTGGCGGCAGCGGCGGTGGCGGGAGCGGTGGCGCGTCAGGCAGCGCAGGCGCGAGCGGCACGGCCGGCGCTGGCGGCCTCGCCAACGGCGGCGCGACGACTGGCGGCACGACAGCAGTCGCTGCGGGCGCTGGCGGCCAAGCGGCGACGGGCGGTAGCTCTAGCAGCGCAGCTGGCGCGCTCACCACGGGTGGCGCCGCGGGCAACGGCGCGGGAGGACAGCTCGCAGCTGGTGGCCCGCCAGCTGCCGCCGGCGCATCGGCTTCGGGCGGTTCGAACGCAGCTCCCGGCTCCGAGGATGGCGGCTGCGGGTGTCGAGTCGCTGGCGGGCCGGCGCCGTCGAAGTCACTGGCAATCTTGGGTATCTTTGGCCTCTTGGGGCTCCGACGCAGGCAGCGTCGAGGTTTCAAGGCTGCGAGCGGTTCAGCGCGACGCTGAAGTAGCCCGGCGTGTCGTGAGACACCACGATGCCTTGTCGGCCGTCGCTCCCCGCGCGGCCTAAATACCTTCGAATTCCACGACGCCGCGCGTGTCCTCGGGCATGTTGTCGAGCCGCGCGGCGATCTTTTGTCGATGGATGCGGGCGGGCGCGCGCAGCACGAAGATCACGCGGCCTTTGCTGGCTTCGGCCTGCTCGCGCACGATGGTACAGCCGACCTCGGTCAGCGCCGCGCGGTAGGCGAGCGCAACGCGTGGAATGCGCAGAGTCTCGAGACCGCCGACGATGATACTGCCGGCCACGACCTGCTCGAGCACATGGATGACGATGAAGCCGACGAAGGTCGCCAGCACGGCAACGACGTAGATCTTGAGACCGCAGCACAGCCCGACCACGGTCACCAGGATCACGCGGCCCGTGTCTTTGGCGACGCCAACGTCGGTGCGGAAGCGCATCAGGCCACCGATACCGAAGATCACGAACGCCATCGCGGGCTGGATCTCGACGATCTGCGCGGCGACCGCCGCGACCATCGAGTACATGAGGAACGTCTTCGGCTGATCGAGCTGCTCGAGACTCGTAGCCTTACGCCGCGACGTCGGGTGGTAGGCAATCAGCGCGCCGAGCGCGAGCGCCAGCATGAGCACGCAGGCCATGTCGAGTAGCAGCCAGCCGTCCGAGAAGCCGCGCCAGCCGTCGAGCAAGCGCGCAAAACCCTCGGAATGGCGCGTGGGAGCCGCATCGGTCGATAGCATCTTGTGCATGTCGTGGACCGTATATATGCGAAAGCTACGCGTGGAGGTTCACGGATCGAGCGCGAAGCAGTAGAAGCCGCCGTAGCCGCCACCGCCTCCGACGGTCACGTTGCCCTGGGGCGGTCCGCCCTGACCCATGATGTTGACGCCAGGGGCGCAGCCGGGAGCCTCGTGCTCTTCGATCCATTGGCGGCCGTTGTTAGCGCTGCGCGGCCAGGAGTGGCCGCATTGGGGCTCACCGGTGCTGCCGACTTTGCTCGTCCAATCGTTGCAGGTGTTACCCATGTCCTGGGTGACGAGCTCGCCGTCGGCATTGGAGCCGGTCAACGTGTCGTGATTGTCGACCTCGGGCTGGTTCGGATCAGGTCGGTGGTTGGGCACACCGAACTCGTTGGGCAGGTCGTTCATGATCGCCGAGTCACCCTGGGGCCGCTCCTTACCCGCTAGCCCCTGCAGGTTCATCGCAACGAGCCGTCCGGCGCGGTCGTACCAGGGGCCGTTGCCGATGCGCGAGATGGCGTTGACGGGCTGGCCGTCTTCGCCCTTCGTCACGCTGAGGAACGCGCGCCAACGCTTGTTGTTGCCCGGCATGCCAATCTCGGCGATGGCCGTGCAGATCTTGTCTGCGCCGCGCAGGCCTGCACCGGGCCCCACCTCGCCGTAGCTCAAGTCGCCACCAAAGCCTTCGTTGGCGTTGGGATCTTTGGCCTTCGCCAGAGCCAGCAAGCTCTTCATGCTCGTGACGAAGAAGCTGAACTTCTCGGTCGACACCGCGCCGCCGCCGCCGGAGCCGCTAGCGCCCGCGGCACCGCTGGAGCCGCCACCCGCGCCCGAGCCGCCACCAGCACCCGCGGCGCCGCCGCCGCCGCCGGCACCGGAGCCGGCGCCAGCGCTGGCCGATGTCCCGGCGCTGCCAGTCATACCGCCACCGCTCGGCGCGCCTGAGCCGCCACCAGCGCCTGAGGTGCCGACCGCAGCCGTGCCCGCGGTGGAGGTGCCGCCCGTCGCGTTGGTCGTCCCGGCCGGCTCGCTGCCACAGCCCACGCCAAGAACAGCCAAAGCGATCGTCCCCAGCGCGGCCTTCAAGTGTCGGTTCACCATGCCTGCGCGTGGCCTACTGGAGGCGAAAGCGATCACTCGAAAGTCACTCAAACGTCACCGTTCGTGGGCCTCAGTAATTTTCGTATGAGCTTGGAAGGTTTCAGACCCCGTCGAAGCTCGGAGCCGGGTTCCGCCATTCCCTGAACGCCCCATGGCTCTTCGCTCGTTTCCCCTCACGTCTTGCGCGGTTTTCTGTGGTTTAGGCCTTGCCTTGGCGGCCTGCAGCGGCGAGCCCGCAGCTCCCGACACCACGGCTGGCGGAGGCGTCGCTGGCACTTCGGTACCGGGTGGCTCGAGCGGCAGCGGCAGCAGCGCTGGCGCGGGCGGCAGCAGCGCGGGCAGCAGCAGCGCTGGCGGCTCGGGCGGTAGCGCCGCGAGCACGGCTGGTACTGGCGGTGCGGCTGCAGGCGCCAACGCGGGCGGCAGCGGCGGAGCGAGCAGCGGTGGCAGCGCGGCCGGTAGCGGCGGCAGCTCCGTCGTCGATCCGGGTACCGAAGGCGACGGCAAGCGCACGCTCGCCAAACCCTTCACGGCGTCGCCCGACGTGTCGACGCAAGACGTACCGCACGGGACCAAGCTGAAGTTCGTGATGCCGAAAGGCTCGACCAAGCACTACGCCACCGCCAACGACCGCGAAATCAACGTGTATGTGCCGAACCAGTACGTGAAGGGCAAGCCGGCGCCGGTGTTGGTCGTGCAAGACGGCAATCAATTCTTCGGTTGGGTAGAGCTGGTGTCGAACACACTCGACAACCTGATCGCCAAGCAGAAGTTGCCGCCCATCGTAGCCGTGTTCGTGAACAACGGCGGCGGCGACGCGCAAGGCAGCCACCGCGGCGAAGAGTACGACACGCTGTCCGGCGCCTACGCGGAGTTCATCGACCAAGAAGTGTTGCCGCGCGTCGAGCAAGAGACGCAAACGAAGCTCGCCGCTCAAGCCGTGACGTTCACCAAAGATCCGGAGGGGCGCGGCACGTTGGGCGGCAGCTCTGGCGGCATCGCTTCGTTCATCGCCGCCTGGTACCGCCCGGACTTGTTTCGGCGCGTGGTCGGCTTTTCGCCCTCGTTCGTGGCGCAAGAATCGCCCAAGAACCCCGAGCATCCGCTGGGCGCTTGGAACTTTCACGAGGACGGCCACGAAGACGATGGCGGCATCATCGCCAAGACCGATCCGCTCAAGCCGATTCGGGTGTGGATGGCGTGCGGCACCAACGACTATGGCGCCGGAACTCAGAACGACCCGAACACGCAATACCCCTACTACGACTTTGCTTATGCCATTCCGCGCGCGTACGAGAAGATGAGCAAGAAGGGCTATCCCCACGTGCACCTCGACGTCGGCACCGGCGCCGGCCACGTAGACAGCGCGCTGGTGCGTGCAACGCTGCCGGACGCGCTGCTTTGGACCTGGCGCGGCTTTCGAGGCTGAACCGCGAGCTGCGCACGCGCTGTTCGTCGAACCAGTCGCCGCCAAGATCCCCGAAGCCATCTTGACGGCGATGCCCCGAAGGCAGCGCTTACTTGCGCGTGTTCTTGGCGATCTCGTCGAGGTCTTCGGCCATTTTGAAGGCGACGATGATCAGCTCGAAGTAGACGCGGCCGAGGATCAAGTAGAGCAGCGCGCCGATCGGCAAGAGCACCAGCATGCCCAGTCCTGCCAGCACCTGCCCGTTGACCACCGAAATTACCGACGTGCCGAGACCGCCCAAGATACCGAGCGCGAGAGCGAGCAGAAACAGCCCGTACAAGACCTTGATGACCTTGAGCGCGACCAGGTTCTCGAACGTGAAGTCGAACAAGCCCGCGAAAAAGCCTTTCGAGCTAGCCGCGACAGCCGACGCGCTCTGCGGCATGTAGTGCTGCTGCGGCGGCGGCGCGAAGCCACCGGGAGGCGGGCCGTGACCGCCGGGGGGCGGAGCGAAACCGCCTGGGGGACCATGACCGCCAGGCGGGCCATGACCGCCGGGAGGCGGCGCGTGACCGCCAGGTGGTGGTGCGTAACCGCCAGGGGGGGGATTCCAGCCGCCTTGAGCCATGACACGTCCTCCTTGAAAAACAGCAAGCCTACTCGGCGCGTGACAGAGCCGTCTAGGCCCAAAGACGTTTCAGGAGTGTGGCCGAAAACTGCGCAGAAGGTCTGTCTCGAGTCGCTCGCTTTCGCTCGCTCGGCCCCGGTCGCTCGGCCCCGGTCGCGCTGTCTGGGTCGCGCTGTCTCGCCATCGGCTAGGCTGGGGATGCATGGGCGCGGAGCACGAGGTCACGACTTGGTATTTGGAGATGCTGAGCCCAAGCATGCTAGTTCCCGCGCGCGCTCCCGCTTGGGAGCATCGCCTCGAACGCGTGCGCCGGCCGAGCGCGGCGTTTGCGCGCTTCTTGTACGCGACGGTGGGCGGTCACTACTCGTGGACGGAGCGCTTGGGCTGGTCCAAGGCCCGCTGGGACGCCTACCTGGGGCGAGAACAGGTCGAGCTTCACACCTTGCAGCTCAACGGCGCGCCCGCCGGCTACGTCGAGCTCGAGCGGCAACCCGAGGGCAACGCTCAGCTTGCCTACTTCGGCTTGATGCCCGAGGCCGTTGGCCGCGGCTTCGGCGGCAGGCTGCTCACCTACGCGGTTCAGCGCGCGTGGGAGGCGCCGGGCACACACCGAGTGTGGGTACACACCTGCACGCTCGACGCGCCCGCCGCGCTCCGCAACTACCAGGCCCGCGGCTTCAGCTTGTTTCGCACCGAAACGAAGTCGGTACCGGTCGCGCCCGCGCCTGGTCCTTGGCCAGACTGGGACAAGGACCGCGAAGCGCCCGCATAGCGCGCAATGTGCACGACGCGGCGGCGGCTACGCTGAAACGCGCCGCATCACGTTGTCGTCGCGATGGTCGAACAGCTCGGCGCGGTTCTTCATCTTCAGGTAGGTGTGAGCCTCGTACTCGAACGAGTTGTCGTCCAACACCTTGACGGCCACCGTGTAGCGCACGGTCTTGAACTCCGCGGTCAAGAACGGGCTCGAGCAAACACCGAACACTTCGTCCCCAGCCTTGGCCTCGAGCAAGAACTCGCGCGCGTCCGGCTTGGCATAGCCACCGGCCAGCACGGTCATGCCGCGAGGCGGCATGAAGGTGCGTAAAATCAGCTCAGAAGCCGGGTCCCACAGGTAGTAGCCCACCTCTTCGTGAAACGGATCGGCCGCGCCAACACGCCACGCTTTCGTCGAGTAGCGGAGGCCGTACATGGACTGCTCATGATTGTCGACGCGGCCCGTGGGCTCGAACACCATCCGCTCGCGATACTTGCTGGTGACGAGCTGCCGATCCGTGGCCGCCTTGTCGGACGGCGCCAAGTCGGTGCCCTTCTCGCCTTCCCAAATTCCCAGCAACGGCCCGAGTGGGCCCAAGTTCGGATCGAATTGCATGGCGCGACGCTAGTCGGTTCGAGGTGCCGAGTCAGCGGCTCCCGGACGCGCCGAATTTCGCCTCCAGCGGATCAAGCCGAGTATCGCTGGGCGCCGGGCTGCGCCGTCTTCGAGCGTCTGCGTCAAACCGAAATTTGGCCGCATTTTGGGTAAATTGGGTTTACCCCGGCATTGGCGGCTGCGCGCCGACGATAAAAATCACGGCTCGAGGGGATCCAATGAGGTGTCTTTCGTATAAGAGTACCGGTCCTGGAGGTCGTGGCTTCCGGGTGGCCAGGCGAACGAAACGTGCTTTTTCGAGGGCGAGGAACCAAGCGATGAATATCAAGCGATCGTACTTCAAGTTGCTGA
>DATAKF010000148.1:0-5496 GCA_036261775.1 Polyangiaceae bacterium | reverse complement strand
CGCTTCGAGGATCTTCGGCGGCAGGTTCCACACCTGAATGATGCTGATGATCGGCAGGAAGAACAGGATCGGGTTGATGTCGTCCTTGCCGCGGTACGCCTTTAGCTCACCCAGCTCTTGGAAGACCTGGAAGAAGCCGTAGAAGCCGCACAGCAGGCTAATGATGAGCACCTGCGTCGCGTTGCGCGTCTGCCCGATCGGACCACGACCGCCGGCTTGCACCATGGGTGCACCGCCGCCGGGCATGCCGTAACCCTGTTGCGGAGGGCCGCCGTAGCCACCGCCGCCACCGGGCGGAGGACCACCATAGCCACCACCAGCTTGTGGACCGCCAGGCACAGGACCACCGGCGCCCGGATCTGGAGCGCCGTAGCCGCCACCAGGCGGAGGCCCACCATAGCCACCACCAGGCGGAGGACCGCCATAGCCACCACCAGGGGGAGGGCCGCCAGCTTGTCCGCCGGGTGGTGGACCGCCGAAACCACCCTGCGGAGGTTGGCCGTACGGATTGAACGAGCCCGCGTCAGCCACCATCGTGCCACCGAGTGGATTGACGGGTTGATCGACGATGCCGGGTGGCGGAGCTTGCGGCGCGCCAGGCGGCGGACCGTACGGACTCGGCGCGGGGGCGCCAGGTGGAGGGCCGAAACCACCCGCGGCGGGCGCGCCGGGGGGCGGACCGAAACCTCCGGGAGCCGCACCCGGAGGCGGACCGAAGCCACCCGGAGCAGGACCGCCAGCTTGTGGACCGCCAGGTGGAGGACCGAAACCACCAGGAGCCGGAGCGCCACCAGGTGGCGGACCGAAGCCTCCGGGAGCAGGCGGAGCGCCTTGCGGTTGGGGGGCGCCGAACGAAGGCGGCGCGACACCGAGCATCGTGCCCTTCAATTGAGGACGCGGTGCACCCGCGGGCGGGCCTGCCGGCGCGGCGGCCGGGGGCGGCGCTGCAGCTGGCGCGGCCGGAGCCGGAGCGGGCGCTCCGGGAGCAGGTGCTGGTGCGGCCGCCTTCAATCCGGCGGGCGCGTTCATCATCAGCATCGTGCCCTTGAACTTCGGGGCAGCGGCACCTTTCAGGCTGAACCCGCACTTCTTGCAGGTTGTCGCCGCTTCCTCATTCTCGGTCCCACAGTTCGGACAAAACACTCGAAGACCTCCCTCAGAGGGCTAATGGGGCCCCGAGCCTACTCTTGCTTCGTGCAAATTCTCAAGGGTGACGTAGGGCTATCTTCATCTACGTCCGTTGCCGCAGACCCCCGTGAACGTGCCCGCGCCCGATCTCCCGCTCTCTTCTCGCCGTGCTCGGGCTCTCGTTCTCCCCCTCCGGTCGTCTCCAGGTTGGTAGGCCGGTGTTCGACTTTCCGGCGCGAGCCTAGGTCGCGCGCCGCGGGCAGCTGCCCGCGCAGGCCAGGCCTCCAAAAGGAAACGTAGAACACCGGAATTTCGGGCACGGGCACGGGCGCGGGCACGTTCACGGGGATGAGCCTTGACACCCCGCTTTGCGGATCACTACGGTTCGCCTCGCCGGCCCGGCCCCCGGGCAAATTCTCCAGAAAATTCATGCAACCAGAGCTCGGATCACTCGCTCACTTTCCCGTGTGCGAGGTCCGAGACAAGCCCCGGAAACGTTAATGGCATTCGCTCTCAACGCAGAGCAAGAGCGGCAGCTCGAAGACATCCTCTCGCGGTACCCGAACAAGATGGCCGCGTGCATCCCCACGCTGCACCTCTGTCAGGAAGCCAACGAGAACTGGGTCTCGGAAGACGTGATCGCGTTCGTCGCCAAGCGACTCGATTTGTCGACCGCGCACGTCCAGGGCGTCGTCACTTTCTACACGCTCTTCAACCAGAAGAAGCCCGGCAAGCACCAGGTGTGGGTTTGCCACACCCTGTCGTGCGCGCTCCGCGGCGCCGAAGACTTGGTCAAGCACTGCGAGAAGCGCCTCGGCGTTCACGTGGGCGAGACCACCAAAGACGGGCGCATCACGCTGCGCACCGCCGAGTGTCTGGCCGCTTGCGGCACGGCGCCGGTGATGCAGGTCGACAAGCGCTACCACGAGAACCTGACGACCCAAGAGGTCGATCGCATCCTCGACCGCCTGATCGCGGGAGGTTGAGGGACCGTCATGATCAAGCTTACCAATTACCTGAGCCACTCTTACGGCAAGCCGGACAGCTACAAACTGGCGGCTTACGAGGCTGCCGGCGGCTACCGCGGCGTTCGCAAAGCGCTCGGCCTGACGCGCGACCAAGTCATCGACGAGATGAAGAAGGCGCACATCCGCGGACGCGGCGGCGCTGGCTTCGACTGCGGCACCAAGTGGAGCTTCATGCCCAAAGAGGTGAAGAAGCCGCACTACCTGGTGATCAACGCCGACGAAGGCGAGCCCGGCACCTTCAAAGACCGCTCCATCATGGAGATGAATCCTCACTCCTTGGTCGAGGGTTGCATCATCGGCGCCTACGCCATCGGCGCGCACGCCGCGTACATCTACGTGCGCGACGAGCTGCACCTGTCGAAGGAGCGGCTGTGGGGTGCAATTCACGAAGCGCGCGCCAAGGGGTACCTGGGCAAGCGCCCGTTCGGCAAAGACTACGAAGTCGAGGTGTACGTTCACACCGGCGCCGGCGCGTACATCTGCGGTGAAGAGACGGCGTTGCTCAACTCGCTCGAAGGTCGTCGCGGTGAGCCTCGGCTCAAGCCGCCGTTCCCGGCGCAGTACGGTGCCTTCGGCAATCCCAGCACGGTCAACAACGTCGAGACGATCGCGATCGCGCCGACGGTGTTCGAGGTAGGCGGCGACGAGTTCAGCAAGCTCAGCGCTCTGCACGGCTTGAACGACGGCGGCGCGCGCCTGTTCGGCGTCAGCGGCCACGTCAAGAAGCCGGGCCTGTACGAGGCCGCGGTCGGCTTGACCTTGCGCGACCTCATCTACGATCTGGGCGGCGGCATCTTGGGTGACCGCAAGCTCATGGCCGTGATCCCCGGCGGGTCGTCCTGCCCGGTGCACCTGGCCGACGAGGTCGTAAGCTCGACCGACCCGCGCCTGGAGCCGTACAACGGCAAGCCCTTCCTGGACCTGCCGCTCGGGGTCGACACCTTCCGGGGCGCCGGCAGCATGCTGGGCACCTGTTGCGCCACTGTGATGAGTGACGCGACCGATCCGGTGCTGGCGCTGCACAACGTGATGCGCTTCTACCGTCACGAGTCGTGCGGCCAGTGCACGCCGTGCCGCGAAGGCTGCGGCTGGATCGAGCGCATCTTGGAGAAGATCGTCCACGGCAAGGGCTCCATCGCCGAGCTCGACCAGATCTCCGAGATTGCCTCCGACATCACGGGCAACACCATCTGCGCCTTCGGCGACGGCGCGGCGCAGCCCGCCCTGGCTTTCGTGCGCAAGTTTCGCAAGCAGCTCGAGGACTACGTCCAAACGGGCGGCAAATCGCAGACCGGAAGGCTCACGCTATGACAGCGGGTAACGTCTTTTTCGCCGTGTGTTCGATCGCAGCCCTGGTGGGCGCGCTCTGCACGGTGCTGGCCAAGAACCCGATCCGCGGCGCGATGGGCCTGCTCCTCACCATCGTGGGCATCGCAGGCTTGTTCCTGAAGCTGAACGCGCAGTTTCTGGCTGCCATCCAGCTGATCGTCTACGCCGGCGCGGTCGTGGTGCTGTTCGTGTTCGTGATCATGCTGCTCGGCCCCGACGCTGGAGCCAACAAGGGCGATCGCGAGCCCAGCGGCAGGCTGGCGCGCCTGCTGGCGGGCGGCTTGATGGCCGTCATCTCGCTAGTCACCCTCATCCTGGTCTTGCGCTCGGCGGCTCAGCCGCCGCGCTTTGGTCGCGTGGGTCCGCTGCACGGCACGGTCGAAGCCGTGGGCACCCAGCTGTTCACCAAAATGATCGTTCCGTTCGAGCTGACGACCGCCCTGCTAATCGTCGCCGTCGTCGGTGCCATCGCGGTGGCGCGCAGCCGCCACCAAACCCCGAAGAAGAAAGAGAGCCCGAGCCCCACTCGGCGCTTCTTCCACGGCCCGCTGCATCCGCGCGATGCCGGCCGCCCCCTCACTGGGGAGGAACTGTAATGAACATCTTAGGCAACGTCGTCGAGCACTACGTCCTCTTGTCGTTCGTGCTCTTCACCATCGGTTCGATCGGCTTCCTGGTACGCCGCAACGTGCTCACCCAGCTGATGTCCATCGAGCTGATGCTCAACGCCGTGAACCTGACCTTGGTCGCGTTCAACCGCCGTCACACCGGCGACATGAACGGCCAAGCATTCTCTTTTTTCATCATTGCCGTGGCCGCGGCCGAGGTCGCGGTGGGCCTGGCGATTGTGCTTTCGTTCTACCGCCTGAAGCAGACGGTATTCAGCGACGAGGCGGATCAGCTCCGTCACTGAGGATTCTCCATGCACGCTTTAGAAGAGCTCTTTCCCGCTTCGGACTTCACACTCCTGGCTTTCATCGTGCTGCTGCCGCTGCTGGGCGCGGTGGTGAACGGTGTGTTCGGCAAGCGCCTTGGGCGCGAGGCCGTCACCCTGATGGGCCTGGGGTCGGTGTTCGCCTCGTTCGTGTTCTCGGTCGTGACCTTCTTCATCCTCCACCACCAGGGCGGCGAGGGTGAGGGGGAGCACGAAGCGGTCAAGCTGATCTGGCGCGGCTGGCAGTGGATGACGCTGTCGCTGCACGGCTCCGGCTCGACCACGCTGTGGGTCTCGCTGTCCGTCGACGCGCTCAGCGGCACGATGGCGCTGATCGTCACCGGCATCGGCTTCCTCATCCACCTGTACTCGTCCAAGTACATGGAAGACGACCCGGGTTTTTACCGGTTCTTCACCTACCTGAACCTGTTCATCTTCTCGATGCTGGTGCTCATCTTGGGCGACAGCTTGCCGGTGTTGTTCGTGGGCTGGGAAGGCGTGGGTCTCTGCAGCTACCTGCTCATTGGCTTCTGGTTCGGCGAGGACAAGAACGCCTCGGCCGGCAAGAAGGCGTTCATCACCAACCGTATCGGTGATTTTGGCCTGCTCGTCGCGATGGGGCTCTTGCTCTACTACTGCGGAGCGCTCGACTGGTCGGGCATCGAAGGCGCGCGCAGCGGGCTAGCTCAGCAGGTCCAGGTGTGGCCGCTGGGCGATCACGTGCCGCTCGCCAACCTGCTCGGCGAGAAGGCCGGCGCCTGGCTGAACATGCCGCGCACCGCGAGCGCGGCCACCTTGGTCGGCTTGTTCCTGTTCCTCGGCGCTGCTGGCAAGAGCGCTCAGCTGCCCCTGTACGTCTGGCTGCCGGACGCCATGGCCGGCCCAACCCCGGTCAGCGCGCTGATCCACGCGGCCACGATGGTGACGGCGGGCGTGTACTTGGTGTGCCGCACCTCGGCCATCTTCGTGATGAGCCCGTTCGCGATGTTCACGGTGGCGCTAGTGGGCGGCCTGACCGCCGTCTTCGCCGCGACCATCGCGTTTGCGCAGAACGACATCAAGAAGGTGCTGGCGTAT
>DATAKF010000145.1:0-17919 GCA_036261775.1 Polyangiaceae bacterium | reverse complement strand
CAAGCCGAAGACGCGCCACCTTCGATTCCGCCGGCGGCCATGCATCGATTGCCCGAGATCGAAGTGCCCAAGGTCGAGCACGACGGGACTTGGCATACGCTGCACTGAGCGTCGCTTCTCGCGGGCTCGCGCTGGCATTGTAAGCGGGCTTTCCGATGGGGGAGTGGCACAAGCAGGCACAACCGCTCCTCCGCTGAGCGCGCGGTGCCCCGACGCGCAAAAACGCAGCCGTTGCGCCGCCTTACGTAGGCAGGCCAGCACTCCCGCCACTGGGCCATGAGCTTGGCATGATTGGTGCTGTTTCGGGCCGCGATGACCGACTCACGTCGAACCGGGTTCCTTCGCCGCGCCACCTTCAGCGGAGCTTGGCTCATTGGCTGTGCCGAGCTCGTCTCGACCAGTCCAGCGGCAGCCGTGGCGGCCCCCTTCGTATCGGTGAGCGTGGACCCAACCATTCCGGTCGGTGGCGTCGTCACGGGCTACGTTCAGTGCCAACCGGCTTGCATGGCTTCGACGCCCCGCTTCTCGGCGAGCGATGGCACTCCGCTACCGGGGCGGTTTGCCGACAGCGCAACCGGGGCAACGGGCAGCTTCGTCTTCATTCCCGAGTCCCCTCTCCAAGCTGGCAACTACAGTGCGTCCGCAAGTGGGCCGCTCAATACCGCGACCACGCCATTTACGGTCGTCGAGACCCCATTCGAGCTACCTAAGTTCACCAGCAGCGTCGTCGCCGAGACCGTGCCCGAGGGAACGCTGATTGAGTGTCAGGAACGAGATGCAAGCGCACCGGTGTGGCGGTTCACCGAGAAGACACGCGTACGACCAGTCGTCACGGTTTCGTTCACCGGACCCTACGTGAAACAGTATCGCTACGCGCTCGCCCTCCCGGGCGAAACCCCCTCGCCTTCCATGGGTATGCTCGTGCAGCGCCGCTTCGACGTCGAGGGCGAGGAGCTGTGCTTCGATGTGCTTGGCTTCTCTTACCAGAGTGATTCGGTCACCCAGCTCGGCCAAGACTGCGTGAGCCTGGTGGGGCTCGGGGTGGGAGTCAAAGCCGAGATATCTGGCGACGTGCAGCAAACTCTACGCGGCTGCGTGGTGCCTCCGGCGGGCTACGAGACCAACTGGTGCTCGGCATTTGCGGCGGCCTTCGCGAGCAAGAGCTGCGAGGGGTTCAGTCTCGATGCTTGCTTTGCAGCTCGGCGCGATTGCCCATCGGGCGATCACCCGAGCAGCCAACAAGAGCAGGCGGAGCGCACCTCCCGCGCGAGCAGTGGAGCCGGTGGTGGTTCAGGGACCGGTGGCGGCGTCGGCAGCGGCGGAGCTGGAGTCTTGACCGGTGGCGCCAACGGACAGGCCGCAGCGTCGCCAACCGACCCACGAAATGGGAGCACGCAGAGCACCAGTACGAGTGGCGAGGCTCAGGGGTGTAGCCTCGGGCGCGGGCCCTCGGGAGGGCTCACAAGCTGGCTCCTCATGGGTTCGTCGCTGCTGCTCCTGTCGAAACGCCGCCGTCACTGATCGGCTTGAATCAAGGCGTCGGCGTGGCGACCGACGGCTCGACCAACCACTGTTTCAGCTTCTCGAAGGCAGCAGGCGTGCCGAGCAGAGCTTGTCGCCAGTAGCACACGCCTTTGCGCGGCTTTTTGCAGTCGGTGGGTGCCTCGAAGTTGCGCGTGCAGGCGGCTGCCAACGCCTGTTGGATCGCTGCTGGGTCGGCCCCGTCTGCCAGCCGGCACATCGTGCGGCGCATGGTCTCGTCTTCGTCGACGCCCCCTTTGCGACGCGCCACGACCTCGGCGCCCAAGTTTTCGCAGCGCTTGGCGCGAGCTTGGCGGGCGACAGCGTCGCGCAGCGAGAAGGTGAAGCCTTGCAAACGGTGCAGCACGATGGGCGGGCTCGCCAAGCTTTGGGCGACCCACGGCTCCATCTCGCCGGCAGGCGTGCAGGAGCCGTCGTTGGTGAGCTCGCTGTAGTCGATGATGGCGTCGTAACGCCCGTCGCCGTCCACGTCTTTGAAGTCGCTGAACGGTAGCTCACGCTGCGCGCCGCTCGACTCGAGCGAGTGAGCTTCTTGGCTCGCCCCCACGCCTTCGGGATGCGCCCAGCCGCGCACGAGCAGTGCCTCCATGACGCCGTCGTCGTTGGTATCGTCGGGACCGAGCAGTAACGTGAACGAGATGTCGAACTCTTCGAGCACCGCCGTCAGCGGCACGGCCGCCTGCTCGGACGCCCGCGGCACGAACCAAAGTCGATAGCTGCAAACGCCGTCTGGCTGCTCCACGGGCACGAACAGCCCCGTTGGCGCCTCGAAGCATGCGACGCGCTCGGCGGCTTCGTCAGTGCACTCGTTCACGCGGTCTTGCCCCTCGGCCTTGCGACGAGCCAGGCCAGCCGCCAACCCAAGCGACCGAAATTGCGCGCATCCCAGCCGATTCCCGAGCGGCGTGACGCGCAGCGGCTCCAGAGCGGCAGCGTCGCGCGCCAACGCGGCCTCCTGATGAGCGTTGCGCGGCGTGCGCCACGGTGGGTCCGCCAACGGGGGCACCGTGACTGCGCTGCTAGCCGATGACGCAGCCGGCGCAAGCGTTACCGCCGGTTTCGTTGCCGCTGAGCGCGCCGGACGAGGCGGCTCAGCGGCACGCTGCTCCGCCTTGGGCGAACACCCGAACGCGGCCGACACCAGAGCCAACACCGAGCCCAGCCAACGGCAGCGCGACAACCCAGAAACGCTCGTCAAGCCACGCGACCGTAGCCGGAGTGACCAAACCCAGCAACTGGGCTACACGGCTCACGTGCCGACCGTTCACCTCGTCTGCGGCTACTTGGGAGCCGGCAAGACCACGTTCTCCAAAGCCCTGGCGGAGCGTGAGTCTGCAGTGGTGTTCTCGCTCGACGAGCTGTACCTGCGCTTGTTTGCCGACGGCCCCACGTACGAGCTCGACATGAAGGCGATGAAGCGGCTACGCACAGCGATCGACGAGCTGTGGCCGCAGGTCGTGAAGGCGGGCGCTTCCGTCGTGCTCGACTGCGGCTTCTGGCGGCGCGCGCTGCGCGATCAGGTGCGTGATTTGGCTCGCATGGTCGGAGCCACGACGCGCCTTCATTGGTTGCGTTGCGCTGACGACGTGGCGCTCGCGCGCTGTTTGGACCGCAATGGAAGCGCTGGTGCTTTCTTGATCTCGGCGGAGGGTTTCGCGGAGCTGAAGGTCCATTTCGAACCACCGGCGGCGGAGGAATCGCCCGAGGTGGTCGAAACGTCGTCAACCTGACTTGTGACGTCCGCGCAGATCGTGGACGATGGGAGACATGGTTGGGTTGCGTGGGCCGTGCTGGGTTGGCTGCTGGGCGCTTATGGCGCTGGCTTGCGGTCGCACCGCAGACTCCGATCACAAAGTCACCGGCAACGGGTCCGGAGGAACTGGCCAAGGCGGCGCAACGGCGGGCGGTTCAGGATCGACATCGCATGCCGGTACGACCGGCGAAGCCGGTGAGATGGCTGCGGCTGGCGCACCCGCCGAATGCCCAGTAACCCCAGTCGCTGGTCGCTGGGTCGCGTTGGGGCCGGATCCGTATGGCTTCGAGTTTTCCAATGACGGCTCGAGCTTGAGCGGCAACGGCTGTCTCGGCGGATTGCCGGAGCGAGACCAGCCAGCGCCGTTCGGGTGCACGCCGATCAACGTGCTGACCGACAGCGGCAGGAGCCTCTCGTTCATGTGGGACGCGGGGCCCAGCGCAGGCTCCTCCTACGTGGTCAAGATGGAGCTTACGCTGTCGCCAGAGCGCAACGCGATGGCAGGCAAGATGTGGTCTTCTTTTGCGGGCAACATCGGCGCCGACGGAGTTGACATCGTGCTCGTGCCCTACCCCGACGAGCCGATCCTGCCGGCGACTACTTGCTCGGGTGGAGACCCGTCGGGCGAGTGTTTTCTCGCTCCGTTGCGCTCCGATCGCATCGACCGGCTGCAGGTCGAGGAGCTCGGCGGCGGCGATTTGCTGCTGCTTTGGCAGAACCAACGCGGCATCGGCAAGCACCTTGCCAGCGCGCGCTTCGACGCCGCCGCCGGCACCTGGCAAGCCGCCGAATTTCTCGACGACGGCTCGGCGCCCGTCAGCTCGCCGCTACTTGCAGTCAGCCCGGGAGGCTGGGCAATGGTGGCGTATACCCAGAACAATGCGCTGTGGACCCGCGCCTACGACCCCAAGACCAGAGTTTGGTCCAAGCAGCTAATCCTCATCGCAGCCCAAAAGCCGTCCGACATCCAGCGGGCCGAGGGTCTTTTCGTCTACGACGGTGGCGACGCCACGCTGGTCGCATCCAACCAGCCGCTCGACGCCGTTGGCTCGCTCACGGCTTACGACTACCAGGCCTCCAAAAAGGCTTGGGTGAACAACCACGTCTTCGACGACTCGCCAGAAAGTGCGCCTTACCAGTGGAGCGCGGCTTCGGACAGCGAAGGCCGCGAGCTGGCGGTTTGGGTGCGCGAAGGCGTCATTGGCAAGCCCCAAGGGCTGTGGTTCAGCGCTCGCACCCGCGGCGCAGCCGGCAACTGGACCGAACCGGCGCTGTTCTTCACGTCCGAAAAGCAGATCCTGAGGCCCGCCGTGGCGGTCGGGCCAGACGGCGCGGCGATCGTGACCTGGCAAGAATGGATCACGCGCATTGGCTCCAGCGCCTACTCGTTCGACACGAACACCTGGAGCGAGCCGCTAACCATCACGACCGAGACACAGATCGACAATCACGTGGTGCGCTTCGACGATTCAGGCGCGGCGGTCGCGTACCTCGACAACTCCGGCACCTCCTTCCCCTACGGCGAGCTGAAGAGCGTGCTCTCCGATGCAGGTTGGAGCACGCCGCAGGTCTCCTCCGAGCTGGAAGCCAGCGGCGCGACCTACCAGGTCATGGGCAATGCCCTGCTTCAGGTCACGCGCGTCGAGCCCCGCGCCGGTGAAGAGCCACTGCCGCCGCTCGAGCGCCCGCGCTGCGAAGGCTACTGAACAGCGCGAGCACTCGTGCGCCACACCCTCACGTTGCGGCCAAACCGCCGTCCACCACCAGCTCCACGCCGGTAACGTAAGACGACGCTGGCGAAGCCAAAAACATCGCCGCTCGCGCTACTTCTTCGGCCGCGCCAAAGCGGCCGAGCGGAATGCGCGCCGTGTACTGCGCAGCCACCGCCTGCGCCACGTCGGGCGGCAGCCCAAATTTGGCTTGGATGGGCGTCAGGATCGTCGCCGGGCATACCGAGTTGACCCGCACCTTGCGCGGCGCAAGCTCCACCGCCAGCGTCCGCACGAGCGCCGCCACTGCGCCCTTCGTCGCCGAGTAGATCGACAAGCCCGGCGCCCCGCGCTGATCGGCCACCGACGTGTTGACGATGACAGAAGCGCCGTCGGCCAGCAACGGCAGCAACTTCTGGAGCGTGAAGACGACGCCCTTCACGTTCACGTCCATGTGCTCTTGGTAAAAGGCTTCGTCCACGGCCTCGAACGGCGCGAGCTGCGCGATGCCGGCATTCAAAAAGACGACGTCTAGCTTGCCAAAGCGCTCCTTCACTTGCTCGGCGAGTCGCGCGGCATCGGCGATGGAGCGTGAGTCCGCCTTCAGCACCAGCACGTCGCTCGGCAGCTCGCGCGCTGCCGTCGCGAGGGTGTCGGGGTTCTGCCCCGTGATCGCGACTCGCGCGCCCGCAGCGTGGAGCAGCTCGGCCGTGGCCCTACCAATTCCGGTGGTGCCTCCTGTCACGAGCGCGCACTTCCCAGCAAATTCCCCAGCATTTTTCTCAGTCATCTGGCTTCTCCTATTCTTGACAGTTCAGTCAATAATTCAACGAGCGAAGACGAAGCCGAGCCAGGCTGGCTCAGCTCAAGAGCGAACGCGCGGTCTGGACCACGCTGTGCACGAACGCCGGATCGCGGTTGGCGCGCGCCACCACCGCGAGCCCCTGCGCCAACGTCAACAGCGAACGAGCAGTGCCGTTCACGTCGAGACCTGCCGGCACCTCGCCCTCCTTCTTGGCGCGGCGCAGTGCTCGCGCAAACGCAGCCTCCATCAGCTCCAGCTTGCGCCGCAAAACGGCGGACACTTCGAGATCGGTGCTACCGAACTCCGGCACGGAGTTTCCCACCAAGCAGCCGTGAAACTCCGGCGCGATCGCCGTCGCTTCCCAAGCATCGAAGATGCGCTCCAAGTTGGCGCGCGCTGAGCCGGGCGCATCGAGCACGGCGAAGCCCGGCTCGAGCACGCGCTGAAAATAGTGCTCCACCACCGCCAAGAACAATCCGCGCTTATCGCCGAACACTCCGTAAAGGCTCTGTCGCCCCAAGCCCGTCGCGCGCTCCAAGTCCACGAGCCCCGTCGCCTCGTAGCCCTTCTTCCAAAACACGAGCATGGCTTGGCCCAGCACCTGATCCACATCGAAGCTGCGGGGTCGACCTGCCACACCGGGCTCTTACCATTCTTGACCGCGCTGTCAAGAATACCGCCAACTGGGGCCCAAAGGGCTGAAAACGCCCTCGGGCAGCCCTTCTAGTACCTCAAGCCTTCAGCTCGCTGAGCGGCGTCTTGTCGGCCAGCCCGCTGTCGCCAAAGCCTTTGAAGTCCGTGACGCCCATCGCCTCGCAGACGTTGAGCAGCGCGCGTTCGTGCCGCGCGCGCCCCGCGAAGTTGATGTAACGGCCGTTCGGGTCCTTCTTCAGGTACTTGCTACCAGCGAACACGAAGCGCATCGATTCTTGATTGTGCGCGGAGCCGTCGCCCATGTCGCGCGCCCACACCACCAGCGTGCTGTCCAGCACGCTACCGCCACCATCCGGATCCGGCGTTGCCTCGAGCTTGTTCACGAGATCGACGAAGCGCTGCGACAACCATTTTTCGAATTGGGTCAGCTTGGCGAAGTTGTCGCCCATGCCGGAGTGGAGCATCAAGCCGTGCTCGTCACCCTGCAGCCCAAGCTCCGGCAGATCGACCTGCAGCACCTGATCGGAGCCGAACTGAATGCCGGCCACGCGCGTTGCGTTGCAAGCAATGGCGCTAGCCAGAATATCCAAGTGCACCAAGTTGGCCTGCAGCACGTTGGTGGTCACGTCCGTCGCGGTAATGCCTTCGCCGCAACCTGCCAATTGCCCGCCGCCCGAGCTGAGGCGCGTCTCGATCTGGCGGATGGACTGCAGGTGCAAGTCCAAGCGGGCCTTTGCCTCCGAACCGACGTTGTCGCTGAGGGTCTTGAGCTGGCCCGTGAGCGCGTCCAGCGTGCTCTTACGGCGCTTCAGCAGCTGATCGACGGGCGCGGCGCCGGTGGCCGGCATGGCGTTGCCAAAGACGGCTTTGAAGGCCGCCAAGGGCGAGCTGATGGTCGGCAAGTTGTTGGCGCGGTTGAACATGGTCTTGCCGCCGTTGGCGGTCGCTTCCGCGCCCAGCAGCAAAGACGGCACGGCGGCGGTGCTGCCGCCGGCCACCAGCTTGTCCGCCACGAACTGATCGACGGAGATGAGCTGCTGCTGACCCGACGCGCCAAAGCCCAGGCCGGTCAGACCGTCCGGGCTGCCGTGGTTGTCGCCCGGGTTCTGGCTCGGCAAGCCCTCGATCATGACCATGTGCTTGCGAATGGCGTCGAGCGGTGACGTGCTCTCGGCGAGCACGAAGTCGTTCTCGGCCTTCACACTGGTCGGCGTCCAAATGGTCGGCACCGTGGCCATCGTGCAAAACAGCACGATGCGCTTGACGGGGCCGTTCAGGGCGGCCTGCGCGGGCGCTTCCAGATCCAAAAACGGCGACAGCGCCGTGCCCGCGGCGAGCGTCTTGAGCCAAGTGCGGCGAGATAGCGTCTTCATGGCGTTGCTCACTGGTCCGCCGCGCGGCGCGAAAAACGCGCGGTTTTGATGATGGACTTGGCGACTGCGCGCAGCGCAAAGCCGTCGGCGGTCGCGCTGTTCGAGATGCTGTCGTACGTGCACTGGTCCTCGCTCCAGCCCGGCGAGCCGAAGGCAAAGTACGACCAGTAGCGCACCAGGCAGGCGTTCACCTCGGCGCCCGCTTGCTTGGTCAAGTAATCGGTGAGACCCGGCAAGCCGTCGAACGGCACGTTGGCGTCGTCGGTCTCGACGTTACCGGAAGCGTCCACGGGGTGACCGTTGTCTTGGTCGCGGAAGCGACCGAAGGCGTCGTAGTGTTCGAAACCAAAGCCGATCGGATCCATCCGGCGGTGACAGGCGGCACACACCGGGTTCGCCGAATGCTCTGTGAAGTGCTCGCGCGTGGTCACGCCGCCCGACGACGGCTTGAGCGCCGTGTTCAAGTTCGCGGGAGGCGGCGGCAGCTCCTGGCACAAGAGCCGCGTGCGCACGAGCTTGCCGCGCTGCACCGGAGAAGACTCCGAAGCCGTCGCCAGCGCCGTGAGCAGGCTGCCTTGCGCCAGCAAACCGCCGTCACGCTGGCCCGCAGCGAACGTCACCGGCGAAAACTCCGCGCTCATGCTGCCGGCGTTCGGCAAACCATAGTGCGTCGCCAGCTCTTGATTCAGGAACGTGGTTTTCGTGGTCAGCAGCGATAGAAACGAGCTGTTTTGGTTGAAGGTGGCGTCTTCAATCAAGCGCCGCGTCTCTTCACCCATGGCTTGCCGGAGCGAGTCGGTCAGCTTGAAGACGGTGTCGTCTTTGGCAATGGTCGCGAGCTTGCCGAGGCCGAGCCAGTCGCGCATGAACGCGCCCACCGCTTGGTGACCGCGCGTGGACTGCAGCAACCGCTCGGCTTGTCGCTCTTGCTCGTCGGCGTTCGAAAGCGCGCCGGAGTCGGCGGCAGCGAACAGCTCGTCGTCGGGCATGCTGCCCGTGAACAAGTACGACAGCGCGCTGGCGAGCTCGTGCGGCGACAACTGATAGCCGTTGCCTCCAGCCGTACCCAGCTCCCGCCGGTAGAGAAAGTACGGCGACTGCAGGAACGCCGACGTGACGGCTTCGACGCCGTCGTTGAACGACGCTTCGCCGTTGAAAATGCCCTCGTAGGTCGCCACGTCGGCGTCCGTCAGCGGCGCGCGGTGTACCCGCTTGCCGAACTGGCGAATGAAGCTTTGCCGGCACGTGGCGTCGTTCGTCGTGCACGAGGTCAGCTTGTCCAGGTGCGTGGTCACGGCCCAGTGCGCGATGGTTTCAGCCTGATCCATCAGCTGCTGCGCGCCCAAGCCTTGAATCACCAGCGCGTGCGTATCGACGGTGAAGCCGAGCACGCTCGGATCGCTGAACACGGCCGTCACCGGTACGGCGGGGTCGCCGAACAGGTCGCGCAGCGTGGCCTCGTACTCCAGCCCGGTCAGCCGCCGCAGCGCGCGCGGTCCGGGGCTGTTCGTGCGGCACGCCGACGCCTCCGGCAGCGACGTCACCGGCGGGGTCAAGTCGCCGCCGGTGCTGGTGGGCGGCGCCTTGTCCCCGAGCGGCGGCCCACTCTGGGCGGTGCCTTCGATGTGGCCGTTACAAGCAGACGCTAGCCCAGCGACGAGCGTCGCCAGAGCCAGGCAGCTACCGCGCGCGGCGCGCGTCTCGATGCTTCGCACCTACTTGTCATGCATTTGGAAAGGATGTTTCTCAACTTGAAGTCACACCTGAGGGTGATTTTGTTCGCAGCGCGGTCACCCCAGCGTCAGCGCGGCGCTGTGGGACCGTTCCCACGCAAAGAATTCAGCATTCTTGAAGCCATTTGCAGACAATTAGCAGAACTGCTAAATATCGATTTCCGCCTCCGAAAGGATCCCCATGAGCGACCAACACCAGCGCGCGCCACGCGCCAATCCTGAAGCTCCCGTTGCCAACCTCGTCACGTACGTTCCGAAGCCCGGCAAAGAGGAAGAGCTGCTGGCGCTCGTCAAAAAACACGAGCCAGCGCTGCGCAAGGTGGGCCTCGTCACCGACGAGCCCTTCAAGGTGTGGAAGGCCTTCGACATCCGTAAGCGCCGCGTGCAGTTCATCGAGCAGTTCGTGTGGAAGGACGGCACCTCGAGCGACGTGGCGCACCAGACGCCCGAGGTGATGGCGGTGTGGGAGCCGATGGGTCCCGTGCTCGAAGAATTGACCATCTGCGAAGTCGAACCGGTCTGACCCTCGACTCGGCCCAAAAGCTCGAGGCGCTCGACGCCGTGGTCGCTGCGCTGGCTCACCCGGCGCGGCGACAGATCCTCATGACCATCCACTTTCGTAGCTCCGCGACGGCCGGCGAAATTGCGGCACGCTTCGCGCACAAGTGGCCGACCACGACACGCCACCTGCGCGTGCTCGAAGACGCCGGCCTGGTGCGGCACGAACGCCAAGGCCGAACTCGCGTCTACACCGTCGACAAGAGCCGGCTCGCGCTAGTCAGCGAATGGCTGGCGTGGTTCGACGCGCCGGTGACGGGCGGGGGCTGAAACGCGCGAATTCGGGCGGCGGCCACGCTGGCGTCGCGCCTGCGCGCTCAGCCGCCAACGTGGTGCTGCTCGATGCGACGCGACTCGTCGACGAGGCGCTCGAAGATGCGACGAATGGTGTCGGCGTCGAGCGGCGGCTCGGCGGCCTTGCACAGACGGTCGAGTAAGGCGCGCTCGCGAGCCGGATCATAGACGGCGATGCCGCGCTCGCGCTTGTACTCACCGACAGCCATCACCAACCGCACGCGCTCGTGCAGCAGCTTCAAGATGTTCTGGTCGACTGCGTCGATACCGCGGCGCAGCTCTTCGAGATCCAGCTTGGACGTCACGGAACGCATCCTACACATAAATGAGTATTTGACATCACTTCACTACCGTCTTGCACCCCGCCAAGATTTGTACCTCGAGCACGTCACCTTTGCTGAGCCGCTCACACGCCGTGCCTCGAATAGCGACGTGGCCGTCCTCCGTCCACTCCCAACCCGCTTCGGGGTCGTATTCGACGACCTTGCCGTCGAAGTACACATTGACGAAGTCGGGATCCGGCGGCTCGTAGTCCAGCGGAATTTCACAGCTGATGGCGACGGACGCCGCAATGGCCTTGAGGGCCTGCTCCAGGGCGTCCGTGTCGGCGACCGAGTAGTAGCCGACGTCGCCTGCGCGAGCAGTGCCGCCGACTTCGGCCATGGCGTTCAGGAGCTCGTCATAGGGCTCGCTGCCCGGCATGCCGACCACGAACGTGCTGATACCCGCGTCGGTCAGGGCTTGCACGGCCTGCAGGCTGGCGTCTTGGTCCACGCACGACAGGTTGGCGTTCGGGTTCTGCTTGCTGGGCATGCAGCAGTTGACGCCTGTCGAACAATCCAAGCCGCCCGCGGTGAGGCCCTCGATGTTGGGGATGCACTGCGCGGCCTTGCACGACAGCGCTTCGTTGCAGTTTGGCGCGCCGTCGGTGACCAAGATCACGTAGGTGGGGCCGGACAGCTCGGTCAGCGTATCGAGCGATTTCAAAAGCGTCGCGGCGGCCGGGGTGCCTCCGTCCACGTCCGCGATCGACAAACGACCGAGCAGGTCTTTCAGGCGCGGCCCGGTCTGGCCGTCGCGCGCGTAGCTAGGTGGGTCACCTGGAGACACCGGCATCAGCTGGTCGCCTGCCTCGCAACCCGTAACCCCTGCCAAGCCGGGAAAGATGGTCGCGCCGTAGTTGACCCGGTGGCCAATCGCGGCGAGCACGTGCGACAGCGCGATGCGGGCGTTCTCGTATTTGCTGAGGCCGCTGCCGGCGAGCTCGTCGCCCATGCTGGCCGAGTGGTCGATGATGAAGCTGAGGTTCGGGGGGTTCTCGACCACCGGCAACGACTGCGAGCCGCAGGGCCCGGTCGGCACCTCGGGCGCGTCGCCCAGCATCAACCCGCCATCTTCACCGGCGCTGCCCGAGTCGAGGTGCCCCGGGTCGACCAGGTACGGCGCTCGCTCGGTGCCACACGCCGCCGGCACCGCGAGCGCGGCCAGCGCGAGGACGACGAGGCGCCGGAGACGCATCCGCAAAAGATAGCGGAAAGAAGCCGGGGGGGCTTCCGCGTTATGGTTCGGCCAACAAACCGTGTCTCGCTCTAGCCGCCGCTCCCAGCGCCGCCCGCCCAGCCCCGAGCCTCTGCTCGCTGGGCGGCTGCGCCGCGCGTTCGACGGGCTGATGCTGCTGGTCGGTGCAGTGGCACTGCTCGCCTGGCTGCTGGGTTTGTCGGCGGATTCGCGACCCCGGGCAGGCCGCGCCGTGGCCCTCACGCCCGTGGCGCCGGCGGCGCAGGTGGCCGAGACGGAGCGAGACGGCGTGCTGAGGGTCCAGGTTGTGTCCAAAGAGGGACAACCCATTGCGGGCGCCCAGATCCGGCTGCTGTGGGAGCGCACGCAGCGCTACTTCGATGCCGGTCAGGGCACGACGGACGACGCCGGGCACGTCACGTTGCAGCGCGTGCCGCGCGGGGCCGTGTGGGTGCTGGCCGACGCACCCGGGCGAGCGCGCGCGTCGACGCAGCTCGTGATCGAAGGCGGCACCCGCGACGTGAAGCTGGTGCTGAGCGTTGCCACGCCCCTCACCGTCAAGGTGACGGACGAAGCGCGCGTGCCACTCGCCGACGCGACGGTGCTGGTCACGACGTCCGACCCGTTGCCGTTCGGTGCCTTGAGCGACGCGCAAGGCACCGCGCAGCTGCTGCGGCTCGGGGCGCCCCCGTTCACGGTCAAGGTCTCGGCGCCCGGCTACGAAAGCGTCACCCGCAGCGGCGTCTCGGGCTCGCTGGAAGTCGCGCTGCGCCGGCTGGGCTCGATCTTGGTGCACGTGAAGCTGCCGGACGGCAAACCCGCCGCGCTGGCCAACGTCGAGATCGGCGGCGCCACGCTGTGGCCCGCGCGTAGCACCGCTGCGGACGCGAACGGCAACTGCAAGATCGGCGGGCTCTTGGCGGGCAGCTACGATCTGCGGGCCACCCAAGCGCAGCGAGCCGAGCCGCCCTTCGGCGACCTGGTTTCACGCGTCCTGGTCGGCGTGATGCTGGAGCGCGGCCAGGACCAAGAAGTGACGTTGACGCTCGAGCCAGGGCGCTTCGTGACGGCGCTCGTGACGGACGGCTCGGGTCCGAATCCGCACTTGGTTTCGAACGCCGACGTCGTGTTGGCAGAAGAGGGGCTCAGCACCTTTCCGTTGCGCGGTCGCAGCGGCAGCGACGGCAAAGTCACGCTCGGCCCGATCTCGAACGGCCCAGCTACGCTGTCCGGTCGGGCGCCGGACTTCATCGGCAGCGCGGTCGTGGCAGTACCGGAAGCTTTGAGCGAGCCGGTTCGGTTGCCATTGCTGCGCGGCGGCACCTTACTGGGCGAGGTCGTCGACGCGCGCGGCTTCCCGGTCGACGGCGCTTCGATCGAGGTAGTGGGCACCGATAGCTCGGGTTTGCCGATCGCCGAGACGCCGCAGCTGCTGCGCTTCCGGCGCTCGCACTTCAGCTGGGCCATGGCCGGGCCGCCGCCGCTCATCGCCGCGGGAGAGCTGGGCGTGATGCCCGGCCCCATTCCGCCGATTCCCGGAAGCAACGCGGCTTTGACGGCCGCCGCCGTGGACGCCACCACGCAGCCCATCGACGCCGACGAGGACATCGCGCCTTGGATCACGTCGTCGGGCGGGCGGTTCCGCGCGGCGCCGGTCACGCCCGGCGTCGTGCGCGCGTTGATCCGTCACCCCGACTTCGTGGAAGCGATCAGCGACGCCGTCACGCTGACGCCCGGCGGTGAGGCGAGCGTGAAGGTGACGCTTCTGCACGGCGGCTCGCTGGAAGGCCGCGTGAAAGACGAGCGCGATCAGCCCGTCGAAGGCGCCGAGGTCGAGGTCGTGGCCGACCACGGCACCTTCCAGCGCGCCACCGTCACGGCCAGCGATGGCTCGTTCGCGTTCAGCGCCCTGCCGCGCGAGGTCGTGGTGAACGTGCGACGCGCCGAGAATCCGACCCGCATCGCCAAGCGCATTCCGCTCAGCGTCGAAGAAGGCAAGAAGGCGACGCTCGACATCACGCTGCCAGCGCTGCGCGAGTCGCTGCAAGTCACGGTGCTCGACGACCAGGGCAATCCGCTCGAGCTCGCCGAAGTGCAGGTCTTGTCGCTCGATCCAGCGTCGCCGCTGCGCGCTACCAGCTTCAGCGACGCGCGCGGTCAGGTGGAGCTGGGCGACGCGCGGGGCCTGCAACTGCGCATCTCGGTGCAAGCGCCGGGCTTTGCGCGGCAGGTGCTGGTCGTAGCCGCGGGCGACACCCAAGCGGCGCTGGAGCTCAAGCTTTCGCGCGGCGCGCTCGTGCAAGGTCGCGTCACCGCCTTGCGCGGTCGTCGCGGCGTCGAGGGCGCGCTGGTAACGCTGAGCTCTCAGGGTCTGCGCAAGACCGCGACCACCAACGCCGACGGCGACTACCGCATCGCCGACGTCGCGCTCGGCCCTGTCAAAGTGCACGTGAGCCACCCGGACTTTGCCGAGAGCGAGCTGTCGGCGGTGGTCGAGAATCCGGGGCGCCAAGATCGCGCCGTGGAGCTTGCGCCGGTCGATTTGGAAGAGCCGGGTGCCGTGGAGGGTGAAGTCGTCGACGAGCGCGGAGATCCGGTGGCGGGCGCGCGGGTCGCGGTCGGGCGCGCGCCCAGCTACTTGCCGGCAGGCGGATTGCCGCGCGGAGTCGCTGTCACCGACGCGAACGGCGCCTTCAGCTTGCAAGGTTTGGCCAGTGGCATGACGACGATCGACGTCTTCTCGCCCGATCGCGGGCGCGGCTCGGTCAAGGTCGAAATCCGCAGCAATCGCACGCAGTCGGGCCTGCGCGTCAGCTTGCGACCGAGCGGCAGTGAGCAGGATCCGTTCGCGCCCGGTGGCGTGGCGGTCACGTTGGGCGAGCGCGGTAGCGGCACGGCGCTCGAAGTCGTGGTCGTGGCGGTCTCGGAGAACAGCGAGGCCGAGCGCGCCGGCCTCCTGCCCGGCGACGTGATCTCGGCCATCAACGACGCTGCGCCCTCCAGCATGCACGACGCGCGCGCGCGGCTGAGCGGAGCCTTGCAGAGCGATGTCGTGGTGTCGGTGACACGCGGAGGCGCGGTGCAGAAACTCTCGGTCATGCGCGAAGCCGTCCGCAAGTAGCGACCAGCGCGATGCGGACGGTGCGTGCCGTCACTTCGGCTTGGCCACGAACGACACGTCGACAGGCGCGGTGCTGGCGACTTTGCCCTTGAGGTTGCTGGAGATGGCTTCGCTGAGCTTCTTCACCAGCTTGCCAGCCGCGTCGCGCGGGTGAACCTCGAACTCTTCGAGCGGGATCACGAACGGCTCGACGGTCTTCACCTCGACAGCGTCCAGCTTGTCGCCCGCGTACTTGAAGTTCAGCTCGACCTTGGCGCTCTTGGTGGCTTTGCGCCCATGCAGCCGGAAATCGCCGCTGACCGTGGCCGTGACCTTGCGCTCTGCGCCGGTCAGCTTGGTCACGTCGGTCGCGCTCAGGTTCTCGAGCTTCAGGATCTTGATCTCGGCCCAGCGATTCGTCTCGGCCTGCGCGGGCGTCACTTCACCGTCTATGGCCGTGAGCTCTAGCCAGCCGCGCGCGTGCTCGTTCTGCAAGTCGCTCTTCTTGCGCTCGCCGTACTCGGTCTTTTCGTCGCCGCGCTTCTGTTGGTACAGCGTCAGCTGCTTCAAATCGGCCTTCACCAGCGCGGTCGACTTCGTGAGATCGGCGGGGTCGATGTACAGCTCACCCTGGATCGACTGCGGCGCGTCGCCGTCGATCTTCTCCAGCGGCGAATCCATCAGGAACTTGAAGCTGCTGCTGGCGGCGTCGACCTGAAACGCCGCGGCGCTCGGCGCCTTCGGCATCGCGGCTTCCAGCGCCGAAGCAGCGGGCGCCAGCTTCTGCTCCGGTGCCTTCTCTTTGCTACAGCCCAGCGCCGCGCACAGCGCAGCCGCACACACCAACGTCATCCGATTCCGTTGCATCACGTTCTCCCTCGATGGCCGCGCCGAGCGGCGTTACGAACCTGCGGGCTGTACGGATCTGCGGGCGATCGGTTTCAACGCTCGCGCAACATGAGCAACGGTCCGGCCCAGGCCGGCTCGCGCGCTCAGTTCAAGTCGTCGAAATTCTCTTTCGGCTCGGACTTGTCGCCGCCCGGAGAGAGCAAGAACAAGAAGGGAATGACTCCCATCGCGAGCAGGAGCGTTCCGACAATCTTGGCAAGCGTGACGAGCCCGGGTTCGACCATGACGGCGCCACGATAGCCGCGCTCAACGCGCAGGCAAGCCAAACGATTTGGCCCCCGGGCCGCGCGCGTCTAGGGCATGTAGGGGCAAAGCCTACATCTCGCCAAAACGGCCGCGAAAACCTGGCAGGACTCTTGCTGAGAGACCTGTTCGGCATGGCATTCAGCGCTCCTCCTAACTCCGGCCCCACCGTCCGGCTGCCCCGCATCCTGCTCGTCGACGACGACCCCATCGTGCTGCGAGCGCTGCGCCGACTGCTGCTAGGTGCGCGACCTGGATGGGAAATCGATATGGCCGAGAGCGGCGAGGCCGCGTTGGTGTTGCTGGAAACCAAGACCTACGACGTCGTTGTCACGGACCTCCACATGCCCACCCTCGATGGGGTCACCCTGCTGGGTAGGCTCAAGACGGAACAGCCGAACGTGATGAGAGTGATCCATTCGTCTCACGTTGAGTCGCTCACCCCCGAACAAGCGCAAGAGCTAGCCCACGCCGTCTTGGCCAAGCCGGGCCGCCCCGACGAGCTTGTAGTGGTGTTGGAGTGGGCCATCGCCCAGCGCCGCAAGCACTTGCGCGATTCCGTTGGGTACTGAGCGCGCCCAAGCACGAGGCCGCGGGGTGCTCGACGGAGCGGCTGCCCGCACACGGCCTGCGTCAGTCGGTGAGCGCGTTCACGTTGGTCACGCAGAAGTCGAAGGGCTCGTCGGCACGGTCGTTGGAGACGACGTGCCAGCGTAGCCTGAGCGCGCGCTCCTTCACGGTGGTTACCGCTTCACCGCGCCTGCCGCCCGCGTAGCACTGCTGCGTGAGTTCTTCGATGCGGACCTCGCGGTGCCCGCTCCCTGTGTCGCCGTCCGACAACGTCGGCTCGCAGTAGACCGGATCTCGATCGGTCTGGTCCGTCTGCAGCTCAAAACGCACCAAACGCGGCACCAATGGGCCTTCCACGTCGAAGGTAAAACCGGTGATCGCGCTGACATCGAACGGCTGCGCCTCACCCGCGTCGGTGCCTGCGCGCTGGTTGAGGTTCAAGGCCATGAACGCTCCGTAGTGGATGCTGAAACAATCGGTGCCAAACGGGGGGTTGCAGGCGAGATCCACCTGAACGGCGGCTCCGCTCATGCAAGCTCGCGAGCCGCGAAAGTCGGAGACGAGCGTGTCGTTCGAAAGCAGGTCCCCCGCCGCAAACATCGCCCCTTGAATCCCGAGTGAATTACTCGCGCTGCTCACCCAGCCATCGGCGGGCTCGAGCAACACGGCTCGGGAGCTGGCGGCATCGCCCCCTACGCCGTCGCTCGTTGCGGCATCGCCGCCAGCACCGGCAACGGGGCCGTTACCGTCCACCGTCACAGACTCCGAGTGGCAGGCCATGGTCACGAGCAGCCCGAGTCCCAGCCAACCCTTCATACTCATCGACCTGGACGCTAGCATGGGCCACCGCCAACTCCGCAGACGCAAGAGCCGAAGGGACATCGCGCGGACGCGCCGACCGTTGAAGAACAGTCAGAACGTGCTCCTATCTCAGTGTCCCGTCCAGAGCCCGCGCGCGCCGCGCTCACAATAGCTTGGCTATCGTAACCAACTGCATGTTGCTCGTGCCTTCGTAGATCTTGCCGATCTTGGCGTCGCGGTAGAACTTCTCGGCTGGGTACTCTTTGGTGAAGCCGACGCCGCCGTAGAACTCGACGCACTGGCTGGCGGTGCGCTCTGCAACCTCGGAAGCGAACAGCTTGGCCATGGCGGCTTCTT
>DATAKF010000139.1:0-24690 GCA_036261775.1 Polyangiaceae bacterium | reverse complement strand
CGCGACGACGCTCGCGCTGCGCGGCCGGCGGCTCGCCGCGCTCGCCGCGGCTGCCGCTGCACTGCTGCCGATCGCGCAGGAACCGATCTCGCTCGAGACCCCGATCGGCGAGGAGGAAGACTCTCACCTCGGCGACTTCATCGAGGACAAGAGCATCATCTCGCCGAGCGAGAGCGTCATCAGCGTCAACCTGGCGGATCAGACCCGCAAGGTCCTCGCGACGCTCACCCCGCGCGAGGAGAAGGTCCTCCGCATGCGCTTCGGCATCGGCGAGAAGAGCGATCACACGCTCGAGGAAGTCGGTCAGGACTTCGAAGTGACGCGCGAGCGCATCCGCCAGATCGAGGCGAAGGCGCTACGCAAGCTGCGTCACCCGAGCCGCAGCAAACAGCTGAAGAGCTTCATCGAAAGCTGAGCGGCGTCAGACGCGAAGCGCGAAGGGCGACTGAGCCGCAAGGCTTGGCCGCCCTTCTTGCTTTTTTTCAGACCATCAGCGTTCGGGTGACCCGCCGCGCCGAGGCGCTCAGCGGCACGCGACGACTTGCGTGACCGTCTGCGTGCAGTCGCCGTCCGAGAGGCTCAGGCTGAGCGGGACGGCGGCTGATGGGGCTTGGCAGCGGAAGGCGGCGTTCGGCTCGCTGGGGCTGTCGAACGTGCCGACGTCGTCGTTGGGCGCTGACCAGTGGAAGCTGGGTTGGTTGCCGTTGAGGCCGCGAGCGGCGGCTTTGACGGCGATGCGCTCACCCACGGCAGCGCTGGTGCGCGTGACGAGCGTCCAGTCAGCGAGCCAGTAGCAGTCGGCCGCGGCGCTAGAAGGGACGTAGCCAGAGACGCCGCCGCAGTCCCAGCTGAAGACTTGCGCGCGCGCCGTCGCACCCGCTGCCACGTCGAGCGCGGTGATGCGGGCCGTGCACAGGCCGAGGGCCGCGCTCGGCTCGGTCGACGGCTGCAGAGCGCTGGCGGTAGCGGTAAGGCTTACCGTCAAGCCCTCGCCCGCGGGCAACACCACGCGCAGGCTGCGCTCTTGAGCGAGCTCGGGGTTAGCGGCCTCTTCGTCAGCGCCGCCCCGAACGTCGCCCGACGCATCGGTCACGACGGCGTGAATGGCGCCGAGAAAGCTCATCACGTCGCCGCCCGCGTCGATCTCGAGCGTGCCCTCGGTCGGAGCCGGGTCGGCGCGCGTCGCCGCCGGCGGCGGGCCGCTGAGCGAGGGGCTGCCGCTGGCTGACGTCGGGCTCGAGGCCTCCGGGGAAGCGTACGACTCGACACCGCCGCTGCAGCCAAACAAGAACGCTGCGCTAACGAAGGCGAAAAGGCGTTCGGTCACTGGCGTGAGCTCCGGGTGGGACCCTCGCCTACATTGGCTGCGGAGCCAAGATTCTTATGTAAACGCCGGAATTCGGCACCAAAACGAGGCTAAATGCCACTACCGGCGCTGCTGGTGGTTCCGGCTACGCCAGTAGTGGTCCCAGCCACGCCGTCAGAACCAGCGACCGCGGTACCGCCCGCCGGCGCGGCGCCGCCGGTCGAACGGTCGCCAGCGAACGCGCTCGTGCCGGCGAGCGAGTCGCCGACGGTTCCTCCGTTCGCGAGAGTCGGGCTGCCTTGGCCTGCGGCGCCGGCGTTGGCCCTTCCGCCCGCCTCGACGATGACCGGCGGCATGCTGCTGCGGCCACCGCCACCCACGGGCGGGGCCCGATCGACGTCGCCACAGGCCAAAGCGACACAGGCCGCAAACAAGCAGAGCGAGGTCGCTTGGTCATTGAATGAATTGGTCACTGGCAGTGGTTAAGCAACGCGAGTGCCAAGACGCTGAGCCGTGAGCAATTTGTCCAAACGCGGCAGCAAGCTGTTGAACTCCAAGGCTTCGAACCATTTGCGAAGCGCGAGTAGACCAGCCTGCGTTGCTGGGGCGAGATGCGGCGGCTGGGGCAAGTCCGCATCGCTGCGAAGCCGAGCGAGTCGCTCGACTGTCAGCATTTGTTCGGCGCGCGCGTGCAGTAGCTGCCCCACGCGCGAAGGCGTCACGCGCGGCGTGTCACGCAGCAGCTCGGCGATGTTCTCGCGGGCTTGCAGCAGCTTTTTTGCGGTTGCAGGCCCAATTCCTGGAACACCGGGCAGATTGTCCGAAGGGTCTCCGACCAGCGCGACGTACGACGGCAAGCGCCAAGGAGGCACGCCGAAGCGTTCGCGGACGGTGGCTTCCGAGTGGACCTGCGCGGCCTTACCACGCTGCCCGACGTAGTGAACTTGCACGCTGCCGTAGGCCAGCTGCAGCAAGTCGCGATCTCCACTGACGACCGCCGTTGGGCGCTGGTCGCTGCGAAGCCGCGCTGCCAGCGTGGCCAAAACGTCGTCCGCTTCGAAACCTGGGGAGCCCAGCACCGGCACGCGCAAGCAATCGAACAATTGGTCGAGCCTCTGCAGCTGCTCCACCAACGCTGAAGGCGTTGGTGCGCGCTGAGCCTTGTACGGCTGAAACTCGCGCTTCCGAAACGTGGGCCGCCCGGTGTCGAGCGCGAAGCACAGCTCGGCCCCCGGATGCTCCCGCAGCAGCATGAGCAGGAGCACACTAAAGCCGTAAAGCGCGTTCGTGGGCTCGCCGCGGCGCGTGCTCATGGGCGGAAGCGCGAAGAATGCGCGGAAGAACAGCGAAAACGTGTCGAGCAGCAATGCGTTCGCCGGGCTCATGAGGCTGACCTATGCTCGTGCACGGATGGTGCCAAAAAAGCGATCCGCCGCTTCCCTTCTTGCTTTGCTCTTCGGCGCTGCGCTCGCACTGGTTGCGCCAAAAGCGCTCGCGTGGGGCGATGACGGACACCGCGTGGTCGGTGAGCTGGCCTTCCGCTACCTGACCCCGCGTGCGCAGGCAGCCGTTACCGAAGCGCTGGCCGAGCCCGGCTACGAGAGCCTGGCCGAGGCCGCCACTTGGCCCGATACGTTCGCGCGGCGCTTTCCGGAGTACGATCCGATGAAGCCGTTTCACTACGTGAACGTCGACGCCCAGGCGATGGGCTTCCAGCGAGAGCGCGATTGTCCGAACGGCTGCGTGGTCACCGCGCTCAAGCAGTTCATGGCGCTCTTGGAGAGCGGCGAGCCTGCGCTGTCGCTCGGCGAGCGGCGCCGCGCCATCTATTGGATCGCGCATCTCATGGGCGATATTCACCAACCGCTGCACATCGCTCACCCGGACGGCAAGGGCGGCATCGTGACCTTGCTCCGCTTCTTCGAGGCACCAGACAAGCGCAACGCGCACTGGATTTGGGACTTCGGCTTGATCCAGCGGCGCCCAGCGCCCAAGCGGCCGGCTAGCGACGCCGTCGCCACCGATCAGCCTGCGTTTCGCGCGCTCGCCGACGAGCTGTTCGCGACGCTCACGCCGACGCAGCGCCGGCAGTTCGAGCTCAACACCTCACCGGAGCTGATCGCCAACGAAGGCCTGCTGCTCGCGCGCAAGCACGCCTTCCTGACGAGCAGCGATCACGTCGACGCAGCCTACGCGGCGTCGCGCTGGCCCGTCGTGGCCCGGCAGCTGCAGAAAGCCGGCGTGCGCCTGGCAACGGTGCTGAACCGCGCCTTCGCTGGCCCCGCCGCGCGCGCGGCGACGAACGCGGGCTAGTCAGAGCCCCGCCAGCCACTCTCGCATGAAGCGGCGCAGCGGCGCGAGCAGGCGCGGCGCTTTGGCGTAGCTTTCGGCGCGCAGCTCGGGGATCGAGAGCTTGGCGCTGGACAGCTCGGCGGTGTGACCCACCCACCAGCTTTCCAGCTGCTCGGCCGTGACCTCAGGATGAAACTGCAAGCCGAGACCATAGTCGCCCAGCGCAAACGCCTGGTTCTTGCACAGCGGCGTCGACGCCAGCAGCGCTGCGCCCTCCGGTAAGTCGAAGGTTTCGCCGTGGAAGTGCATGACCTCGAGCCCCGGCTCGAGCAGGTGCTGCAGCGGGTGCCGGGCGGCGGCTTCGGTGCGGCTCAGCTCGGACCAGCCGATCTCGCGGTGGCCCATCGGGTAGACACGCTGGCCCAACGCGCGCACCATCAGCTGCGCGCCCAGGCAGAGACCCAGCGTCGGGCGGCGCGCGACGAGCTGCGCCTTCACCAGCGCGAGCTCGGGCACCAAGAACGGGTAGTCACGTTCGTCGTTCACCGACAGCGGGCCACCGAGCAAGACGAGCAGGTCCGGTTGCTCGAGGCGGGCCCAGTCGGCGTTGGGCGCCTCGACGTAGCGCACCGTGTAGCCAGCCTCCGCCAGGAGGGGCTCGAGTGCGCCAAGGTGCTCGAAATGGACGTGCCGAATCGCCAGCAAGCTCTTCATGGCGCGGCAGATTTACAGTCCCAAAAGCCGCGGCGCCAGCGCGCGACGCCGCCGCGCCGAACAGCGGGTCATTTCGAGGCAGGTCTAGCCTTAGCCCGGCGCCAAAAGCGGCCGTTCGTCTCGCCAAGCGTCCCCGCCCGATGTCCCAAAATCCGACCCCGCCCGCCTCCGGGAGCTTTTCCGAGGCGCTCGCGCTGCTGGAGCACGCGCCCGTCACGGCCTACCTGCTGCGCGCGGTCGGAGACGACTTCGTGCTCGAAGGCGTGAACGCGGCAGCGCGCGCGAAGACGCCCGCCTTGAGCTCGGTGATCGGTCAGCCAATCTCGTTCTTGTACGTCGATCAGCCCGGCATCATTGCCGACGCTCGGCGTTGCCACCGCGAGCGCACACGCGTCGTGAGCGAGACCAGCGTGCGGCGGCATGAGCGTGTCGACGCCATTCGCCAGACTTTGGTGTTCGTCTCGATCGACGCCGAGCACATCGTCATCTACGGCCAAGAGACCAGCGACGTCGCGAACGTCACCGCGGAGATGGCCGAGCTCCAGGAACGCTACCGCAGCCTGGTCGCCTCGCTGCCCGAGGCCATGCTGCTGCGCGGGCCCGACGGTCGCGTGCTGGCGTGCAACGACGCGGCGGCACGCCTGTTCGGCTGCCGCGAGGCCAGCGAGCTGTGGGGCAAAGTGAACCTGCTCCAGCCCGGCTATCGCATCGAGGACGCCAACGGCAACGCGGTGGTGCCTCGCGAATCGGCGAGCCAACGCTCGGCGCGAGACGGCGCGGTGATCCGCGACGAGACGTACCGCGCCATCAGCCCGCAAGGCGTCTCGCGCTGGCTGCGCGTCTCGGCTCAGCCGGTCAGAAAAGCCGATGGCTCGCTCGGCGGCTCGGTCACGCTGTACACCGACGAGACGGAGCGCTTGGAGGCCCGCAAGGCCGAGCGCGAGTCGGCCCTGCAACTGCAGATGGCGCTGGACGCCGGGCGTATGGGCACCTGGCAGTACGACCCCATCACCGACGTGGGCGACTGGTCCAAGGCGCTGGACGAGACCTTCGTGTTCGTCGACGAGCGACCCGGCTGGGCAGGCTATCTCGAGCGCATCTACCCGGAGGACCGGCGCGACGCCAACCTGGTGCTGCAAGACATGCTGGCGCGGCCGAACGGCACGACCTTCGAGCACGAGCACCGGCTGGTGGGCGACGATGGCGTGGTGCGTTGGGCGAAGATTCGTGGGCGTGTCGAGCGCGCGCCAGGCCGGCTGCGCTTGCTCGGCACGGCCATGGACATCACGGAGCGCCGGCGGATGCAGGACGAGCTGCTGCGCAACAGCCGCCTGGAGAGCTTGGGTCGTCTGGCAGGCGGCTTGGCGCACGACTTCAACAACTTGCTGGCGGCCATGCTCGGCACGATCGAGCTGCTTGGCGACGCTTGCCCCAAGAGCGCCCAGGACGACCTGCACACGCTGCGTCACGTCACGCTGCGCGCACGCGACCTGACCGCGCAGTTGCTGGCCTTCGCCCGCCAGCAGCGCACCGAGCTGGAGACTTTGGAGGTCGGCGCCGTCGTCCAGCGAGTGGAACGCCTGCTGCAGCGCCTGGTCGGCCCTACCATCGATTTGGTCATCGAAAACGCCGCCCCGGCGGGGACGCCGCTTCACGTGCGGGCCGACGCTGCGCAGCTGGAGCAAGTCCTGGTGAACCTGGTGATCAACGCGCGTGACGCCATGCCGCAGGGCGGGCGCGTGACCGTGCGGCTAGGCGCGACCAAGAGCGAGGCTCCACCCGGCGACTGGGTCGTGCTCGAGGTCGCCGACGAGGGGCACGGTATCGAATGCGAGCACCTGGAGCACGTCTTCGACCCGTTTTTCACGACCAAAGAGCACGGCACGGGCCTCGGCCTGGCCAGCTCGTACGGCGTCGTGCAAACGCACGGTGGCACCATCACGGTCGAGAGCGAAGCCGGGCGCGGCGCGTGCTTCAGGGTCTCTCTACCCCGCGTCGTCGCGGAGCCGCCAGCGCCAACGGAGGTCAGCGCCAACGGCGTCAACGGCAAAGGTCGCGTGCTGGTCGTCGACGATGACGCTGCGGTACGCTCGAGCACGACCCGCATGCTGCGGACGCTGGGCTACGAGGTGCTGACGGCCGCCGACGGCGCCGAAGCCGAAGCGCTTGCGCACCGCCGCGAAGGCGCGCTGGACATGCTGGTGTGCGATTTGGCGATGCCAAACAAGAGCGGTCCCGAGGTGGCTCGGTCCATTCGTCATATTTATCCAGAGATAAAAGTACTGTTCGTCTCTGGCTACCCGCGCGGTGCCGAGCGTGAGCTGCCGGCCGAGAGCTTTCTCCAAAAGCCCTACGATAGGGAGGCGCTAGCGCGGAAGCTCGCGGCGCTGTCGCGGAGCGCCTGAGTCGTCAAAGCGCCTGCGACGCTTGAATAAACAGCCTGTGCCCCCGTCCCCCTGCGCTGCTGCTGCAGCCGTAGCGGCCTTCGGCCGGGGAGTCGGGCTGACTCGCGCCTGTCGGCCCCTGGCGGCTCTTGACGCGAGGCGATGAGGAATGACACAAGTGTCCGCCTATGGGGATCACCCCACACGCTGGTGCTTTTCACCAGGGGAGACGACCGATGCAGGATTTTCGCACGGGTCCGAAATTCATCACACTGACCGTATTGCTTACGAGCGCGCTCGCCCTCTCCGCGTGCGGGGGAGGCACGCTGGCATTCCAGGGTGCAGGCGCCATTGGGATCGTGGGCACGCCGCCCGCTCCTCCGCCGCCCCCGCCGCCTCCGCCGAAGAAGGAAGAGCCTCCGGCTCCGCCTCCGCGCGTCGAGGTCCGCGACAACAAGATCGACTTCAAAGAGAAGATCCAGTTCGAGAACAACAAGTCGGTCATCTTGCCGCAGTCGTTCGGCCTTCTCGATGACATCGTCAAGGTCATCAAGGACAACCCGCAGGCCAAGAAGATCGCCATCGAAGGTCACGCCAGCGCCGAAGGCGACGCCAAGCGTAACCTCACGCTCTCCGACGAGCGCGCCAAGGCAGTCATGAAGTACTGCGTCGATCACGGTGTCGACGCCAAGCGCCTCACCGCCAAGGGCTTCGGCATCACCAAGCCGATCGCGGACAACGCGACGGAAGAGGGCCGCGAGAAGAACCGCCGCGTCGAGTTCAACATCATCGAGCAGGACATCACCAAGAAGAAGGTCGAGATCGACCCGAAGACCGGCAAAGAGAAGGTCGTCGGCGAGACCACCACGACGGTGAAGGAGAAGGAGGCCGAAGTGCCTGCTGCTCCCGCAGACCCGAAGAAGGCCGCTGCCGAGAAGGCCGCCGCCGACAAGAAGGCTGCCGAAGAGAAGAAGGCCGCTGACAAGAAGGCCGCCGAAGAGAAGAAGGCTGCCGACAAGAAGGCCGCTGAAGACAAGAAGGCCGCCGACAAGAAGGCTGCCGACGAGAAGAAGGCTGCCGAGAAGGCCGCCGCCCCCGCCGAGAAGCCGAAGTCCTCGGCGAAACCGTGAAAGGCATCAGGAGGAACTCAAAGATGACAAAGTCATTCGCTCTGATTGGGTTTGCACTGGCCGCCCTCACGGGTTGCAGCGTGGCAGTGCGTGACGCGGATCACTACCGCGACGACGTGAACAAGGTCCTCGAGACCAAGAACGGCGACGTGAAGGCTTGCTACGACACCCTGCTGAAGAGCAACAAAGAGCTCAACGGTAAGGTAACCGTGCACTTCACGGTCGAGCACAAGACCGGCGTCTTCAAGGACATCAAGACGGACGGCCCGGCGGAGCTCGGCACCTGCGTGTCGACCGCTCTCACCGGCCTGACCTTGGCGCCCCCGGACGACGGTCACGCCGGCGACGCCACGTTCGTCTACGACTTCACCGTCGGCGCCCCCGCCGCCAGCTGAGTCCTAGCTCGAACACGTAAAACGCCGTGCGGCTCACGCTGCACGGCGTTTTGCTTTTGTAGCGCTTCGGGCCTGCGCCCTGCCCTGGCGTCGACGCGAGAGCCCTGATTTTACAGGGAGGCGGGGAGGCGGGGAGGTCCGCGAGGGCGAGAACGCATTTTTGTCTTTGGAGGACCAAAGCCAAAAATATTTCCCTCGAGGGTCGAGAGCGAAAGTGAACGACGTGGTTTTCAGGCACGCGGGCGGCAGCGCGAACCCCAAAATCTGGGCTCGCGGACCTCCCCGCCTCCCCGCCCGCCTGTGAGTCTCGATCGCTGATTGCGACCTAGAGTCGACACGGTAGTTTCTGCGAGGTGGGCTGCGTTGCGGCAGCCCAAGGGCAGTCAGTCGCCGGTGTAAGGCTTCCCGGCTTTTTCGAGGAAGCTCTTGGCTTCGGCGCGGTAGGGCGAGTCACGCGGACCCAAGCGTAGGAATTGTTCCCAGTGCTTGGCGGCCTCGGGGCTGCCGCCGAGGGCGCGGGCCAACGTGTGGTGCGCTTCCCAGCGCCAGCGCGGCGGCGGCTCGACGGTGTCGACGAGGGTGAGCGCTTTCGTGAGCTGCTCGATGGCGCCTTCGCTCTGATGATTGGCGGCGAGGAGCTTGCCGTAGCGGAAGCGCCAGGTCGCGTTGTCGGGCTGCGCTTGGATGGCGAGCTGCCATTCTTTGAGCGCTTCCTGCTCACGACCGAGGTCGTAGTAGGCATCGGCCAGCGAGGCGTGCGCTTCGTGGCGGCTGGGCCGCAGCGCGAGCGCTTTGGTGAGGTCGGCGATGGCGTCGCGCACCGCGCCCTGGCGTTGCCGGAGCACGCCGCGCTGCCAGTACGCATCCGCCAAGCCCTGATCGAGGCGCAAGGCTTCGGCCAGGGCTTTTTCGGCCTTGGGCACGTTGCCGGCTTCGTTGGCGGCCCAGCCGACGTACAGGAAGTACTCGGCGCGGTTCGGATCGAGCTCGACGGCGCGCTCGAGGTTGCGCAGGGCATCGGCCAAGCGCGTGCCTTGAACCAGCAGCGCGCGGCCCAAGCAGTGGTTCGTTTCCGCCGAGGTCGGGCGTTGCGCGAGCACCTTCTTCAGCAGGGCCTCCGCTTGGTCGGCGCGGCCAGCGGCGACTTTGCCGCAGCCGACACGCAGCATCAGATCCGGATCGTTCGGCGCTTTGGCCAGAGCGTCTTCGTACTGCTGGAGCGCTTCTTCGGAGTGGCCCGAGGCCTCGAACAAGAGCCCGCGCTCGAGCGCCAAGCCAGGATACTCTTTGTCGACGGCGGCTACGACGTCGAAGGCTTTGATGGCTTCGTCGAACTGACCGTCGCGGCGTAGCGCGCCGCCAATGCGGAACTTGGCGCCCAGGTCGTCCGGATCGAGCTCGGCCGCGTGCTGAAAGTGGCCGAGCGCTTCTTTGTAACGGCCTTGAGATTGCGCGACGTCACCCAAGGCGCGCCACACGCCGGGCACGTTGGGCATCAGCGTCTTGGCGGAGTCGAGCGTCTTTTGCGCGTCATCGGGGCGCCCCTGCTGATTGAGCAACAGCGCGGACGCGATGTACACGTCGGCGGAGTTCGGGTCGGCGGGCGCGGCCTTGAGCACCTCCCGGTAAGCAGCCTGCGCCAGATCGCGAGCGCCAAGCGCTTCTTGGACGCGGCCATACCAGTAGCCCACGACTGGCGACGTCGGCTGGCCTTCGCGCAGCTTCTTGAGGAGCGTGTTGGCCTCCTGAACGCGCTCGAGCGACAGCTTGCTCTTGGCGACGCCCACCTTGGCCAGCAAGTCGTCGGGATCTGCGGCGGCGCCGGCTTCGAAGCGCGCTTGCGCCTCGGAGTAGCGACCGGCGCGGTACAGCGAGTCGCCGAGCCCAACCAGCGCGCGCGAGGCCTTGGGGTTGATCTTCAGCGCCTCGCTGAAGGCGCTCTCGGCGGCCGAGATGCGCGAGCGGCCGAGGTGCACGTTGCCGAGCAGCGTGTACGCCTGCACCAGCTCTTCGGGGCTGGCAGTGCGCGAGTCTTTGATCACGCCTTGCAGCAGCGTGAGCGCGCGCGCCTCTTTCTCGCGCGAGCCCGACGACAAACGCGCGGCCAGCACGCGCGCGCCGATGTGCTGCGGGTGCTTGGCGAGCGCGGCATCGGCGGCGGCGGCAGCGCCTTCTTCGTCGTTGGCCGCGAGCTTGGCGCGCGCCAGGCCGTACATCAGCCGCGGCGTCTCGCCGTATTGCTTGGCAGCTTCCCAAGCGGCAAGTCCCGCTTTCACGTCTTTGGCGCGCAGCTCCAGCTCGGCGCGCAGCAGCGCGGACTCGGCGCTCTTGCCGCGCGCTTCGGCGGCGGTCAAAAGCTGACGCGCCTTGGCGATCTGGCCGTCGGCAGCCGCCTGCGCGGCGCGCGCCAGCTCGAGCATGTCGATGTCGGTTTCTTCGGCCAGCTCGTTCAAGAGCACCGACGCGCGGGCGTGCGTTGCCGACTCGGTCCCGAAGCGCAGCTCGGAGACGAAGCCGACGTAGGCAGCGAGCGCGGCCAGCCCCTTGGCGCGCGGCGCCTGGGCTTGTGCGTTGGCTACCGATTGCAACGCGCGCGCGGCATCGGGATAAGTGTCTTGCGCGAGCGCTTGGTTCGCGCCCTTGGCCGTCGACAGAACCAGGTCGTGGTACTTGCCGGCGTTCAGGTGATCCATCACGAAAAACGCGCCGAAGGGGCCCACAGAGGGCACGAGCGCCAACGCCGCGCCTCCCAAGCCGACGACGAACGTACCAACCAGCAAATGAAGCCCGAGACGGCTCTTGGGCTTTTGCGCCGCCAGCTTGGCCTTGGGCGCGCCACTCAGTCGAACCTGCGTGGTGCTGCTGCCCGGCGCAGGCTCTTGCGGTACCGCGCCGAACTCCATGTCGTCTTCGGCGCGACCAGCAGGTGCGGTCGCAGCGGGCGCGGGTCCGTCGAGGGCGACTTCAGCGCCGCCACCGCCGCCGTCGAGACTCACCTCGCCGTAATCCGTACCGCCGCCGCCGGTCTGGCGTTGAATGGCTGCGGCTTCGGTGGCCGCAAAAGCACGCGGCTCAGGCGCGGACGCCGGCGAGTACGCGGGCGAAGCGCCTGACGTAGGGCCCGGCAGCGGCATTTCGCCGAACGGATCGGCTTCGTAGTCGCTCGGCGGAGAGCCGGCGGGCGCGGTCGGAATACCGCCCAGCAGATCGACCTCGCCGAAACCGCCGCCGAACGGCTGAGGCGGCGGCAAGCTTTCGCTGGGCGGAAGCTCGATCTCGGAGAAGCCGCCCTGCGCCGCGGTGCCAGGCGAGAGCGACGGCGCGCGCATCGCGGCAGGTTGAGCGGGGATGTTCGGGCTGGAGACGCCGCTGCCGCCGAACATGCCGCCCAGGGCTGGCGGCAAGCTGGGGCTCGTTGGCGCGGGCAGCGAACCGCCCGTTTGCGGAAGCCCCGTTGAGCTGCGCGACGGCAAGCCGCCTCCCACCGACGGCAAGCTGCCACCGAGCGCAGGCAAGCTACCGCCCACCGATGGCAAGTTGCCGCCAAGCGCAGGCAAGCTGCCGCCCACCGACGGCAAGTTGCCGCCAAGCGCAGGCAAGCTGCCGCCCACCGACGGCAAATCACCCGACAGCGCGGGCAGATCGCCGCCGCTCGGCGACGGCAGCTCGAGCTCAATCGGCGTCGGAAGCTCGCCCGCGCTGAGCGGTAAATCGATGTCGAGCAAATCCGGCAGACCACCGCCCACGCTGGGCAGCTCGGCGCTCGCGCGGCGCGGTGACGGCAGCTCGAAATTGCTAGCGCTTTGCGCGCGAGGCGACGTTGCGCGCGCAGGCAAGCCGACGCCGCCTGCTACCGGCTGGCCCGTGCCGACAGCGGGCAAGCCGGGGTTCGAGCGACCCGATGCGCCCTGACCCGACACCGCAGGCAAGTTGGGTTGGCTACCCGAGACCGACGGCAGATCGATGCCGCCCCGCTGCGGAGCGGTGGCGGGGAGCGCGATCACTCCAGGGCCATCGACGCCCCCGTCGGGCAAGTCGAGCTCGATACCCGTCTTGGCTTGAAAGGGGGGGCTGGCCATGGGCGCCGTGCGCGCAGGCGGCGCAGTGGCGCCGCGCGGCGACGGCAAATCGACGCCCGCGGCGCGCCCCACTGCGGGCAGGTCGAGGTCCAAACTGGGGCCGCGCGCGGGCACGACGGGTGCGGCAGGAGCAACGGGCGCGGTGACTGCCGGTCGCGGCGCGGAGACCGAAGGCAAGTCGATGCTGCCCGCTGGGGAGCGGCCAGCCACCGCTGGCAAGTCAGCGGACGGTGCGGGCTGGCCACCCGCCGGTGCCTGGGCAGCGCCGGGACGCGGGATGGGCGGACGCCCGGGAATCGGCGGACGCGCCGGTGCCGCCGGAGCGGGAGCTGCCGGCGCCGGCGCTGCGGGAGCCGGCGCGGTGGGAGCGGCGGGTGCCGTCTGGGCGGGCGCCGCGGGCTTGGGAGCACCCAGAGCTGCAGCGGCCGCAGGCGCGACACCGAGCATGGTGCCCTTCATGGCTGCGGAGCGCGCCGGCGCGACGCCGAGCATGGTGCCCTTCATGGGGTCGGGGGCCACGGCGGGCGGCGGAGCGGACTCCCCCAACCCCAAGACTCCGCCGAGCACGGGACTGGGACCGGTTCGGCGCGCGTCACCCGGCGGATCGACCTTGAACGACGTGCCGCACTTCGGGCAGCGCATCTTGAGCCCGCTCGACGGGATCCTGCGCTCGTCCACCTGGTAGGGAGCTTTGCAGCCCGGGCACTCGACTTTGAACATGTACCCTGAAGGGGTGTTCTAGCAGCACCTCCGGGCAAAACGAAACCGCCGTCTATCGCTTCCCCCCCGCGGAGGGGCGGTTTTTGCACGCGCTGAACCTTCTTTTGCGTTCTTCGCCGTTCTTCGCGCCCTGGTTTGACTGCTTCCATGCTAACGGCCGCCCTGAAACCCATGCAGCGCACCACCAGCGTCACTGTCGGTCTGCTTTTCGTCGCGGCGATCGCGGCGGTCGCCGTCCTCGGCTTGCGTCCGAAGCGCGACCCTGAACCCACATCAGCGCCCAAATCGAGCGCGTCAGCGCGCTCGAGCGCGAGCGCCGCGCCGAGCAGCAGCGCCGCGCCCCCGGCCGCGCCCGCAGACATGGATGCAGGCGCCGCGGGCGACGGGTTGGTTACTGAAGGGTTCGAGACCTTTCCGGACGGCGGGAAGGTGCCCGAGCTGCCGGCCAGCGCTCCGGCGCGCGTCGGCTTCGGGGCCGTCATCTTCGCTTATCGAGGTGCCCAGAGCGCGCCACCCGATGCCCGCAGCAAGGAGGAAGCGAAGAAAAAGGCCGCCGAGACGATCGAGCTGGCGCAAAAAGACTTCGCCGCGGCAGTCGCGAAGGGCGACAAAGGCTCGACGACTGACGCCGGCCGCTTGCCCCGCGGCGTGATTGAGCCCCCGATCGAGTACGTCCTCTTCACGCTCGAGAAGGGGAAAGTGCACCCCGAGCCTATCGATACACCCAAAGGTTATTGGGTCGTGCGTCGTAACGAGTGACACGCTCGCGCTCGCGGGACTAAAGTCCCGAGGATCCCCCGGGATTCATGGTGAGCACGAGCAAGCCTCCTCAGGCGCAGACCGCGCCGTCGGACTTGGCGCTGGTGACGTCGGTCATCCAACGCCTGCGCGCAGAGCACGACGCCACCGAGTCCACGGCGGCTCGGGCCATCCTCCTTCACGAGCTGGGTGTGCTGTCCGAGACGCTGGGCGACGAAGCCGGCAGCGCGCGTGACCAGCTGGGCGCCGTCAACGCCGACCCAGACTTTCGCGAGCCGCTCGAGCGGCTGATCGCCATCATCGAGCGGCGACAGTCCTACAAGAATCTGGGCAAGCTGCTGGAGCGCCTGGTGCGCGTTGCCGAAACACCGGAGGAGCGCGCGCGGGCTTTGCTCGACCAAGCCTCCTTCGCCAGCGACCACGAAGGTGACGACGGCACCGCTCGCATGCTGCTCGAGAGCGCCGCCGACGAGTCGCCAGACGACGCGTCGCTGTGGCTGGCGCTCGAGCTGTCGGCCGGCAAGACCTCCGACGGTGAGCTGCGCGACCGAGCGCTGGCAGCGCGCGCTCGCCTGGCACAGGACCCGCTGTGGAAGCAGCTCTTGCTCATCGACTTGGGCGAGCTGCGCTCGGCCGGCGGTGAAACCGTCAGTGCCCGAGAAGCCCTCGAAGAAGCCGTCGGGCTCGGCGGCAGCGCGACCTTCGAGGCGCTCGAGGCGCTGGCTCAGTTTGCACGCGTCAACGGCGCGCCCGACGTCGAAGAGCGCGCCCTCGAAGCCTTGGCTGACGCCATTGCGCTTTCGCTTTCCAACTCGGAAGCGGCCGACAAGGTCGGCGTACCTCGCTACAAGCGCGCTCCGGCCCAAGCCGCTTACGCTTGGCTCATAGCCGCTGATCGCAAGCGGGCGCGCGGTGATCTGGCAGGCGCGACGACGCTGGTCGAGCAAGCGCTGGAGCTGCTGCCAAACGAGCCGGTCGTCGTGCGGGCGCGCCTGCACTTGGCCGAGGTAGCCGGCGACACCGCCACGGCCGCACGCCTGGCCAAGTCCGAGCTCGCGCGCGGCGTGAAGGGCGACTTGGCGGCAGCGCTACAGCTGCGCATCGCCGAAGCGGCGGCCGCCGAGGGTGACCCGGCCGGCGCGCGCAACGCGATCGAGCAAGCGCTGGCCGCGGATCCTGCGAGCATTCCGGCGCGCGCGCTGTACCTCGACATCTTGGGGAGCGGCAGCGATCCGCAAGCGCTGGCGGCAGCTCTCGAGGGCACCGCCGAGCACCTGCCCGAAGGCGAGGCCAAGGCTCGTCACTACCTGATGAGCGCGGAGGTGTTCGCGCGCGGCGCGGGCGACGCTCAAGGCGCCAAGGTCGCGCTATCACAGGCCGGGCTCTCGGGCGCACCGCCGGCTTTGGTCGGGCGCCTGGCGCGGCTCTTGGCCGTGCTGACGGGCGACACCGCCTGGTACGAAGAAGCGACTCGACGCTTGATGGCGCAGGGCGCCAGCGACGGCGAGCCGGCGGGTCTGTGGCTCGAGCTCGGTCGGGCGCGAGCGCTGCGCGGTGATCGCGCGGGCGCCCTCGCCGCCTTCCAAAGCATCGCCAAGCTGCCGGAGGGCGCCTGGCTCGGCAATGTGCTGATCAGCTGCGCTGCGCCGCTGATCTCCGGCGCTGAACCGAGCGACGACAAGACGGAGCTTTCCAGCAGCATCTCCGAGCTCGATCAGCTGACCGACGTGGTGCGGCAGCAGAGTGAGCCGCGCGCTCGCGCGCTGGCCACGGTCGCTGCCGCGTTGGCGCGCGCAGCGGGCGACAACGAAGGCTACGCGCAGCGCCTGCAAGCGCTGCACACGGCCGACGCCACCGATTTGGTCGTGACCCGCGCGCTGCAGCGGCACCTGCGCGACACCGCGAACGTGCCCGCCGCCTGCCAGGTGCTGGAAGCCACGGCCGGCGCGCTCGGCGACGCCGACAACGACTTGGCCGCCGCGCTGTGGCTAGAAGCCGGCTTGCTGCGTTTCCGCAGCGGCGATCGCAAGACCGCGCTCGCTAGCTTCGAGCAAGCCGAACAGCGCTCCGAAGCCGCCGCCGAGCTGATGACGCGCCTGGCCCGGCGCGCCACCGCACCCGACGACTTGGACGCGCGCCGTCAGGTGCTGGCAGCCGCCGAGGCGCAAGAGCGCGCCGTAGCGGCGCTCGAGCGCTTTGGCCTCGAAGCGGGGCGCGACGGCAACGCCGCCCAAGCCGCCGACGCGCTCGAAACCGTGGTCGACGAGGGCACACCTGACGAGGTCGCCACTGCGCTCACGCTGGGCCGCGCGCTGTGGGGTAGCTCGGGCCGCGACGTGGAGCGCCGCACCGAGGCCCTCAAAGAGCTGTCGAAGCGCAGCACCGCGGCGGCCGCGGCGTGCGGCGCGGCCTTGTTCGTGCTGGCGCTCAGCAGCGACTCGGCGCTCGGCAGCAGCGAGCTGCTCGAAGCCGCCGCCAATTGGGCCGCAGCGGACGGCTCGCCCGTGGCCGCGCTCGAGTGGCTGGCTGCCGCCTCTGCGGCCGACGACGTCAGCGCCGAGGTTCAGGCCCGCCGCACGCTGGCTGGTCGCTTCACCGGTCCCAGCGCCGCTGCGCTCGCAGCGGGCTCGGAGCTGGTGAGCTGGCTCGCCGGCATGGAGCTGGATCCGCCGGCGGATTCGGATGACCCCGCGGTGCGGCTGGCCAACTTGGAGCTGGCAGGTCCGGGCTGCGATCCGCGCCGTCGCGCCGCCGCCTTGCTCGACGTGGGTGAGCTGCTCGGCGCCGAGAGCACCGCGCTCGCCACCGCCTTGGCTGGCATGAACCAGCTCGCCTACGGCGACGTCGCTCAGGCGCTCGACTCGTTCCGGCGCGTGGTCGAGTCGCACCCCGAAGACATCGCGGCTTGGGAAGGCTTGCGAGCGGCCGCCGAAGCCAAGGGTGACCGCTCCACGCTGGCCGAAGCCTGCGCCGCGCTGGGCGACGCCGTGAGCGACTCCGCCGTCGGCGGCCAGTTCTGGGCCAAAACCGCCAGCATTTTGCTGGACGAGCTGAACGACCCCTCGCGCGGTGAGTTCGCGCTGTCTCGCGCCGTCGAGCGCGACATCAAGCAGGCTGAAGCCTTCGATCGGCTGTTCCGCATCGTGCGGCAGAAGAAGGACGACGAGCGGCTGCTCGAGCTGATCACGCGGCGCCTTGCCGTGGCCGAAGAGCCCGAAGAAATCGTGAAATTGTTCTGGGAGCGCGCGCGCGTGCTGCGCGGCAAGGGCGACCGCGACGGCGCGCTCACGGCGCTCGAGAACGTGCGCATGCTCGAGCCGGACCACGTCGGCGCGCTGGCGCTGTCGGGCGAGATCTTCATCACCGTAGGCCGCTTCGAAGAAGCAGCCACGCACCTTGCCGAGCTGGCTGTGCACCCCGAGGCGCCGACGCAGCAGCGCCTGATGAGCGGCGTCGCAGCCGTCGATCTGTTCGAGAACAAGCTGCAAGATCCGCAGCGCGCGCTCGACGTGCTCACGGCCCTGCACGACGCCAAGCTGTCGACGCTGCCAGTGCGGGAGCGCCTGGCCAAGGTCGCCACCAAAGCCGGCGCGTTCGAGCAAGCCGTGGTCGCGCTCGAGCTACTCATGAACGAGCGCGACAGCCGCGAGGGCCGCATGCAGGCCGCTCGCCTCGCTCTGGCCATCTACCGCGACAAGCTGAAGCGCCCGGCTTCGGCCCAGGCGGCCGTCGAAAAGCTGCTCAGCGAGTCGCCCGACGACGGCGAAGCCATCGAGCTCGTGCTCAGCGGCGCGATCCCTGAAAACAAGGCCCGACCGCTGCTGGCGCGCGCGCAGGTCACGCTGGTGCAGCGCCTGACCGACAATCCGCTCGACGCCGAGCGCGTCGCGTGGCTCGCGAAGGTGGCGCAGTTCCTAGGCAACATGCCGCAGCGCCAAGCCGCGCTCGGCGCGCTCTCCGCCATCGGCAAGGGCAGCCCCGAGGTCGACAAAGAGCTTTCGCAGCTCGATCGGCGCGTGTCCAACGTGCCCAAGATCGCCATCGACGACGCCTCGCTGCCCAACTTGGCAGATCCCGACGATCGCGGCGCCATCACCGAGCTGATGCGCGTGATGGCCACCACCATCACCGAGGCGCTCGGACCGAACCTACAAGCCTTCGGGGTGACGAAGAAAGAGCGCGTCGATCCGCGCGCAGGCTTGCCGATCCGTAACGAGGTCGCGGCTTGGGCCGGCGCGCTCGGCATCGGCGAGTTCGAGCTGTACGTAGGCGGCGCCGACCCGGGCGCCGTGCGGGCGCTGGCGCTGGAGACGCCCGCCATCGTGGTAGGCGCGGGCGTGACGGCACCCCTGTCGCCGATTCACCGCCAGGCGCTGGCGCGCGAGCTGTACGCCTTGCGCCGCGGCACCACCGTGCTCGGCCATCGCGAGTCCGACGACGTGGCGGCGCTGATCGTCGCGGCTTGCCGCGTGGGCGAGGTCGAGCTTTCGGCGCCCAGCTTCGCCATGCTCGGCGAATTTCAGCGGCTTTTGGCCAAGGAAGCCTCGGGCTGGGGCTCGCGGCAGCTGCGCAAGGTCTTGCCGGGCCTGGCGCGCGCCGTCGCCGACGAAGCCCCGGACCTGCTGGGTTGGGTCCGCGCAGCGACGTCGAGCTTGGATCGCATGGCAGCCATCGCGGCCGGCGACGTGTCGTGGGTGCTGGGAGGCCGAACGCGAGCACCCGTCGGCGACGGGCGCGAAGAGCGGGCGCGCGCCGAGCGCTTGCTGGCCTTCGTGCTGTCCCCCACCTACCTGGATCTGCGAGAGCAGCTCGGAATGGGAGTGCGATGAGCGGGACGGACGACGACAAGCGCTCACGCGGCGCGGGGCGCAGCGGCAGCGCTGGCAGCATCGGCAAGGAGCTGGGCGAAGATCTAGACTTCGAAGCCGACGCGCTGCTCGACTCGCTTTTGTCCGACGAGCCACCTGCAGCGGCTCCGAAGCAGAGCACGCGCCCGCCAGTGGCCGCGAGCGAACCGCCCCCCCCCTCCGAAGGTCGCGTGCTGCACGCCCCCACGGCGCGCGAGTTCCCCGACGACGAGCCGACCTGGGTCGGCAACATCGACGCCGCCACGGGCTTGGATCTACAGGCGCTGGCCGCCAAGGCGGGCCTGGCTGAGAAGCCCAGCAGCGAGGTGCGGCCACCGCCACCGCCGCCGGCCGCTGGTGCGCCGGCGATCCCCGTGCTGCCACCACCGCCCGCGTTTTCGCCGCCTCGCCCGGCTGGCATTCCGCGCCCCGGCGGCGCTTCCAGCGTGCCCCGCCCAGCTTCGCGCGCCCCGACGCCCGCGCGCGGCACCGGCACGGCCGAGCCGCCCGCCGTCAACCCGGCTGGCCCGCCGCCACGCCAACCCTACCCGCCCGCCGTGAGCCCGCAGGCGCCGTACGCCACGCCAGCTCCGCCTTCGCGCGCGCTGTCCGCCTTTGCTGAACCTGGCGAGGACGAAGTCACGCGCGTGCAGGCCATGCCGACGCTGCACGACATCGATGGCCTACTGGAGCGCGCAGCCCAAGAGTCGCCTACCAGCGTCAAGACGGCACGTCCGCCAGCCGCCGAACAAGAGGCGCACATTCAAACCAGCGCGCAGCCGCTCGAAGAGCTGTCGTTCGGCGGGGAGGAGCACGCTTTCGATGGCGGCGTCGAGAACCAGTCGACTGCCATCGTGACCTTGAGCAGCCTCGGCGATCTCAGCTTCGAGGAATTGCCAACCGACAGCATCGAAGAGCTGCTGGAGAGCACCGCCCCCGAGGCGCAGCTCGACGTCGGCCCAAGCGGTGAGCTGAGCGAAGCCGAGCTGGAAGCGCTGGCCGCGGCAGAGCTGGGCGACGCGATGCCAAGCGAGCCGCCCCGCGCGCCGCTGTCACACACGCCGCCGCCTCCGGATCCGCGCTCGTCGCCGTCCATGTGGCCCGACGAGCGGCCCGCCGCCGCCCATTTGGCGCTCGACTCCGATACCTGGAGCGACCGCGCCGAGTGGCTGGAGGCGGAAGCGCACGCAGCTACCGATCCGGTCACCAAGGCGCGCTCCCTGTTGGTGGCGAGCGAAATCTGGGCGTTGATCGGCGACATTCCGCGGGCGCGCGAGGTCGCGACCGAGGCCAGCACGATGGCTCGCTCGCTGCCCCTGGCGAGCCGGCAGCTGCGCGCGCTGGCCGCAGCCGAGCAAGACTGGAAGGCCGTCGCCACCGCGCTGGACTTGGAGACGCGCGGCGCTCCGACGCCCGAAGCACGCGTGCACGCCGCGTACTTGAACGCCGAAGTGCACCGCCTGGCGCTAAAAGACGACGCTACCGGGAAGAAGAAGCTCGAGCTGGCGCTGCGCGCCAACATCGACGATCCGCGCGCTCACGTGGCCAAGCTGGTCGACCTGCTCGCGAAAGGCACCGGTCCCGCGCGCATGCGTTGGCCCGAATCGGTCGCGCTAGCCGAGCTGGTGCTCGCGACCGAAGAGAGCTCGCGGCTACGCGGCGCTCCCACGGCTGCCGGCGCCCCTGGCACCACCGTGAGCCCGAGCCTAGCGCTCGAGCAGGCTCGCAAAGCCTTCGCCGTCGGCGATCGCGGCGCCACCGCGAGCCTGGTCTCGCGCTTGGCGGAGATTGACGGCGTCGGTCCGGCCGCGCTGTGGCTGGCCGCCTCGCTCGCAGCCCACGAAAGCAAGACCCGCCCCGAAGCCATGAGTTGGCTGGAGCGCCTGCTGGGCGGCGACGCCGACGCGCTGGCGCGCCGCACGCTGGCGGCCCGCGCGCTCGAACAGGGCTCGAAAGACGGCGTTCAAGCCGCCGCCGAGGGCGAGACCGAAGCCTTCGCCGCGCTCGATCGCGCCGTGCTCGGCGCCCTGAGCGGCGAGGGCCTGGAGACGTTGGGCCCGCTGGCCCTCGAGCTAGCCAAGGGCGACGCCGAACGCCCGCTGGCCGCCGCCATTCACGGCGCCTTGACGAACGAGCCCCCGAGCGAGCTGCTGGCCGGCAGCGAGGCGGCACGCTCGGCGCAGGCGCTCGGCCTCGCGTTCACACCGCCCGCCAGCACCGAAGCCGCCGCTCCGCTCGCCTACCTGCGCGCGCCCACGCAGCGCTTCGCCTACGCCAACCCCGAAAGCCCGCTGGGCCCTGCCCTGCAGCTGCGCTTCGCCACCACCGACAAGCAGGCGCCAGCGCTCCTGCGCGCCATCGCCAGCTTGGCCGACGGCAACGCCGAGCACGCGCGCGACGAAAGCCTGGCCAGCGCCCTGGTCGAGGAGCTGTCGGGCAGCACCGAAGCTGCCGACCAACGCTACGCCGCAGCCTTCGAAGCCGATCCCCGCGCGCCCGTACCGTTGCGCGCGCTCCTCCAAAGCGCCGATCGCGACGCCACGGTGCGCCTGCTCAGCGGCGCGGCCGAAGCCGCGGGCGATCCGATCAAGTCTGCGCTGTACCTGCTCGAAGCCGCCCTGCGACTGGGGCCGGAAGACGCCGAGCGCTACGACGAGCTTTTGCGCAAAGCGGCCGAAGCTCTGCCGTCTTTGTCGCTGATTCACCGGCTGGGTGAGCAACAGGCGCGCGCGCGCGGTGACTCCGAGCGCTTGCTCGGCTGGCTGCGTGCGCGCCGCGCCGAGAGCCAAGACGCCGTCGAGACCTCGCTCGACTTGGTGCGGGAAGCCTTGCTGGTGGCCGAGACGGACGTGGCGCTCGCTGCCAGCTTGCTGAACGACGCCATCGAAGCGCGGCCGTCCGACGTCGCGCTCCGCGAGCTGCACGAGCGCATCGCGGGCAGCAGCGACGAAGATCGTGCGCTGTGGCGCGAGCGCGTAGCCGAAACCGCCAACGAAGAGACACGCCGCGAGCTGTACGCCCAGGCAGCGCTCGAGCAGCGCCGCGCGGGCAACACCGAGGCCTCCGGGAAGAACGCGCAAGCCGTCGCGCAGCTGGGCGCGGGCGAGCTGCTCCAGGTGCTGGCCGACGAAAGCGCCATCGGCACGCCCGCCGCCGCGCGCGTCTCCGAAGCGCTGCTGACGCTGGCTCGCAACACCGAAGACGCTGGCGAGCTGTGTGAGCTGTACGAACGCCTGTCCAAGCTCGATCGCGCCCGCGGCGACAACTCGAGCGCGCTGCTCTGGCACAGCGCCATCTTGGAGCGCTCGCCCGATCACCTGCCGGCGCTGCGTCGCGTCGAGCACCACTACATCGGCGCCAACCGCCTCGAAGAGTTGGAGCCGATCGCAGCGCGCTTGGCCAGCCTAACCAGCGGCGGCGAAGCCGACGCTCACGCGCGCCTGGCAGCTCGCATCCGCATCCGCACCGGTGCTTGGACCAGCGTGCGCGAGCTGGTGAGCGGCGCCTTGAGCCAAGATCCGCCAAGGCTGTGGGCCCTGCGCATGCTCGAAGCGCAGGCGCGCGCAGCCGACGACTCCGCCACCACGCTGGCCGTGACCAAGCGGCTGCAAGAACGCGTCGAGCGCCCAGCCGACAAGGCCACGCTGCTGCTGCGCGCAGCCGAGGCCGCCACCCGCCAGGGCGGGCTCGACGAAGCTCAGCTCTTGTTGGAGCGTGCGCTCAGCTTGGTGCCCGATCACCAAGTCGTGCTCACCACCCTGGCCGAGGTGCTCGAAGCGCGCGGTGATTTCCGCGCTTCGGCCCGCGCGCTGGAAGCGTTGGCCGAGGCCAGCTTGATCGACTCGCACAAAGTCAGCGCCTGGCACCAAGCCGGCGTGCTGTGGCTCGACAAGGGCAACGACGCCGAGCGCGGCCTGGTGGCGCTCGAAAACGCCGTCGCGCTCGACATCACGAACGAAGACGCGGTGGTGCGGCTGCAAGCCCTGTACGTGGCCAATGGAGACCGCGAAAAGCTCGCGGGCCTGCTGGAGCGTAGGCTTTCGCACACCACCGACCCCGAAGAGCGGGTCGCGCTCGAGGTCACGCGCGGCCGAGCCCTGGCCGACGTCGGCGAGCGTGCCCAAGCCAAGGCCGCCCTGGCCGCCGCCCTCGACGCCAACCCCGACCACGTAGAAGCGCTCTCGACCTTTGCCCAGCTGTGCACCGAAGAAGGCGACTGGAGCGCGGCCGAGCAGGCGTACATTCGCCTGGTCCGACACGTGCCGGAGCCCGCGCGTCAGGCGCAAATCTACCGCCGCTTGGGCGAGCTGTACGACACCGCCCTGCCCCAACCCGAACGCGCGGAGCTGGCTTACCGCGAGGTGCTGAAGCGCGAGCCCGAAGACGGCGACAGCTTGTCGCGCTTGGTGCAAGTGCTGGGTCGCCGCGGCCAGGCCGACAAAGCCATTGAGCTGCAGACCGAGTTCTTGGGGCGCGCCACGACCCCCGACGCGAAGCGCGACCGCACCATCGGGCTGGCTCACGTCGTCGAACAGCTGAGCGGCGACCGCAAGAAGGCCGAGGCCATTTTGGATCGGGCACGCAAGGAAGCGCCGCTCGACCACACGATTCTGCGGGCCTTAGTGGAGATGCACCAGCGCGCCAACGAGCAACGCGCCGCCACCGTCTTGCTCGATCGCGCCGCCACCGACGCGCGACGCGCGCTCGCGACCGGACGCTTCGATCCGGCCCTGTTCGAGATGTTGGCGTCGGTAGCCGAGCTGCGCGGCGCCCACGACGCCGCCTCGCTCGCGACGGCCACGCTCATGTCCCTGTCGGGCGAAGACATTCCCGTCGCGGCCCTCGGGCAAGCCGCCGGCGACGCGCGCCTCGACGACCAGCTGGCTCCGGACCTGGTAACGCCCGCCCTGCGCTCGCTGCTGAAGAAGGCCGGAGACGTGCTCGACGCCGCTTTTGCGGTCGACCTGCGCGCGCTGAAGGCCGCGCCGTTGCCGGTGGCTTCGCAGCCGTTCGTGGCGTTCGTACAGAACGTCGCGCAGTCGTTCGGCATCCGCGGCCTCGAGGTGTTCTCGTCGCCCGCGCTCGGCCCGGTGTGCATGCCGGTCAGCACCAACCCGCCGGTGATCGTGTTCGGGCAGACCTTGCTCGACCACGCCGACGACGCCGCGCGCTTCTTCCTGCTCATGCGCAGCCTCAAGATCTTGCAGGGCCGCGCCGCCGCGCTGTCACGCACGCCTCCCATCGAGCTGCCGGCCGTGATGAGCGCCTTCTTGTCGCTGTTCGCTTCGAACTGGACGCCCCAAGGCGTGGACGCCAAAAAGCTCAGCGACGCCCGCGCCAGGCTCGAACAAGCCATGCGCGTTCGCCTGGACGACGACGTGCCGGTGTTGGCGCTGGAGGTCATTGGCAGCCTCGGCAACCGCGTGAGCCAGCTCGGGACGGCCATCCATCAATGGGGCAACCGCACCGGTCTGCTCGCGGTGGGCTCGCCCAACGCGGCGCTGCGCGGCCTCGCTCTAGCCGCGGGTCAGCTCGCGGGGCCCCCTGCTGGTCCCGAGCGCGTCAAATGGGTGATCCGAAACCCCGAAGCGCGCGACCTCGCCGTCTTCAGCGTCTCCGAAGGCTACGCCGAAGCCCGCGCCCGTCTCGGCGTTCCACGCTGAGCCCGAGCGTGGGCTGCCCAGATGCAGCCTGAATTGGAGAACCTTCCGTGGCGGAGGCGGGCCAATCCGCGTGGCTCGAGATGGAGATAACAGGGAGGCGGGGAGGCGGGGAGGTCCGCGAGGGCGAGAACGCATTTTTGTCTTTGGAGGACCAAAGCCAAAAATATTTCCCTCGAGGCGAGCACGAGCAGACCAAGTTTTCAGGTCACGGGCGGTAGCGCGGGACACCAAAAATCTGGGCTCGCGGACCTCCCCGCCTCCCCCTGACCATTCATCGCTTCTTCCTGGAAGCGCGGAGGGCCTCGAGGGTTTGTGCGGCGATGGCGACATTTTCCATGCCTCGGGCGATGGTAATGGCGCCGGGGGGGCCGCCTGACGACGTGCCGGTGTAGCCGCCGAGG
>DATAKF010000130.1:0-11566 GCA_036261775.1 Polyangiaceae bacterium | reverse complement strand
CGTCACGCCCTGACGGCGGGACTGACCTCGCGGATCACTCGCACTGCTCGCGCTCGGCAGTATGGCGCTATTGATGGTGCCCGACGTGGATGCGGGTCCGCAAATTTGCTTCAGGTTCCACACTGGCATCATCAGGCCAATGCACTGACACGACCCATGGTGCGTCATTGCTACCGGAACCGCGTTCAGCAGTAGCGACCCACGGCGACCAAGCTAGGCACCAGTGGCGATTCGCCCCGGTTGAGTGCTTGAGTCGCTACCCGTGCGCCTGGCCTGTCCGACCACTCACAACGGTGGGGTCTAGCTATTCGTCTAGCCTGCGGTGGTGCATATCGGCTAGCGCCCTGACGCCTCAGCGTGACAGCAGGCCCGCCTTTAGCGCAGAGCGGACTATCAGACACGATCAGTCACAAACCCACGATAGGAGCGTAGACTTTTGCCGCTTGACGATATCCACCAGCGAACGACATCTTCGCGTTATGCGAAACGCAAGGGTCGGGATGTGGTTGGCTTTGGCATCAACGCTACTCGGCTGTGGAGTTGCTCCGCCAACCGAAAACACTTCATCAACACAGGAGCGTGTAAAGTCTGATCCGGTCGTGTTGCCGGGTGCGGACTTCGCGCCTGTAGTTGCGTCCAAAACTCTGGCCAACGGAATTCAGTTCAAGATCTACGACGTCGCAGGCGGCGCCATGGTGATGGAGGCCGGTGAGGCATACGCGGAAAGACCCTACAAGCTCGCAAAGGGCGAACGTCACTCCCTGACAAAACTCTGGGCGGCAATCGCTCCGGACGAACCGATGCCCGACAAACTGGTTGCGCTAAACGCCAGGGTGGACGACGGAAAGGAGCCGACTCGACCTGCGGCGACGAGGGTTGCCCATCCATCGACGAATCTTAGTGCCCAAACTGAAGACCTAGCGAGTTGCGGAAACGGTTGTTGCAGTTATGAGTGGATGACCGAAACCTTCCCGGTATGCACTGACGACTACGACGTCGATTGGATGGACTTCGACAGTTTCTACGGTAGCCACAACGTCAATGACGCCTGGTTCTACGAGGGTTTTGTCTGCTCGGCATCTGGGACGAGTCACTATGAGTGGACACTCGGGACTGCGAACAGCGGCGACATCGCAATCGACCAAGCCCACTACTTCAACCATTGGTGGCAGGCGGGGGTAAATTGGAATCCCTTCGGCAGCAACTTCTACAACGAAGATCTATGGGCATTCGTGAACGAGCCCTTCCATCAGCATCGGAACACTTGGTGCGGCGGCGTGGAGCACGAGTAGCTAGGGACGGCGCTTTGGGAGTACCATCGCGGCCATGACGAGGTCGTTGTCTGCGATCGTGGTTGCCGTGCTCGTAGCGCTGTCAAGCGCGGCCCCCGCGTGGGCTCAGGCGCCCGAAGCACCCGGCCGACCGAAACCAATGCCACCCTTGCGTAAAGCAGGGTGGCTTACCCTCGGTGCCGGCGGAGGACTGGTCGCCGGCTCGGCAGTCCTATTTGTCATGGCGGCCAACGACTACTCAACGTTTAGCCAGACCCCCGAGCGCCACGACCGGCAGGACCAGGCGGCCAGCGACGCCTTCGTTCGCGAATTCAGGGCGGCCAAAATTCTGTGCGCGGTCGGGGTTCTCGCCGTTGGCACCGGGCTTACCTTGGTGCTGATTTCGACCCCGCGTGATGAGGTTCGGGTGACGGCCGGGCTTGGGCAGCTAGGATTGAGCGGCCGCTTCTAAGGGACAAATCGTCAACGCGCGCTAGGACGGCGCTTCCCGTCGTCACTGCCATTTTTTCTCATTTCTTCGCCGCGTCGTAGCCTTGAGCACTGCCGTCGCCGAACGAGCCGCTCGCACCGGCGCCCCCGAATGACCCGCCGCCACCGGAGAAGCCCCCGTCCGCCGAGCCAGCACGGAGCGGGACGGATCTCGCAGATGGCACGAAGACCCGCATGCCCGCGAGGTCCAGCTCGCCTTGATTGCCCTCCAACCAATCGAGCTAATAGTCCTCGCGTCATCGGTGGCATTGTCGTGGTCAGGGAGTGGGAGAGCACGGCGTCAGTTCTTCGCGCCCCCCGCTGTGATTGAAGCCGAGCTTGCCATTCGATGACGCGTCGAAGTAGTGCAGGTGGCGGGGCGTGAGTAGCTGCAGACGGCCATCGTCCTCGAACCTCCAGCGACCTTCACTGACTGGCTGACCGTCGCCGAACGTCGTAGCCCGTCCGTCGGGGTGGAGCGTGAAACCGCCTTTGCCGCCGGACACGCTGCCGCGCGCATCGAAACACCAGGTCCGCTGCCGTTCGAGCGCAGCGCGCAGACCAGCCAGGCTTGCTTGGCGCACGCTCACTTCGGCCGGTGACAGGGGCGGCGGCGGCTGGAGTTGAGCCAAGAGCTCGGCAGCAGAAGCTCCGGACGGCAAGCATTCGAGCTCGTGTGGATCCGCGGCGGCCATGGCGTCTTCGAGCGCCGCCTTCTCGCTGTTCAGCGTCTTCAGCTGGGCCTCGACTTCTTTGACGAGCCGCGCGGAGTCGGCGCAGAACAGGGCGCTATCGGCCTCGTCGTCGATCGACCAGCGCGTGCTGCCACCGTCCCACGTGAGGGTGTGCACGTAGCCGCTCCAACCCGGCGTTGGCTCGAGCACCGGTTCGGAGCTGCCGCGGCGTTTGACCAGCACGCGCACGAGTGCGGCCCAAGTGACGCCACCGCCCTGACAGTGCTTTTCGTCGAAGACCGCGCGGGCTACCGCCGAGTTTTCTTCGGCTCGCACGCTGATACAGCGCGGCGCGCTCAACGGAGCGGTCGGGCCCGAGGATGAGGATGTCGCAGTAGCGACTGGCGTCGCTTTCTTTTGACAGCCGCTGGCCATGGCAATCACCAACGCCACTTGCCCAAGTCGTTTTCCCGTCGTCACTGCCGTTTCAGCCCACATCGGGTTCGTCCGTTGGCCCCACGCTAGCTCAACATCGTATCCGCAAACCGCAGCTTGGAGCTACCCGCGCGCGCGAATAGCAACGGCTGCCTATCTCTCCGGCGGGCAGTTCGCAGGACGGACGTGCAAGACCTAGGGGGCCCCCAGCTGAATGCCCTGCGCCTGACGATAGGCCTGCGCCGGGACTCGCAGCGAATACGTCTCTCCGGGGGTGAGGGTAAGCGGCTCGAACTCAGGAGGCGCGCCGCACGACCCGCACTGTGCGTCACACAGCTCTGCGTCGGTGAACAGGCCCGTAGCGGCCCGCTTTGACTGAAGCTCGAACGTCCTTTCCGTGGGGGCGTCCGGCTCGCTGAGTAAGTAGAGCCCACCGACATCATCGGGTACCGAAAGCGGAGTCTGCTCGTCACAGCTAGCCGCACTCGGCGCCGAGGGCGCGAGTGTAACGGAAATCGACGCCGGTTCATGGCGCTCCTCGAGGTTGCTCAGCACCGCATAGCGCCCGGCCGCGAGCCTCCCGTACGTGAGCGACCGTCTGCCCGTGCCCTCCACGATCGGTTGCCAAGAATCGGTAAGCGACCAGCGCTCGTACGGGGGATCGCAATGGTAGAGATGGGCGCCCCCAGAGCTTCCCGAAAAGGTGATCTCGAAGACGCCCTCCTCTGCAATCTCCAAGTTCTGGCCGAGCCACGCCGTGCCAGCGCGGCCGGATAGCCTCGTCGAAGGCCCAATTCCTGACGTTGCGCAATCAACGTCGTTCGTGGCGGACCACAGGTCGCCCTCCCAATCGACCACTGGCAACGAGCATTCCGGAAACCGCAGCCGATTCTCCTTGAAGCGTGACGTTGCGTCCCGACGCTGGGCAAGCACGTCGTCGAACTCGAGCCCATACACAACCTTGAACTCGTCCTTGAAGGCCTGGGCCGTAGCGCGCGGTGACACGCGCTCGTACAGGTCCATAAAGCGCTTCGCGCCAAACTCGACCAACAAGTGCGACACCAGATCTCCCGCGAGCCCGACGTTCGTGGCAGGCCTGAGGGTTCCCGACGTCAAGTAGGTGGCCTCGTCGGCATCGTAGTCGGCAAGCGCGATGTTCTCGTCGCCCAGTGCCGTGGCCAACCCTTCAGCCAAGAAGGAGTAGTGGTCACCATCTTGATCGGCGAGCGCGTGCACGATTTCGTGCACGCTGGTAGCGTCACGAACCCAAACGCGCTTTTCACCTGGAAAGCTGCAGCCCGCGTAGGAGACTGCGGTGCCGCATACCTCGGATAGATCAGGGTCGGGGTGGTAGTGGTAGTCGATGCGTTCGGGCAGCGGCAAGCCCAGGTAGTCACCAAGACGACTCAGCATGTCATCGAGAAACTTGGGGGTCCCAGCGCACACGGGTCTATCGGGCGGGAAATAGAAACGGATGTGCCCAGCGTCGACGTACTCTTCGACTTCACCCTCGGCTGCTTCAGGACCTCCGCATGCGGTAGCCAGCAGGCAAATCCCACCAATCCTCAGCAACCGGTGCATGCCGTGCATCTTCAACCGCTCTTCGAGGGCTCCAAGGCGTACGACTCCAGGTACCCGCAATTCGTACAGCGCAGAGTTTGCACGTAGATTTGCTTTCGCCCTTTGAGCTTCAGCCCGCCCCAGAACGACCACTCCGGCCGCCCGCTGTACCAAACCGCCGGCCCCACGTGCCCGCCGCTGTTGCGTCCAAACGTAGCGTCGCCTACGAATCCCGCCTCCATCGTACCCTTGCAGCGCAAACAGTCCATCGCGACCTCCGTGTCGGCAAGCTATTAGGCTCGTTGCCAGGTAGCTCGTCAACAGCAGCGTCTCCGAGCGGGGTTCAGGGGCAGACGCAGTCGGTGCCGGCGACGCGCTCTCACTTCTTCGCGGCGTCGTACGCCTCGAGCACGGCCCCGAGCGTGTGCTGCTCTGGCGCCAAGCTTTGTATCGCGAAGCCGAAGATGGCGGCAAAGACGGCCAGCACGAGCGCGGGCTTGTAGGTGCGGCCCAGCACGCCGGCAGCCCAGTGACCGCGCTCGTGGCGCTGGTTCTTGCGATAGAGAGCGCCCACGACGGCGAGCTCGGGTGGTGCAGGACCGTGATGGTCCTGCTGGTGCGCGCCTAGCAGTTGCTGCGCGGGGCGCCGCGGCACTCTCCGGTGCCGCGCAGGTGGCGAGCGCCTTGAACCGGCGGGTGCGGCGGCCAAAACCGTCGCTGGCCGCCAGAGGCTGGGCGAAGGATTTGCCCCGAAATTCCGCCGCTCCTGTGGTGGCATGGAGCTCGCAGTGCGGAGGGGCGCAATGAGAGCTAGAATCGGTCTCGAACATGACTGACCATGATCCGACACTCCACGACCTGTGGCGGCTCCTCGGAAGCATGAACCGGCGCATGAACGAGCTGGGCCAGCGAATGAATGAGCGCTTCGACGTCGTCGAACGTCGATTCGTCGCGATGGACGAGCGTATTTCCGCCGTCGACGCCAGCATCGCGGCAAAATTAGGCGCTCTCAAGGAATCCATTGAAGCCCGCGACTTTCGCCTCGACGACCATGGACGACGACTCTCCAAGCTCGAAGAGTCGCTGCCCCCCTAAGGGCACTGGGCCGGGGCCAAGGCGCCAACCGCACGCTCCTACGGTTGCCGAAATTCCTTACGCGCGCTGACAGGGTGCGCCGGGAAGGATGAGCGAGTGCCGCGCAATACACCCACTACGACCGGAAGCCGGTTATCGCGCGCGCTGCCTTGCTGTCAAAGGCGCGCATCTCGGCGAGCGCAGCGTCGAAGTCCTCTGCGACGGGCCGCAACGAGCCCGCGCTGATCCGGCCGGCCTCGACCGCGAATTGCAGCCCCCGATGAACAAGCTCTTTGAGAAACGCCTGCGTTACGCCGTCGGTCTCCTTGACGACGTGCTGAACATCGTCCGCTCCCATCTCGTTGGACCCAAGATACGAGCGCAGGTAGCGTCGGCGTAAGTCAGCCGACGGAGGACCAAAGTAGACGCACTGGCTAACGCGCCCTGGGCGATCTTTCACTGCCGCTTCAACGCGTTCAATCGCGTTGGTCGTGAGGACTATGCAAATTGGCTCACGATCCCCAATAGCGTCGATCTGATCGAAGAGGTCGCCGAGGGCGCCTCCGAAAGGATTGATGTCGCGCGATGCGAAGACGAGATCCACGTCCTCCAGCACGATGATCGCGGGCTTCAGCAGGCGAGCCAGATTGAAGGCGGAAGCCACATGATGTAGCGCCGTGCCGCTGCAATAGATCGCGGTGGCGTCACTGAGCACCGTCGCGAGGTATCGAGCCGTGAACGATTTCCCGGTGCCGGGCGGTCCATAGAACAAGAAGCCGCGCTTGAGGGCGACTCCGTATTTCTGCAACTGCTCTCGGTTCTTGTGCAGCGATATCAGACTGTGCTCGAGGATGGGCCACAGTCGATCATCGATGACTATGTCATCGACCTTGAGCGGCGATGCCTTGTGAAATTCCACCTTCATCCGACCGCTCTGATCGACGTTGCCAAACTCGTCTTTCACGCCAACAGCGAACGAAACCTCGACTGCCCTTCCGCGGTAGATAGAGACGGCCGCAGCAAGGTCTCGAATCTCAGAAAGGATATGGCCAGCGTGGTCTAATTGGCCTGATGCGATCTCCAACACCGCGACGCTCGATGCTTCCTGAATCCGCAGGCGGACGAGGAGATGTCGCTCCTTCTCGCTTTCAGGCCTTCTGATCCAGAACCGTTCGGTGGGGAAGAAGGCCTCCTCCGTCGGGCCAACTTGAAAGGCGGAATGAGGCGGGACCTTTACCGCGCCCGACCCTGAATAAAAAGTCCCGCTGATGATGAGGCCGAGTGGCTCGTTATGGTGGGACTCGAGAATCGTCGTCTCCACCTTGGCGAAGTAGTCCTCGACGGCACGAAAGACGTCGACGAAGCGATAGTCTGGAAACTCGTGCGTTACGACCTTGAGGCCTTTTATCTGGCGCTTCAACAAGCCTTCGATGCGGACGTCTACTCGGTCGCGGAAGACTTCGGCTGCTAACTGAACCAGCGCGAATGGCAAGACGACTGCTACGACCATCACCGGGCCACTAAATGGCCCGTCCATCACCACATTGATGACCGCGCCGACGAACAGCAACAGCGCCCCGATGACCATCCAACGCAACGACGCCTCGCCCCGTAACTGACCGCTCAACTTCGACATCTGCCCCCAGCAATATATACGACGAAGCCTGCGAGGTCGCCGGTGGGGACGAGCCGGTATCTCGGGCCTCGGCGTGTCCGGTAGGGGAGCGGCAGATGCCTCGCTCTCACTTCTTCGCGGCGTCGTACGCCTTGAGCACTGCCCCGAGCGTGTGCTGCTCTGGCGCCAAGCTTTGTGTCGCCACGCCGAAGATGGCGGCAAAGACGGCCAGCACGAGCGCGGGCTTGTAGGTTCGGCCGAGCACGCCGGCAGCCCAGTGACCACGCTCGTGGCGCTGGTTCTTGCGATAGAGAGCGCCCACGACGGCGACGTCGAGCAGTACTTCCGCGAGCAAGATGGGAGAGGAGTAGACCACGAAGCCGAGCGCCAAGACCCCGCCTAGCAGGGCCACCACCGCGATCACGATCGCAACGCCTTCGCCGTCACCGCCGCTCACGGCGTCGAGGGCGCTCGACGACGACCCTTGAGTGACGCTGCCGTCGCCGAACGAGCCGCTCGCACCGCCGCCCCCGAAAGTCCCGCCGCCACCCGAGAAGCCCGCGTCCACCGAGCCGCCCAGGTCGCCGAGCGCGCTCAGGTCCGGCAGCTCGAGGTTGGAGCCGTTGCTCGAGTCGCGCCGTTCTTCCCGCTTGCGCCGCCCGAACGACCAATTATGAGTTTGATAAGCGATCCACACGCGAACAAACAGCAGGAAGAACAGATAGCCCCCCGCGACCGCCAGCGCGTAGCGCAACCCCATACTGGTCGACCCCAACGCGACCAGCGATGCCGACGTGAGAAAGGAACCCACCGCGGCCAGCGCCAAAATGAGCACCATGTGCAGCCGCGGAAAACTCGTAGCGAGCAGCATCGCCTCGACTCGCTGCGCAGTGAGCTCCGCCGCCCCTCCCGCTCGTCGCTGCCGCTTCTTCTTGCCCATCGGAGCCCATGGTTACCGGCGTTGACGGCTCAGGCAAGGGTCAGTCGACGAATCGGTTATCACATTGTCCGGCCAATCCCGCGGACGTCCAGCGCAGCCGGTCCACGATCGCGAGATCGACCGGCGACGCCGGGCGTCCACGTCCACTGCCACGGTCTCTTCCACGTCCACTGCCACGGTCACCGTCTCGGCCACGGTCACCGTCTCGGCCACGGGCACGGCCACGACCACCAAGACCTGAGTCCGCTACAGCAGCTTCTGCAATTGGAGCTGCGGTTCGGCAGCCCCGCTCGCGATTCCTACTGCTTGCTCCAACGTTCGCCGAGCGTGCGGTACACGTCGCGCAGCAGCGCCAATTGCGCGCAGTGATCGGCTTTGTCGTTGCCGGCGTAGCCACGGATGTGGAGCTGTCCTCGAGAGAATAGCTCGACCAGCTCGAGGCCGAAGGCGTCTTCCCTGCGCACCGCTTCGGGATGGCCCTCCAGGCGCTGCTCCAAGTAATGCGCGCTCTCGGTGGTGGACGCAAAGTCGGGGGGATCGATCGAGGAGTGGCTGATGAACATGAAGCGCTCACCCGCAGCGGCGAGTCGCGCGTACTCCAGGAAGGGGTCGAGCTGCGCCTCGAATGCGACGCGGTCGTTGCGCGGGGCGTGCAGGCCGTCGATCAGAATTGCGGCGTCGACGGCGCTGCCTGCTTCGTTGGAGAGCGCGGCCGCAACGCCGACGAAGCCGGCGCTCCAGGCGCTGAGCACGACCCTGCGCGCCCGCATTTCGTGACCGACCCGCTTGCTCATGGTCTGTTCTGCGGCGGCAACGAGGGCGCGGTAGGCTTGCGCGCCGGTGAGCAGCGGCGCATAGGACTCCGAAGGGCCCAGGGTGATGGCGAGGAGCACGAAGGGCTGTTCGGATTCGATCAGCTCGCGGCGTACGGGCTCGTCGCCATGCAGGTGAACCACGAGGTCGAACTGACTCGAGGCCCCGGCCGCCAAACTCTTGGGATAGCTGAGCTTGCCGCCTCCGACGGGCAGCCAAGCTTCGAACCCGCCGACGTCGACCGGCTGCGTCGCGCACGGTTCGACGCCTCCGCGTTGCTCCACGGTGCGCGAGCTTTGAAATGCCGGCCGCGCTCGGGCCCAATCGGCCGGTAGCGTGGCACGCGTCGTGTCGCGTTCGAGCGGTGCTCCGGGATGCAACGGATCGACCAGCGGAGGGTTCGCCGAAGCCGCGACGCTAGGAGCAGCGCTGGCGCGCGCCACGGTCGGGCTGGGGCGCGCCCGGTAGAAGTAAGCCAACACCGCCACGGCGGCGACCACCACAATCCCCACCACTGCGACGCGCTGCTTCGTCCGAGGCTCTGCCATGCCGCCCCGTATGTTGCACGAGCCGTGCCGCGACTGGACCAAGCGCTATTGCAAGCTCCGATGCCCTTGGCCCGGGCGCTCTTGCAGCAGTGAGGCGAAACTGGTCTCAACGCGCCCACCGCCAACGCGGGCGCTTCACGTCGTTGTGGGAACGGGGGAAGCGATCATCCCAAGAAACGCGAATACGGCGTCGCAGGGCAGGGCTACGTGGTTGGGCGAGCCTCGGGAAAAATTCGCCCGGCTCTTTGGAGCCCCGATGAAGACAATTCTAGCGTCATCCCTGCTGTTCTTGGCACTCGGCGTCGTCCCGCGGTCGGCACTCGCCGTGAAGAGCGGTGAGCTCTACACCATGGCCTCACACCCGTTCGGCCGCTTCGAGGCCAGCATCAAGTTTCCTCAGGGCGACGGGATCGTGGGCGCGTACTTCCTCTGGAAGGCTGGCTCGGAAGTCGAGGGCACGTTCTGGAATGAGCTCGACTTCGAGAAGGTCGGCGCAGCCTGCCAATTGGAGTCCAACGCTTTCTACGGGAACCCAGCGACGGTTCACGCGGAGCGTTACACGCCCGCGACGCTGCTCTGCGGGACGTATCACACGTACGCGTTCGAGTGGACGCCCACTTACCTCGCCTGGTCCGTCGACGGAGTCGAGCTTCGCCGCGACACGGGCGCCGCGGCCGCCGCGTACGCGGACAACGCGACCGCAGGCATGCAGATTCGGTTCAACCTCTGGCCGGGTGACGCTTCGTTCGGCGGGAACTTCGACCCCAGCACTCTGCCGGTCTACGAGGAGATAGACTGGGTTCAGTACTCATCGTTCGCCAATGGCACGTTCACGCTCGAGTGGCGCGACGACTTCGAGGCCGCCAAGCTCGACCCACGCTGGCTTCTCGGCACTTGGGATTCGCCGAAGGGTCTTTCGCAGCACGTCGCACGCAACGTTGGCATCATCGATGGGCACGCGATCATCGCGCTCACCTCCGACGAAGGCGTCGGGGCGGGGGTTCCCGCCCAACCGACCGACGCGGGTGGCATGGGCGGTGGTGGTGCAGGTGCCGGTGGCAGCGCCGGCCTCGCTGGTGGGGGCGCTGGCGGATCGATGGCCAGCGGCGCTGCCAGCGCCGGTGGTGCCGCTTCAGGCGGCGTTGGTGGTTCGAGCTCCAGCGGTTCGCCTGCCGGCGGTACCGATCCTGGCTCGAGCTCCGGCGGCTCGGATGCATCCACGCCCGGCGCGCCGCTCGGGTCGACTGGGCAGCCCAGCCGACGGAGCAGCTGCGCGGCCACCCCAGGCCGCCCGAATGGCCCAGGCGCCTGGCTCCTCGCCGCCGCCGCCTGCGGCATTGGCGCTTGGCGGTCAAGGCGCCGCGCGCGCGTTACAGGGGGCGGAGCTCAGCGCAGGCGTTCTCCGCAGGGCTGAGGGCGGCCGTCGTGACGTTCGCGCCGCTGTCGCCGCTGCGGATCACGATGCGGCCGGTGCCACCACCGCCGCCCCCCAGTACGCTGGCGCCTTCGGTCGTGCCGTTGGCGCCGCTCGACGCAGACGACGAACCTTTGCCGCCCTGCCCGCCGCCACCTCGTCCGCCACCCGCTCGTAGCTTTGCGGTCGCGGCAACCGTTACGGCCGGAGCTTGAATGGCGATCATGCCCCCAGCGCCACCGCCGGCGCCGTACTGTGGCGTAGGGCCAGTGGCACTACCGTTCGCGCCCGAAACGTCGATCAGCCCCGAGACATTGACACTCGTGGACGCCAGCAGAGCTATCGCTCCACCGCCCCCGCCGCCCGGTGCGACATCGTTCGTGTACGTATACTCTGCCGAGCCTCCGGGGCCGCCGAAGCTCAGCATGTCGAAGGAGCCGAACGCAGCGCCTCCCAGTCGCGCGCTATCTCCGGTCCAAAACCCTCCCGAGCCGCCCGCGGTGCAATGACCACCACCGCCCCCGGCCTGGTCGCTCCCCGCGGAACCGCTCGACGGCCCCACGGACGTACCGAGAAACGTCAGGTTGCCTTGGACGTCTATCGTATCGGCGACGATGATCGCGGGCTCCGTGCCGACGAAGCGCAGCTCCTTACCCGCGGGCACGATCAGGCTCCGTAGGAACAACACGTTGCGCTGACCGCCCCAAGCTGCAGGGCGCACTTGCTTCTCCCC
>DATAKF010000127.1:0-21467 GCA_036261775.1 Polyangiaceae bacterium | reverse complement strand
TTCTTCGGTGGCTACGGTCCGAACCAGAACCTCACCTGGTGGGGCGGGCCGCAGTCCGTGTTCATCGACTGCGCCATCGACGACAAAGAGCTCGAGCTCCACGGTGACGGCTCGCAGACGCGCTCGTTCACCTACGTGTCCGATCACGTCGACGGCATCATCCGCTGCATCGAGAAGCCCGAGGCGGACGACAAGGTCTTCAACCTAGGCAACACCCGCGAGATCTCGATCGCAGGGCTAGCGCACTTGATTTGGGGCTTGGTTCGCCCCGGATCACAGCCCAAGATCAAGCTGCGGCCCTACGAGTCGTTCGGCAAATACGAGGACGTGATGCGGCGCGTGCCCGACATTACCCGTGCGCGCACGCTGCTCGGCTTCGAGCCCCAGGTGGATCTCGAAGACGGCCTGCGGCGCACGATTCGCTGGCAGGTCGAGCGCCGCCGCGCGCTGGGCATTCCGACGCCGGACTTGGGACATGGCTGATTCACCTTTCTTGTACTTCGTGGTCCCGGTGTTCAACGAGGCCGCGAACATGCAACGCTTGTTCGACGCCTGCCGCGAAATCGAGCGTGAGCTCGGCGCGCGCTACGCGGTGCGCTTCATTCTGGTCGACGACGGCAGCACCGACGACACGAGCTCCGAGGCAAAATCTGCCGCCAACGGCTTGCCGCTCGAGGTCTTGCGCCTGGACGTGAACGGCGGCCCTGGCCGCGCCTTCGCGACCGCCTTCAGTTACCTCGCGCCGCTGCTACGCGAGACCGATTGGGTCGTCACCATCGAGGGTGACAACACGTCTCGGCTCGAGCTGCTGCAGCAAATGTTGACGCGCGCTGCAGAGGGCTTCGACGTCGTGCTGGCCAGCCCGTACCTCTACGGCGGCGGCATCGCCAACACCACGGCTTACCGCGTCTTCTTGAGCCACATGGCGAACATGTTCGTCAAAGAGGGGCTGGGCCTACACGGCATCGTGACCATGAGCTCGTTCTTTCGGCTCTACCGTGGATCCGCCTTCCTGCGCTTGCAGGCGGCGTTTGGTCCCAGCATCGTGGAGCGCGCAGGCTTCGAGAGCATGATCGAGCTGCTGCTCAAGATCGTCTACCTGCGCATGAGCGTGTCCGAAGTCGCCATGAAGCTCGACACCTCACGGCGCGCAGGCAAGAGCAAGATGAAGGTCGCGCGGACCGCGCTCGGCTACGTCAGCCTGTGGCGAGACAAGGGTGCGTGGCAACGCGAGGCGGAGCGCAGCACATGAGCACTGGCGCCCAGGCGCTCGGCGTCTTGGCGCAGCCGGGCGAGCTCGCCCCGCTCGAGGCGGGCATCTCGGTGGTGGTGCCGGTGTACCGCAGCGAAAAGACGCTGCAACCCCTGGTCGAAGAGCTCGCGCGCGTCCTGCCGACGCTGGCGCCACGCCACGAGCTGATCCTCGTTAACGACGGTAGCCCCGATGACAGCTGGAGCGTGATCGAGCGCCTGGCCAAGAGCTTTCCGTTCGTGCGCGGCATCAAGCTGATGCGCAACTACGGGCAGCACAACGCCACGCTGTGCGGCATTCGTTCGGCACGCTACGCCGTCACCGTCACGATGGACGACGATCTGCAGCACTCGCCCGACGACATGGGCGCGCTGCTCGAGAAGCTGAACGAAGGCAACGACGTCGTGTACGGCGTCTGGCGCCAACGCAAGCGCAGCTGGTGGCGGGCCTTCTTCGCGGTGCTGACCAAGCGCGCCGTGGCCTGGGTCATGGGCGCCAACACGGTGCGCGACATGAGCGCTTTCCGGGCGATTCGCACGCAGGTGCGGCACGGCTTCGACAGCTTCGACGGGCCAGACGTGCTGGTCGACGTACTACTGTCGTGGGGCACTTCGCGCTTTGCAGCCGTGCACATCAGCGAGCGTGACCGCGGCGCCGGTCAATCGAACTACTCCTTCTGGAAGCTGGTCAAGGTCTCGCTGCTGGTGCTGACCAGCTACACCACGGCCCCCTTGCGCTTCGCCAACCTGGTCGGCTTGTTCTTCACGGTGATGGGCCTTTTGGCGTTGGTTCAGGTTCTGTACGTGTACTTCGTACTCGGCTCGATCCCCGGGTTCTCGTTCTTGGCCGCTACCATCTTGATCTTCGGTGGGGTGCAGCTGTTCGCTCTGGGCATCGTCGGCGAGTACCTCGCGCGCATCTTCGAGCGAGCCTCGGGGCGGCCGCCGTACGCCATCGGCAGCACGACCAAGCACGACGGGTCACCATGAAATGCGTCATTCTTCAGCCCTCGTACATCCCGTGGCGAGGCGTCTTCGACCAGATCCGCCAGGCCGACGTGTTCGTCTTCTACGACGACGTGCAGTACGACAAGCACGGCTGGCGCAACCGCAATCAGCTCAAGACCCCGCAGGGCAAGCAGTGGCTGACGATCCCCGTCAGCGCCAAGGGCGCCGTCAGCGAAGGTGTCCCCATCAACCAAGTTCCGATCATCTGGAACAAGGCGTGGAACAAGGAGCACCTGAAGACGCTGCGCCAGCACTACGGCAAGGCGCCGCACTTCAAGGCATACGAACCGCTCTTGGAAGAGTACTACGCGCGACACGACACCCTGCTGGCCGACTTCACCATCGACTTTACGATCGCGCTGGCGCGAGCGCTGCACATCGAGCACACGCAGTTCGTGCGTTCTTCGACGCTCGGCGTCACCGGCACCAAGACGGATCGCATCATCCAGGTGCTGCAGAAGCTCGGCGTCGACCACTACATCAGCGGACCTTCTGCCAAGGACTACATCGAGACCGAGAAGTTCGAGAGCGCCGGTATTGGCCTCGAGTACGTCAAATACGATTACCCGGAATACCCGCAGCTTTACCCGCCCTACGACCCCGCGGTCACCATCTTGGACCTGCTGTTCATGACGGGTGATCAGGCCTTGAAGTACATCACCGGAACGCCATGACCAAGGAAACCGATCTCAGCGCGGTCAAAGCCTACTTCACGCGTTGCATCGTAGAGCACGGCACGAGCCCGCGCGGCGTGGACTGGAACTCGGTCGCGTCTCAAGAGCTGCGCTTCGAGCAGGTGCTGCGAGTCGTGGACCCGAGCGCGCCCTTCTCGCTGCTCGACTACGGCTCCGGCTACGGCGCCCTGGCCGACTACATGGACAAGAAGGGACTGCTGGCCGACTACATCGGCTACGACATCGTCGAAGAAGCCGTGCAGCTCGCGCGCCAGAACCAAAACGGCAGCCGCCCGCGCAGCTTCACCAGCGACGAAAAGTCCCTACCCAAAGTCGACTACGTCGTCGCGAGCGGCATCTTCAACATCCGCAACCAGTCCAGCTTCGAAGACTGGACCGCCTATGTGCTCGAGACGCTGACCCGCTTCGATCAGCTCAGCACCAAGGGCTTCGCGTCGAACTTTTTGACCAAGTACTCCGACGCCGATCGCATGCGCGCCGACCTGTACTACGCCGACCCCGGCTTCCTCTTCGACTACGCCAAGCGCAATTTCTCGCGCAACGTGGCGCTGCTGCACGACTACGATTTGTACGACTTTACGTTGGTCGTGCGGAAGAGCGGCTGAGCGAACCCCCTGCTCGTCGGCGGCAGCGCCGCCGCGGCGAGCTGCTCGAAGCGTACGGGCTCAGCCCTCGAACGCCTTGATCTGCTCGATGACCCGCCGCTGTTCGTCGGCTGAGATGGACGCATAGAGCGGCAGGCGCACCAGGCGATCGCTCACGCTCTCGGTCACCGGGCAGGCCCCCTCGGAGTAGCCGAGCTTCTTGCCCATGATCGAGGTGTGGAGCGGCACGTAGTGGAAGGGCGTGACGATGCCGGCCTGCCACATGTGCGCAATGAACGCTTGGCGACGCTCCAAGCTGGGCATCATCAGGTAGAACATGTGCGCCGGGTGATCGGCTTCGGGCGGAATGAAGGGCAGCCCAATGCCACGCGCCTCGGCCCAGCCCCGCAGCTCCGCCTCGTAGCGGTTCCAGGCGGCGTGACGACGACTCTGGATGCTCTCGCGGGCCTCGAGCTGCGCCACCAAGAACGCCGCCAGCACCTCGGACGGCAGGTAGCTCGAGCCGACGTCGCACCAGCCGTACTTGTCCACCTGACCGCGGAAGAACTGGCTGCGGTTGGTGCCCTTTTCACGGATGATCTCGGCGCGCTCGATGAACTCGGGCCGGTTGATGATCAGCGCCCCGCCCTCGCCGCAGGTGATGTTCTTGGTCTCGTGAAAGCTGAGCGTGGAGAAGGCGCCGAAGCTGCCGAGCTTACGGCCACGAAAATTACCGAACAGCCCGTGCGCGTTGTCCTCGACGATCGGAATGTTACGCTCGGCGCTGAGCTTGCCGATGACGTCCATGTCGCAGCCGACGCCGGCGTAGTGAACCGGAACGATGGCTCGCGTCTTGGCCGTCAGCTTGGCTTCGAGCAGCCGCTCATCCATGTTGAGCGTATCTGGGCGAATGTCCACGAACACGGGGTGGGCGCCGCGCAGCACGAAGGCGTTGACGGTGCTCACGAACGTGAAAGACGGCACGATGACTTCGTCGCCGGGCTGAATGTCGAGCAAGAGCGCCGCCATCTCCAGGGCGTGCGTGCAAGACGTGGTCAAGAGCGCCTTGGGTGCGCCGATGGCCTGCTGCAACAGCTCGTGGCAACGCTTGGTGAAGCTGCCGTCCCCAGCGATGTGCATCTCGCTGAAGGCTTTGAGAACGTTCTGGATCTCCGCGCCCTCGAGCGAGGCCTTGTTGAAGGGAATCTTCAGTCCGATCATGACGTCACCTCAGCTTACCGCACCCGCCGCGTACCGCATCGACCCTGGAGTCAAAAATCACTAGCGACACTGGCGGCGCTGGGCCGCCGGCGGCTCGAGAATCTCGAAGAAGGCGTTGCCCCAAGTGCGCTCGTAGCCATGCCGCTCCAAAAATCTTTTCAGAACCCGGCGCGTGCTGCGCATCGGTTCCTTGCCTTCGAGGGGACGCGCGGGCTTGGGCCAATCGAAGCCGCGCGTACTCTTGAAGGTGCGCACCACCACCGGCAAGCAGCCGGTCCGCGCCGGGGCCTCTGCCGCCAAGCGGGCGATCACCTTGGGACTCTCGTAGCTCATCAGCCACGGGCGGTTCAGGTACGGCCGAGTCTTGGTCAAGTATTGCAGCAGGGGAGCACCTTCGTAGGCCAGCAGGTAGTCGCCAGGTCTCACGCGCCCTGCAAGCGCGTCCAGCACTTCGCTCACGACCTTGGCGCGCGCGGCCGTCGTGTACTGGCCACGCAGCTGCGGGTGCTTGACGGGCACGACCAGCTGCTCGCGCTCGCCATCTCGATACGTGTACGTGGCCCCACGATGAATACCCTCACCAAAGAGCGCCAAGCCGGCGAGCAACGCGAGCTTGGGACCCTGACCACCCAAGCGCGGCGCTTCGAGCGCCGACAGCAACGCTAGCAACAGCGGCACACCCAGCCACAGCCCCATGTGAGCGTTGCGGATGCCGTTGTTGCTACCAAGCGGCGCGATCACGACGATGACGAGCACGACGAACGCGGCGACGCGCAGCTCCAGGCTGCGCTTCCACAGGCCCAGGGTGACCCCGCCCAAGACGAAGTAAAGCGTGCCCGGCGCGGCCACGGACCATAGCTCTTCACCTTGCGTCAGGCCCCAAGCGCCGAGCGCGGCCACCACCACGACTACGGGCCAGCCCACCTTGGCTGGAAGCTTGCGCAAGATCAGCGAGAGCAAGAAGCCGCCCACGCAAATCGCAAGCCCGCAAAGCAGCGCCTGGGTTTGGTCGCTGATGAACTTGTGGAGCAGCGAGTCGGTGCCGTAGCCTCCCGCTTCCATGCTCGGGGCGAACAGCCCTCGCAAGGCGCTCGTGAAGACGGGCCAATGACCCATCAGGTAGATCAACGCCAGCAGCCCGCTGGCGCCAGCCACGACGCCCAGGAGCATGACGCCCAGATCGCGCAGCAAACGCGCGCGGCGCGCGGGCTCCAGCAGCGCAGCCAACACGGGAGCCGCGACCAGCCCGACCGCCAGCAGGTTGGGAATACGCGCGAACGGCAATGCGCCAATCCACACGCCCGCTCCAAATAGCCAGGGCACACTTCGCTGACTCACCGCGTAGGCCGTGGACATCGCCGCTGCCATGAACATCAGCGAGGATGAGGTGTTGTACGAGAACCACGTCTCGCGTCGGTCGCTCAAAAACACGCTGGCGACCAATGACGCCAGCGCGGCGACCCGCACGCTCGTGAACCGGCGCACGAAATGAAACGCCAGCAGCATGCCGAGTGACATGCAGAGCGCCCACAGCGCTCGCACGCCGACCACACCGAGACCACCGAACAGCGCGTTCCACGTCGCGCCAATCAGGTTGGTCAGCCACAAACTGCCAGAATCTTCCGTCGCCTCGACGTGGCGAAAGAAGCAGCGATACCCGGTGAGCAGGTAGCCCTGGTCGGTGAAGTCCAGGCCCTGCCAAATGAAGAGCCACGGCACGACCAGCGCGCCCCCCAGGGCAACGCGATCGACGCGGGTCATGGTCAGCGGCGGGCCCTGGTGCGACAAAAGCCGGCGCAGCCTAGCGCGTCCGAGACGGCGTGGGCATCTCGAACAACACGCCGGGACCCACCCTTGCCGGTAGATTCAAGCCCTGCTACGAGCCGTCCGACGAGTCGCCGTGAAGCTCATCATCCAGATCCCCTGTCTCAACGAGCGCGAAACGCTGGCTGAGACCATCGCCGACCTGCCGCGTCACATCGACGGCATCGACGAGATCGAGGTGCTCGTGATCGACGACGGCAGCACGGACGGCACCTCCGAGCGCGCCGCCGAGCTGGGTGTGCACCACGTGCTGCGCTTTCCGCAGAACCGCGGCTTGGCGCGCGCCTTCACGGCCGGCATCGACGCAGCGCTCAAGCTGGGCGCCGACATCATCGTCAACACCGACGCTGACAACCAATACCGCGGCTCGGACATCGCGCTCTTGGTCGCGCCCATCTTGGCGGGCCGCGCCGAGCTGGTCATTGGCGATCGGCAAACCGATCAGATCGCGCATTTCTCGCCGATCAAGAAGATCTTGCAGCGTTGGGGCTCGGGCGTCGTGCGCCAGCTGTCGGCCACCAACGTCTCGGACTCACCGAGCGGCTTCCGCGCCATCAACCGCAAAGCCGCGCTGGGCTTGTTCGTGCACAACCGCTTCACTTACACGCTCGAGACGGTGATTCAGGCAGGTCGCGCCGGCATCACGGTCGAGAACGTCAAGGTTCGCACCAACAACAAGACGCGCGAGTCGCGGCTGTTCCGCAACATCCCGGATTACCTGAAGAAGGCCGGCGGCGTGATGTTCCGGGCCTACGCCATGTACCGGCCGGTACAGGTGTTTTCGCGCATCGCCATCGTGCTGTTCTTGGTGGGCGCGGCCACCTGGGCGCGTTGGCTGTACTTGTACTGGGCCACGGGCAGCGGCTCGGGCCACTTGCAATCGCTACTCGTCGGCACCACCTGCGTCATCCTCTCGTTCGTGGTGGGCCTGGTGGCCATGTTGGCCGAGCTTTTAGCCGCCAATCGTCGCCTGCTCGAAGACTTGCTGGTGCGCGTGCGCAGCATCGAGAGCCGCACCGGTGAGCCGGAAACGCGCCAGCTTTTCCATGTCACGAGCACCGGCGCCATCGCCTGGAAGGCCGGCGCAAGCAGCGGACGCGAGCGCGTGCCGGCAAGCGCCGAGCAGCCGAGCGCTTAGAGGCGCCTCTCTGTTCTGAAGTTCGGTCGCTAAAAGCGGCCGACCAGACTGAACGCAGCGCCGCCCTCGGGCAGCGGGTAGACGGCTGCCTTGGGCAGATCTTCGCGCACCAGCTCTTGGTAGCCGCTGGCGAGACCGATGAAGAAGAGGACCGCGCCGGTCGCCTGCACCAGCCCGTCGGCGGTGAGGAACACCACGGTCGTCACTTCGTCGAAGGCGACGCCGACGCACTTGTTGATGGCCTTTTGCAGCGCCACCGAAGAGACGCTGCTCGTCGCGACCGAGACCTTACACTTGAAGGTACGACCGCCAATGGCCGCCCACGGCCCTGCCACCGGGATGGCCGCGTAGGCAGTACCGTTGTCGAAGCTCTGACTCGCCGCGAGCCCCAGGCCGGCGACGTACGAGGCGAGAAACGTGAGGCCGCCGCCGATCGTGAGGCCGCTGGCTGAGCGATCGACGACGCGATAACCGGGAGGCACCGGCAAACCCTTTTTGTAGGGCAAGAGCGGGGGCAGCAAATTCAGCGCGCCGGGTGACGGCTGGTAAGCGGGTGGCGGGACAGCAGGCGGCGTGTACGGCGCGGCGGCAGGCGGCGCGTACGGCGCGGGCGCTACTGGCGTCGTAGTCACCGGCGGCGTGAACGGGGACGCAGGCGGCGGTGCGACGGGCGGCGGTGCGACGGGCGGCGGCGCTGCGGGCGGCGGCGCTGCGGGCTCCGGGAAGCTCGCGTTGGATTGCGCGCGCGCGTCTGCAGACCACGCGAGCCAGGCACACGTCGTCAGTGCAAACAGACCCCCACACCCAATCCACTGACTCCTCAAAATACCCTTCGGCTCAAATCCCAAACCACTCCGCCGGGTCGGCCGTCTCCTGACCGATTCTTACCTCGAAGTAGAGCGTGGAGCCAGCCGAACCACTGGAGAGGCTGGCGATGCGCGCCCCACCTTTCACCTCATCACCCACCTTGACCTCGATCTCGGCGAGGTTGGCGCTGACGGTGTAGTAGCCGCCGCCGTGGTCTAAAATCACCGTGGGACCGTAGTCCGCGTAGCTGTCCGCAAACGCTACGCGACCGGGAAACACCGAGCGCACGGCGGCACCGCCCGGCGCGCGCATGGTGAGGCCAGGCCCGGAACCGTTGCGACGAGCCGAGCGGATCTCGCTGCGACCCGAGAGCGGAAACGGCAGGCTACCCTTGAGCGCCGCAAAGCCCGAGCTCGCCTGCGTGAGGCTGCTGGGAGGCGCACCGTAGACGGCGGTGTGGTCGTCGAAGCCGCCGCCCATGAAGGCGCGCTCGAAAGCTTGGTCGCGATCGCGCGCGGCGAGCAGCGCCGTCTCGGCCTGTGAAACCGTGCGCTGTTGGGCCAAGAGCGGGCCACGGCGGGCCGTGATGCTCGCCAGCTGCTTGCCGAGCGCCGCGCGACGCTCGGCGACTTGCCGCTCCTGCGCCAGATCGCGCGACAACGCGCGGTGCAAACGCTCGAGCCGCGCCGCGTGCTCCACGAAGGCCTTGAAGCCGCCGCCAACGGGCAAGAGGCCCGCGCGCGCCAAGCGTGCGTAGGCGCGACCGCGCGCCAGGGTACGCGCCTTCAGCTGCTCGCTTTCGCGCGCCAGCTCTTGGAGCTCGAGCTTGGCCTTGGCCTCGTCGCGCTCCAGCGTACCCAGCTCGCGCTCCAGCTCGGCGCCGAACAGCTCCGCTGCGGGCCTGGCCGCAGGGGCCTGCTGCGGCGGTGCATCGAGCGTGACCGCGGACGCCGACACGGCGAGCAGCAGCACACTCAGCGGCGGGAGCCAGCGATACTTCATAGAACCAGCAGCTTGCGCAGGCTGCCGTAGGCCGCGATGGCGCCGAGCAGCGCGCCCGACGCTACGAGCCCGAGCGTCACCGTCCACGGCAAGAAGACGGGCGTCGCGCCCAAGAGCGCCGAAAGGTTGCTGTCGAAATGGCTCTGAACGATGCCGAACAAGACCCCGAGCAGCAGGATCGCGAACAGCGCGCCGAAGCCGCCCTGCGCTGCGCCCTCGACCACGAACGGGCTACGCACGTACGAGTCCGTCGCGCCGACCAACTTCATGACCTCGACCTCGATGCGCCGCCGCTGCAGGCTCATGCGAATCGTCGACGAGACGACGCTCACGACCGCGGCCAGCACGACCCCGGCCAAGAGCAGCGAAGCGCTCACGCCACCAGTCAGAAGCGCTGCCAGGCGGTCGCTCCAGGCGCCGTAGGTTTCGACGCTCTCCACGGCCGGCAGAGCCGACAGCTGCGCTTGCAGCTTGCTCAGACGCTCGGTCGCCACGGCGCTCTCAATCGCGACCTCGAGCGACGCCGGAAAGGCTTCGGTCGGCAGCGCGTCGAGCACCGGATCGTTGGTCAAGCCGATCAGCTCGCGACGCGCGTCTTCGCTGGAGACGACACGCACGGCCGTAACACCTTCGCTCTGCTTGAGCGCGCGCTCGATGGCTGCCACCTGGTCGGCGGTGGCGTTCTTGCGCAAGTAGACGGAAGCGCGACCGCTCTCGGCCCAGCGCGCGCGAATTTGCCCGACGTTGACCACCAGCAAGAGCGCGGCCGCCAGGCAAACGAACGCCACGGCGACTGAGAACACGCTGAGCGCGTGCAAGCGCCAGTCGTTCTTGGCGCCGCGAAAGGCGCGTTTTATGGGGCTTTGAGCCATCTTACGCGACCCTCCGGCCGTCGTCGTCAACCACGGGCTCGAGCAGCTCGTCGAGACCCGAGGGCACGTCGGTGGCCTTGCCGTCGTCGAGCACGACCACGCGCCGCGGACGAATGTCGAGCAAGCTGCGGTCGTGCGTCGCGAACACCACCGTCACGCCGGTGTCGTTGATGTCTTCGAGCAAGCCCAAGATGTCGACGGCCAGCTGCGGATCCAGGTTACCGGTCGGCTCGTCCGCGAGCAAAAGTGCAGGCTCGCCCACGATGGCGCGCGCCACGGCGACGCGCTGCTGCTCGCCGCCCGAAAGCGTGCCGGCCAGCTCGGAGCCGCGCCCCTGCAGCCCCACGCGCTCCAGCGCCTCGCCAACGCGCGCGCGCGCCAGGCGCTCGGGCAAGCCCAAGACCTCCAGCGGCAACGCCACGTTCTCGAGCACGGTCCAGTTCTTCACCAGCTTGAAGTCTTGAAAGACGATGCCGATGTTGCGGCGCAGAAACGGAATCGAGGCGCCCGTAAGCCGCCCGACCTCGCGCCCCAGGAACAAAATACGTCCGGAATCGACCGACTCGGCCGCGTAGAGGAGGCGGAGCAGCGTGCTCTTGCCGGCCCCCGAGGGCCCGGTCACGAACACGAATTCGCCGCGCGCAATGCTGAGGCTGAGGCCCTTGAGTACCGGCGCATCCACGCGGTAACACTTGTGAACATCCTCGAAGGTGAGGATGGGGCGCCCAGCAGCGAGCGGGTCGAAACGCCCACCCTCACGGAGCGCGGGGCGGTACGGTCGACTTTTGGCAGCCGGTTCCATGCCGCCCCGAGGTAATCAGGGAGGGGCAAAGTGGGAAACTTTTCTGCGAATGCCCTACCCCCGGTGGGCCCCCCGGCCCCACCCAGGAAACCAGCTTGAAGATCGCCTACTTCGGTTTGCCGCTCGGGGCGCTGTTGCTCACCGCTGACGGTCACACGCTGGCGCCGCTCGTCCTCTCGCCGATCGACGCGCCCGGGCGCCGCCGCCTGCTCGGTCTGGTGCCCGACGCGCTCGACGCCGCCGACGCCGAAGCCGACTTCGACGAGCGCGTGACCGCCGCCCTGGCGCGCGAACAGCCCGACCTGCTGGTGTCTTGGTTTTGGACCCGCAAGCTGCCCGGGCGCTGGCTCGACCGAGCCAAGCTCGGCTCGATCGGCGTCCACCCCTCGCTTCTACCCCGCCACCGCGGGCCGAACCCCTACTTCTGGAGCATCGACGCGGGCGACGAGCTGGCGGGCGTCACCGTGCATCGGCTGAGCGAGGAGTACGACACCGGGCACATGCTGGGCTCGCGCAGCATCGAGCTCGGAGCGCGAGACGCCTGGCAGCTGGCGCGCGCGCTCGATCGCCCTTCGCTCGCACTGCTGCGCGAAACGGTCGCGCAATTCGCGCGCGGGCAAGCGCCAGCCGATGAGCCGCAAGACGAACGGCTCGCCACTTGGGCCCCGGAGCCCTCCGGCGAGGCGCTGAAGGTCGACTTCGGCTGGGCGACCGAGCGGGTGCTGCGACGAATCCGCGCCCTTTCACCTACCCCGGGAGTAGCGCTGGAGGTGGACGGGGTGGCGCTATTCGTCACGCGCGCAGAGCCAGCGGCAAGCTTCGTCACGGCGCTATTACCGGGCGAAGCGCAGCTTTCCGACGCTCTCACGCTGCGCACGTCCGACGGCGCCATCACTGTGACCCGCGCCTTCTTTCCCGAGACCGAAGCCGAGGCCGCGTCAAAAGACGACGTCTTCCGCCTATTGAAGCGACGCGGTAGGCCGTAAACTGTTGGAATCGCGGGCTCGGATGATAGACTCCGGGGTCGCATCTTTCGGAGGATTCATGTCTGATCCGGTGAGTCTGGCTCGAGCTGCTCGCGAGAATTTGGCTCGGGGCCTGGCAGCGCTACAGAGCCCAGCCGTGCCGCCGCAAGTCATGGTGGTCGCGGAGCCTATCGCCAGCGCGATGAGCGCGCTGCACCGCGTCGAGGCGTCGGGTGGCGCGGCGCGTGGTGAGGCCGGGCCTGCTGCCCTCAACGCCGCACGCCAAGCGCTGGCCATGCTGCAGCAGCAACCGCAAGGCTACCCGGCCGTCGATCAGGCACTCGAAGCCATCGCTGGTTCGCTCAACTTGATCCACCAGCTCGCGCAGGCACCCGCCGCCGCCCCACCTCCGCAGGCGGCCGCTTTCGCAGGCACCGTGGCCATGCCGCCCGGTCACGGCGGCCCCGCCACGCAACCGTCGCCGCAAGCTTGGGGCCAGCCTCCACAGCAGGGCTACGCGCAGCAGCCGCCTGCCTACCAGCAGCAGCCGCCCGCTTACCCGCAGCAGCCGCCTGCTTACCCGCAGCAGCCGCCTGCGCAGGCGTATCAGGCGCCCGCCGCCGCGCCGCCCGCGTTTCCGCAGAACGCTCACGCCCCCGCACCGGCCACGGCCGGTGGCGCTGGCGCTCCCATCCGCTTCGAAGCCGAGCTGGGCGCGCACAGCACGACCAACTTCTACAAAGGCCTGAGCGGCAACGACGTGATCGACTCGGGCGGCATCTTCATCGCCACTTACCAGATCCCGGAAATTGGCCGGAACATCGTGGTCAAAGTGTCCATGCCTGGTGGTTACGAGTTCGAGGCCGTCGGTGTCGTGCGCTGGACGCGCGAGGCTCCGCTCTCCGGCTCGGACTCGCCGCCCGGCTTCGGCGCGCAGTTCACGCAGATCTCGCCGGAAGGCCGGCAGCTCGTGTACCGCTACGTGCGCAATCGGGAACCGCTGTTCCACGACGACTTGTAAGGGCTTCCTAGAGGGGGCGGCACGCGCCGCCCCCCTCGGCCGAAGTGAATTCGGCCGAGCCGCCCCCCACGCGGCGGCGCTCGAAGTTGCTTGCTCGTGAATTTCGTTGCCCCAGCAAGCCGTCTGTCGCTCTAGTTGGACGGGGTTGGCCGCGTGAAGAAAGTCTTTGCCGCTCTGCTCGCCGCGCTGGCGCTCGCCCTCTGGGGGCGCCCCGCCAGCGCCGGTGATCCGCGGCTCGACTGGTACACGCTCGAGACTCCGCACTTTCGCGTCAACTTTCACGGCGGGCTCGAGCCGCTAGCGCGGCGCGTGGCCTTCATGGCCGAGCGCGCCTACACGCTCGTCGGTAAACAGCTCGATCAGCAGCCGAGCGAGCTGGTCGAGATCCTGCTGACGGACGACTCCGACTTCGCCAACGGCTCGGCCGGCGCGCTGCCCTACAACGCGATTCGGCTGTACGCGACGGCGCCGGACGACATGTCCGCGCTCGCCGATTACGACGACTGGCTGAACGAGCTCATCACCCACGAGTACACGCACATCGTGCACGTGGACAACGTGTCGGGTCTGCCGGCGCTACTCAACAAGGTGCTGGGCAAGACGACGGTGCCCAACCAGTGGCAACCGCGCTGGGTCCTGGAAGGCTTGGCCGTCGCGATGGAAACCGCGCACACCAGCGGCGGCCGCCTGCGCTCCAGCCAGTTCGACATGTACCTGAGGGCGGACGTGCTGGAGGGCAATTTCCGCGGGCTCGACCAGATGTCGGGCGCGCCGCGGCGCTTTCCGGGCGCCAACGTCTGGTACCTGTACGGGTCCGAGTTCATCTCGTTCATCAACGACAGCTACGGGCCCAACGTATTCGCCGCGGTCGCCGACGACTACGGCGCGCAAGTCTTGCCTTGGGGCGTCAACCGTTCCATTCGGCGAGTGACGGGTCACACGTACGAAGAGCTGTACGAGGGCTGGCACGCCACGCTGAAGCAGCGCTACGGCGCGCAAGCCGCTGCGATCCGCGCGCGCGGCCTGCGCGAGGGCCGACGCCTGACGCGACGCGGTGAGTACGCGGGCGGCGCACGGTTGAGCGGCGCCTGCTCCACGCTGGGCAAGCCCAGCTTGGTGTACGAGCGCGACGACGGCCAAAGCACCGGCGGCTTCTACGAGCTGGCGCTGGACGGTTCCGAGCCGGACGGCAAGCTGCGTGCGCGCGCCAGCGGCCAGCAGCTGAGCTTTGCTCCGGACTGCGCGCTGCTGTTCGATAACAACGCAGTCTCGCAGCGACGCTACAACTTTCAAGACCTATTCCGGCAGCAGCCCGGCACCTCCTCGCGCGAAGAAGGCGACACGCGTCAGCGCCTGACTCAGGGCTTGCGCGCGCGCCACGTCGACGTCAGCCCGGACGGCCGCAGCGTGGTGTACGTGACCAACGATCGCAGCACCAGCACGCTGCGCATCGCCGAGCTCGGCCCGGAATTCGAGCTGGTGAACCCGCGGGCGCTGGTGGGCAGCGCGCGCTTCGAGCAGGCCTACTCGCCGCGCTTCTCGGCGGATGGCCGCACGGTCGTGTACAGCGCGTGGACGGCAGGCGGGTTTCGCGACATCCGCGTGGTCGACGTCGCGACCGGCCAGTTTCGCGAGCTGTTTCACGACCGCGCCCTAGACCAGCAGCCGGTCATGTCGCGCGACGGAAAGCGCGTCTACTTCGCCTCCGATCGCAGCGGTGTCTCGAACATCTACGCCTACGAGCTCGCGTCCGGACAGCTGCGGCAGGTGACCAACGTGGTCAACGGCGCCTACTACCCGGAGCTGTCAGCCGACGAGAAAACGCTGGTCTACACGGGTTACGGCAGCCAGGGCTGGGACCTGTACGTGCTCGACAACCAGCCGAGCAGCTGGCTCGACCCGCTGCCCTACCAGCACACGCGCGGTACCGGGCCGGCGCCAGGTGTGCTGCAGTACCCGATCAAGCCGTACAGCGCGCTGCCAACCCTGCGACCACGCTCGTACTACGTCGAGTACGGGCCGGGCGCCTTCGGCAATCAGCTCACGTTCTCGACCAGCGGGGGCGACATCGTGGGACACCACGGCATCGCCGCGCGCGTCAGCATTCCGATCGACGCCACGCGGGGCGAACCGGCGCTAGCGCTCGACTACGGTTACGCGCGTCAGCCCTACTCGTTCCAGCTCTCCGGCTTCCGCAGCTCGACGCCCCGCAACGACTACATCTACAGCGATCGCCGTACGCCGATCGTCGAGCACCTGACCGGCGTGGCCACGGGCGTTTCGCTGTATGCGCCGGGCGACAATGAGCCGCAATTTCTGTCACTCAGCTACACGGTGGCGCAATTTGCCCAAAAGCTGCCGCTCGGCCTGCCGGATCCGTACGCGCCTTTGCCCAGCGAGCCGCACCGCGGCTGGCTCGGCCTGTTACACCTGGGCTACAGCTACTCCAACGCCGAAGCGACCAGCTACGCCATCAGCGCCGAACGTGGCTTCACCCTCAGCGTTGGCACCGACTTCGCCGATCGCGTCATCGGCAGCGAGACCACGGTCACGTCGTTCAGCGCGAGCTTCACCGGCTACTTGACGATGCCCTGGGCGCGCCACCAAGTGCTGGCCGTGGCGTTGTCGGGCGGCACGGGCGGCGGCACCTACCCACGGCGCGGGCTCTTCTCGATCGGCGGTTTTGCCGACATGCCGTTGCTGGATTCGTTCCGCGCCAACCTACGCCAAAGTGGCTTCCGCCTGCGCGGCTACAAGCCGGGCCAATTCGCCGGTAACGACTTCAACCTGCTCAACGTCGAGTACCGCACCCCGCTCTGGTACGTCGACCGCGGCGTCAGCACCTTGCCGTTCTTCATGCGCACGCTGTCGGGCGCCGTCTTCTTCGACTACGGCGCCGCTTACGATCGCATCGATTTGCGAGATCCGCTCGAGCTGTTCCACGGCGGCGTAGGCGCCGAGCTGTGGGTCGATCTGTTCGTCGGCTACTACATCTCCGGCAACCTGCGCATCGGCTTTGCCAAGGGGCTGGACGCTACGGCGCCGAGCGGCCTGCAGAGCTACACGGTGCTCTCGAGCGCGTTCTGACCGGAGCAGGCCCCGAGCCAAGCTACGGAAGGGCCGCGAGCGCGCCCTGGACCCGCGCAGCTAGCGCGCGCATCGCCGGGCGGTAGCCGAAATCGGGGTGATCGGGCTCAAGGACCTTGGGACAAATGGACGCGGGAACGGCGTTGTTACCCAGCGATTTCAAGAGCTGCAGGTGACGCACGCCGGGATAAGCGGCCTCGTAGTACTGCGTCGTGTTCGCCTGCCCGCCCCCCGGCGGCTGGCACACCGGGTTGTTGTAGACGAGATCTTCCTGGAAGCAGCGGCATGCTGTGTCTGTGTTGAAGGCGTCCTCGTCGCACACCTTGGGCGTCGCCCGCGGAAAGATGCACGCCGCTTGCAGGTTGCGGTTGTACGTGTCGGTCTCATGACCGTTGATGGCGTTGGCTCCGGGCTCCAACGACGTCGACGGGACGGTCTCGTCACCTGTCAGCGGATGCTTGCGGATGCTCGAGCTGGTGCTGCGATCCAGCGGCGTCTCCAGCATGAACGGGTCCAAGGCGCGCACGGGCGGTGATGCAGCCGGATCCCCGAGCATCAACTCCCAGCGCTTCTGGCCTGCGAGACCGGCAGCTGTCAGCAGCGTGAGCCCTGGCCCACCCAGGCTGGCCTTGTCGGCCAAATCTTGCCAGGGCACGCCGACGATGCCGGAAAAAATCACCTGCGAAGGGTGGCGCTGCCGACCTGCGAAGATCGGGTTCGCAACGAGTTGCGCGGTCGAGCGCTGGAGCACCAACTGATCCGTGAGCCCCTGCTGGTAACGCTCGATTGGATACAAAAGCTCGAAGCCGTAGCGGCGCTTCTGCTCCCAGCAACGCAGGTTGAGATCGTCATCCTGGACTGGCAGCGTATTGCCCAGCGCGCAGGCGGGGTCGGTCGAGATGGACGGACAACCGGCGTTGGGCGTCGTCTCAGCGCACGACTGACAGCATTTGTCGTTGGGATTCTCCTGACAAGCCGACGTGCCGCGGTACATCGGCGCGGCACGCGTGACCAGCCAGCCGTAGCCTTCGCTCACCACCGAGCAGTCGTTTTCATCCGACAACACCACGATGGCCAGCACCGAGTCGGGGCGCAGAAACGCCGCGCGCTGGGCCAACACGGTGGCGTCGATGTCTTGAACAATCGCTTGCGACGAGCCGAACGGCACCGCCACGGTGCCCGGCGGCTCCGGATCTACCAAGAAGCGGTACCAAGCCTCCAGCGAAGCTTCGTAGCCACAGCCCTGCTCGCCCACGGCATCCAGCATCGGCGCAAGCTGCGCCAAAGCGGTGTCGCGGTCCGCTTCGACATCTGGAGCCCACGCCAAAAAGCCGCTGTTCTGGAAGGTCTCGAGCCCGGGCCGCAACGACCCCAGCAGGTGCGCGTGATCGTTGTCTTGCGCCGTAACGCAGACGTCCTTGGCGCCCTGGGCGCCAAACGAGCCCAAGCTGGACGTGACGACCCCGACGTGAACGTCATCCGCCGACAACGGCGGCCCGTCGGCACCGAGCATCCAGCTCACCGCGTCCTTCAGCAGCCGCTGCTTCTCGGCCATGTCGAGCGAGTTGTCGACCATCAGCAAGAGGTCGAGCTTGTGCAGCGGCCGGGCGGAGGGAATCGAACCATCGGGCGACAGCACGGCGCCGCCCATGCTCGTGGCGCCTCCACTCGCGGCCGCGCCCTGGTTGGTCGCCCCGGTGTCGGACGCTGCAGTGCCGCCGGGGCGAGCGCCTTCAGCGGTCCCGTCCCCGCCGCTCGTTTCGCGGTCCCGCCTGTCGGCGTTGGTTTTACCGCAGCCCCAAGCCAACGCCGCCCCCACCAGCAACACCGCTAGCGACCTCTTGCCCATGACAGCTCCCTTCGCCAGCTCTCAGGGTAGCATCCGCTCGGCCGGTTCGCCGTTTACTTTCCCGGACCGCGCGTTTCTTGATAGCCGAAGCCATGCGCAAGCTGTGCTCGCTAGTAGCGGCTCTGATGGCGGCCTTTGGCGTGGGCTGCATGACGCCGCCTACGCCCGCGGAGCGGGTCACCGACGCAGCCATGAACCTGAACGTCGCGGCTCGCTTCAACCAGCTGGACGTCGCGGTGGCGCACGCGAGCGCCGCAACCCGCGAAGACTTCATGAAGCGGCACGCCGCTTGGGGACAGTCCTTGCGCATCGTCGACGTCGAAATGGCCAGCCTTTCGCTGCCAGAGTCCGACCGCGCCATCGTGCTCGTCGACTACGCCTGGATCCGCCACACCGAGGGCACCATGCGCGCGACGCGCGTCGAGCAGACGTGGAAGGACGACGCTGGCTGGCACTTGGTGCGCGAGAAGCGCATCGCGGGCGACCTGGGGCTACTGGGCGAACCAGTGCCTGAAGCGCCGCCGCGGCAGCCCGACAAACAATTCGCGACGCGCACCATCCATGAGGATGGCGGCGCCGTTACCGAATAGGGCCGGCCGCGGGCATCGCGGCTTCCTCCCGCGTCGCGACGCGGAGAGCTCCGTCTCAGCTTGCGCTAGCGGCCGCAGCTTTTTTGCGGCTGGGCTTGGCAGTGGCCTTGCGGGTGGCTTTGGTGGCTTCGGCCTTACGCGCGAGGCGCGCCTTCTTCTTCGCCTGAGCCTTGCGGCGAGTCATCTTCACGGAAGCACGGCTGTCGAATTTACCCATGACCCGGCCCTAGTACTGCGCTTCGCCGTGAAGCGCTAGTCTCGACTTCGCGGGCGCCGTACGCCCCCCGGTGGGAGGGGGTTCAGCCGCTGGAGGCGTCTTCGAGCGCGCGCTCGCGGTCGCGCACTTCGAGGCGATAGCGGCTGTTCACGGTCTCGATGTAGAAGACGTCGCGGGTGGCGACGCGCAGCACGCGCTTGACCGGCGTGGTCACGTATTCGTGCATTCCGTCGGAAAACTCGATCACCACGACCGAACCCTTGCGCGGGGCCCGAACCAGGCGACCGGCTACGGCACGCGAACCGCGACCGAGCTTCCGGAGCACGACTTGCACAGGGGTTACTCTAGCAAGGTCCATGGTTGAGTCCACCGGGCAGTTGCCCTTGCTCTGAATGAACGGCCACTCGCAAGTGCGCGAAATGTCGGCAGATGTGGGCCAGCGGACGATTTCACCAAAAACTGAGCCCGGCGGTAATTCGGAACAACGGGCCGCCGACCACCAGCTCGCCTAGGTCGAGGGGCGTGAGGCGCTGTGGTGCCGCCCCTGCCTCTTCCGGCTTGAAAGTGAGCTGTAGGGGCGCCGTCCAGCCGTAACCGCCCTCGCCCATGACCCACAGACGCGGCTTGTTGGAGGCCCCGTTCGCGTACCCCCACAGCTCGAGCGCGGCGCCCGCGGTGGCGTCGAAGCCAAACTTCCAGCCGGTCTTCAATAGCGGGCTGCCCAGTGGGGATGAAACCTCGGCCGACTCGCGCGTGAGGGTTGGGCCGACCTTGGCGGTGAGCGCGAGAATGCGCAGCACGTGGTAGCGAGCCTCGGGCGCGAGTGAGAAGCGCATGAGCTCGAGCGAGGCCTCCTGACTGCGCAGGCTCGCGGAGGTGCCGCCGTAGTCGAAGCCCCCGAACGCCGCGAGCGACAGCTTGTCTTGCGCCCAGAATGCCCAGGAGGCGCCGAGCGTGAACTGCGGCAGCACGTCGCGCTCCGAGAACGGATTGAAGCCGTCGCTAGCGATATACTGCGTGCGCACGCCCAGCTCGAGCCGGATGTTCTTCTGGTGATTGCCGAGCGCGCTCGGGTCGGCCGCCGCCGCCGGACCGCTATCTTGCTCCGCCGCTGCAGCATGCCCTGCCACGCCGAGCAGGCTCGTCGCGCATGCCACCAGACTGAACGCTTTACACCAAGGCGCCTTGGCGCCCGAGCCCTTGCAAGCCATCACTTGACCCCCTCCAGTTCGAGCCCTGCGTAGAATTTGGTTCGCGCCGTGCTGGGCTTCAGCCCGTCGAACAGCGTGACCCCAACGGAGCTGTGCGCCTGCGTCGGCATGATGTGCAGCGCCAGCGCGCTGCGCTCGTCGCCTTGGCCGGTCTCGAAATCATGCACGAAGCTGATGGGCTTTTCGGTGTAGAGCGACGCTGGCTGCAGCGGATCGAACGTCAGCTGCGCGAAGCCCTTGTCGGCGCCGAAGGCCCACAGCTGCTCGCCGTTGGGCGAGAGATTGAGCGTCAGGTTCTTCAGCACGTCGAGCGGAAAGCTCTTTTGCTGCGTCAAATCGAGCACGTAGAACTGCTGCGTCGTGCCCGTGCTGGTGCCGGACAAAATCTTGCGGTCGGCGAACTTGTCGCTCTGCTCGTTGGGAATGTCGAACACGAGGCCCACCTTGATGCCAATGTCGTAGGCCTCGATGCTGTGATACGGCGTACCGGTCGTGATACCAAGACGCCAGAACGCAATGGTGTTGGTAGCGTCACCGTACAACAGCGCAATGTCCTCGCCCGACTGCTCGGCGACGTCGTTGGTGATGCGGCGAATCTGCGTGAAGGGCGCGTGCAGCGGCACCTCTTGAGCAACGCCCGAAGCAGGGTCGATCAACTTGGCGACCTGCTTGGTCGGCACGAGCGCGGCCAGGCGCAGCCCGCCCTTCTTGCGCGTCTGCACGAAGTCCAGCTTGCTGGGCACGCCGCCCACGTCGACCAAGTTCGGGTGAACCGAGAACGCATGGTCCGCGCTCTCGGCGGCGTTGATGGTCAACAGATCGACGTTGGTGTCGCCCTTCAGCTGCACGCCGAGCAGCGAGTTGACCTCGCCGTCGATGCCGTCGTGGTAAACGACGTCGAGCGGCGTCGCGTCCTGCGGCAAAGCCACGGTAATTTCCGGGTCATTCGGCTCCGCCAGGTCGATGATGGCCAGATCCTTCTCGCGCTGCACCACGAGCAAGCGGCGGCTCGCGGCGCCGGGAATCGACAGCTCGCTCGTAAACGTGAAGTGCAGCGGCTTGCCGCCGTAGCTGCCAAGCGTCTTGCTGGTCAGCGCGGACTTACCGTCTTGACCAAGCTGAACCAAGATCAGCTCGTTCGGGTTCGAGACTAGGCCTTCGCTGCCGTGCACCAAGAGCCATTCGCCTTCCGGATCGACCTCGAGCTCGTTGTACGGATCTTGCAGCTCGAACTTCTCGAGCTCCTTCGGCGAGGTGCCGCCGTCGAAGACGTGCAGCTGCGGCGCTTCGTCGGTGTCCTTGTAGCGAGGTGTTACGCCGCGC
>DATAKF010000121.1:0-5483 GCA_036261775.1 Polyangiaceae bacterium | reverse complement strand
CACGGGCGTGAGCTTCACTTCATTGGTGCCCGGCAGCGGTGGCGTCACCTGGCCGGGGCTCTCGACGAGGATGTGAGCACCGCTCGCCGTGGCAGCGTCCCGGGCCTTCTTGATGCCGGCTTTCGAAAGATCGAGGCCGTTGTCGACGTACACCCCGAGGGTCACCCCCTTGAGGACCGTCGGCACGCCGCCCAAGTGGTCCGAATGTTGGTGGGTAATCCAAAGGGCATCGAGCTTGGTCGAGCCGAGCGCGGCTGGGAGCTTCGTCAACAGCCGCTGGTTCCACTCCTTGCACGACGCACCGCACCCCGGTCGGGTCGGACTTTCACCCGCATCCACGAGGACGTTTCGACCGTCGGGCAGCTTGACCAATGCCGACAGCCCCTGACCGACGTCGAAGAAATGAACCGTCATTGGCTTGCCTCCACACACCGATGCCGCGCTCGCATTGGACTCGGCCGCTGGTGCAGCCGCAGGACTCTCCGCTGCGGCGCTTGGTGGTGGCTCCGCCGAGCGCGCGGGTTCCTGTACGGTGGCGACCGGCATCGCTGGTGGGGGTGGGGCAGCGACGCCACATGCAACGGACGCCAAAGCCGACAATACGAGCAGGCCGAGGGAGCGGGTCATGCTCGACTAGAAGAGTCAGCGGCGCTGAGGAAAGCAACACTCGATCCAAGAGGCAGTTGAACTTCGATGAAATGACTAGTCCCGCTCGCGTTCCCGCGCGTTCGCGACGTGTACGCACTCAAATGCATTCTTCGAGTGCGTACGGAATTCGAGTCCGAAGAACACCAATACTCCGCGAGATGTGGTGCCCTCGCAGGCAAGTCAGCGAGTTCGAGAAGCAGCCTCCAAATACCGCGGGCATAGCTACGTGTGCTTCACGGCCAACGCGATCGGTTACGTGCGCTCTCGACGGCAACGCGGGCAACTCCACGCGCGCCACGAGCCCCCCTCACCCAATTGGGTGAGGCCAGGCGGCCGCGCTGAACACGCAATCAACTTGTCATTGCCGCCCGCGCGTTGCCTACTGTCGAGTCGTTACCGAAGGAGGGCCCTCGATGAAACACATCATTGCAGTATTGCTCACGCTCGGAGCCATCCAAGCGTTGGTCCCAACAGCCAAGGCTGAAGCCTTCGGGCCCTCGGAAGGACGAGGTTGCTGCTCGCACCATCAAGGCGTTTGCGGGTGCGAAGGTGGTCGTGCCAAGTGTTGCGACGGCAGCTTGAGCCCGAGCTGCGGGTGCAACTGATCTCAATCGCAAGGACCGGCGAGGCGCGCTGGTTTCTCCGGCTGGGCTAGCCGACGCCCGATCTGGTGGACTATTTGAAAACGCCGGAGATAATCGAGTTGCAGCCAAGGAGAAGGGGTCGAAGAAGGCCGCGAAGACAAGACCCACGCGCAGCGACGCTCGCATCAGTGAAAGCAGCTCTCGGCAAGGCCCACGGCGGCGGCATCATCCACGGCGTCGTGCTGAGCGATGGCGCCGTGGAGAACCTTGGTTGTACCGGCGGTGACACCTCCCGCATCGCGATTGGGCCGCGTCGGTCGGTGTTGAGGAACAGCCATACCCCACGGTGGCTTGAACATATCGTTGGCCATATGGCAGGAGGTACCAGCATCGCATTCGTCACGACCTTGCTCAGCGAAAAGAACTACCTTCGCCTTACTCAAGTCTTGCACTAGCTTCGGGTTTGGAGAATCACAGCAATGCATCAATCGTTCTTGGGCGTATTGTCGGTCTGCCTATGCGCGTGCGCAGGTGGTGTGCCCCCCTACCAGAATGTGCCCACACGCGCTAAGGAGCAATCCGTAGAGGCAAGCAGTCAGCTTCCCTCTGACAATCGAACTACGTGGGAAGACGAGGACTTCAATGGTGCTGCTTGGGCCTGCGCCAACGAGCTGAATACCGAGCGCACTCGAATGAAGAACGCCAACGGCACCGCGATTGCATCAGGGGTCTTGTCGCTGGCCGGTGCGCTCGTCACAGGCATCCTTGCCGCTCAGAGCGAAAGTTCGCGTAGAGACGCGGCCGATCGGAGCGTCCTTGAGCGGCCAGAATTGTATGCCGCAGGATTCACTTTCTTCGGCGGGCTCACTGCGGCTTCCTCCCCTTTGCTCTTCGGAACGACGGAAGCCGCTCGACGTCATCAGAAGCGCTATGCGCAGTGGGATGCGGCAGCAAAGGCGATCGAAATCCAAGAAAGTGCATACACGTCATCCCTCTTCTCGGCGGACGAGAAGGAGCGGTTAAGCGTGCAGATGAAAGTCTACGTGCGGAGGTGCCTAAGCGCATGTCTCGGTCCTGATGGTGGCTCGCCAGAGCCGCTCCCGAAGGGACTCGAACTGGCTCGCGAAAAAATGCTCGCCCATCCCGGTGCGGCTGATCCATCAGTTCCTGCACCCCAGACGCCCCGGGTGTCGCCGCGTGGGAACGAGCCGCCTGCAACGCCAGTCCCGCCCGATTCGCCCGCAACGCCGCCTCCAGTTGACCCGTGATGACGAGGCAATCCAACATTCTCAGCGCTGCCGTCGCCAGGCAGAAGAGCAGGCCCGAGAAGCCGCCCTGGCGCGAGAGAAGGAGAAGGTGAACCAGTACAAGCGGCTTCTGGCCCGAGACGTGGACCGCTTGGCCGCCAGGTGTGCACAAGCCAGGCAGGTCCGCGAGTTCGTCGAGGCATACGAAGCCGCCCTACCCGTGGACAAGCGGGACGACGTTGCCAAGAGGTGGCTTGAGGCCGTGCACAGGTACGCCGTCAGGCTCGACCCACTCAGCGAGGTCGCCGAGATCGCCCTAGAGATCGAGCCAAAGGGTGAGGCGTTGCATGCTGCCTTGGCCGACATGGAGGAGTTGGAAAGGCGAGTGCAAAAGGAGCAGCCGTAGGTCATGAAGCGTTAGCCTGATGGCGCCCCTGCCGGCTCGCTACGCTACGTAGTACAAGGGTCCGTCCTGAGCCTTGCCCATGCGTAAACCGTTCGTTCTACTGGTGACGCTAGCCATCGGCCTCCTCGGGTCCTGCTCAGACGAGACAGGGACGCCAGACGAGAACGAAGGGGGCGCTGCTGAAGCGGGCGACGGTGGCACCTCTCACATCGGGGGCGCTCCCGCTGAGGCTCTCGGGGGATCACCGAGCCCCGGCGGCAGCTCCGGCGACATGGGTGGCGAGACAGTTGGCGGTAGCGCAGGCGGCGGTGGCGAAACAACTATCGGTGGAGCCCCCCCAGGCGGCGGGGAGCCCCCTATCGACGAGTCAGGCGGACAGGCCGGTATCGGCGGCGCTGGCGGCGAGCCCTCCGGCACGGGCGGTGTCGGCAACACGCCGACGGTCCGCCTCACCACGTTCAACATCCAGAACTTCGGTCCGACCAAACTGACCCGCCCTGAAGTGATGGCCGAGCTGGTCGAGATCGTTCGTCGCTACCCGTTCGTCGCCGTGCAGGAGATCAGCGACGTCAACCAGCAGGTACCGGGCGCCTTTCTGGAAATGATCAACTCCAACGGCGCCAGCTACGAGATGCTGCTCAGCCCTCGCAGCGGGCAACAGCCTGATGACAAGACCTACCAAGAGCAGTACGCCTTCTACTACGACGCTAGCGTCATGGAACCACTGTCGCCGGGCCAGCTCTACGACGACTCAGCCCAAGACTACTTCGTGCGCGAGCCTTACGTGGCCCAGTTCGAGGTCATCGACGGCGGATTCACGTTCGTGGCCATCACGGTCCATACCCAGCCCGACAACGCCGTGGCTGAGATCGGGCACCTGGAGGGCGTCGTGGCTTGGGCGCAGGACCAATACCCGAGCGAGGACGACTTCATCATCCTGGGCGACTTGAACGCCGGTTGCTCGTACGCTAGCCCCGCCGAGCTGGATCTCCTGGGCCTTCGAAGCAGTGATCACGTGTGGCTGGTCCCCGACACCGCTGATACCAACCTCGCGATGTCGGCGTGCGCCTATGATCGCATCATCGTCACCAGCACGACGCAAACAAACTACTATGGGGAGTGGGGCGTCGACTCGTCGTTCACCAACACGATGGTGTCGGATCACTGGCCCGTGTGGGCTGAGTTCTGGGCAGTCGAGCGTAGGTAACGGGCGGCGAGGCGCTGTCAACCTCCAACTGTTCCGACATCGACGCGCATGACGCGCGCCACCTTCGTGAGCTACCCGGTGTGGCAGTCGTTGGCGCAGTAGTAGCAGCCATTCGACTTCGCGTAGTGCTTCTTGGCCTCGCGAACAGCATCCCAGTTCCTGAAGTCCCCAACCGTAGCCGATTCGACGTAACCGCTGCATCGAACCCATCTTTATGGCCGTGCGGCCAGCACTTTGGGCCGGCCGCTAGCGCGCGAAGTTGAGCGCGGCGGGCGGCACGGTGAAGGGGCAGAGCCACGTGTCGAGCTCGACGGGATCGAGGTTGCTGCGCGTTGCGGCCCAGTATTTCGGCGCCAGCTCGAGGTAGCGCGTCGCTGGCCAATACGGCAGCACACGCATGACTTCATCGAGGTACTGCTGCGGGTCGATGTTGTGGAGGCGGCAGGATGCGACGAGGCTGAAGATAGCGGCAGCGCTCTCGGCGTGGGAGTCGCTGCCGTAGAACATCCAGTTTTTCCGACCGACAACGATTTTTCTGAGGCTGCGCTCAGCCCGCGTGTTGTCGAGCGGCAGTCGGCCATCGTCGAGCACGCGACGTAGCTCTTGCTCCTGGTTGAAGGCGTAGCCGAGCGCTTTCGTGGCCAGGTTGCGACCTTGCTGCTCGAGTCGCGCCTGCCGGACCCAGTCGAAGAACGCTTCGATGAGCGGCCGCACGTGCTCATTGCGCGCGAGCTTGCGCTTGGCCGGCGGCAGTTTCTTGAAAGCGTTGTCCGCGGCGTAGATGGCGCGGATGCGCAAGAGGCCTTGCAGTCCGACCTCATACTTGCAGACCGCGGCTTCGAAGAAGTAGCGCCGGCAGTGCGCCCAGCAGCCGACCAACGTAACGCCGTCGTCTTCGTCTTTCGGCGGGCCACGCTCAAGAATGTCGTAGACGTTGCTCGCGTCGCACTGCAGAAACCCCTTGAAGCCGCCGAAGATCTTCAGCACCGCTTCTTGTGTGTGTCGCTCGACGTACGCGAACAGCACGTGGTCGCAATCGACGACGGCCGTGAAGAAGTGACCCTTCTTGCACGCTTGTCGCTGCCCATCTTGCCGCTTTTCAGGCTGGATCATCGCGCCCGTAGCATCAGTAGAGATCACGGCAGCGTTGCTGATCCCGTCCTGCCACATGACGTGGACGACCGTCGCGCCGAGCGCACCACCCGCCTCATCGCCGTACCTACACATCATGCCTCTGTCGAGAGGGGCGCCAAGATCTTCTATGTGCTGCTCGAGTCGATAGTTGGGCACGCCGAGCCCGAACTTCTGCACCAGGATGTAGGCCACGACCGACGAGTGCAAGAGGCCACGGGGGAACAGCGTCTTTGGCAGTGGCACTCCCAGCACGGTGG
>DATAKF010000116.1:0-4248 GCA_036261775.1 Polyangiaceae bacterium | reverse complement strand
CTTGCTCTCCTTCAAGGAGCAGTTCGGCGGTTGGCAAGCGACGGAGCTCAGCGTTTCTGACGAAAATGTCCCGCCAGCGCCAAGCTCGAAGTTGCCGGGCGAGCTCTTGTGGTACGCGCTCAACCTGTACTTCAACAACGGCGGTGGGCGATGCTACGTCGCGTCGATTGGCGAATTTCCAGAGGGGGCGCCCAGGGAAGCCGACTACGCCGCAGGCCTCGATGCGCTCGCGGCCTTCGATGAGCCGACCCTCGTCGTAGCCCCGGGGGCTGTGCAGTTGGCGCCCGCCGACTACGCAGCGTTCTGCCAAAAGGCGCTCGCCCACTGCAAGACGCTGAAAGATCGCTTCGCCGTATTGGACATCAAGGATGGCCCGAAGGCCGTTGAAGACTTTCGCACCGGCGTGGGCACCGATGGCCTGAGTTACGGCGCCGCGTACTACCCGTACTTGGAGACCACGCTGCTCCACGAGTTCGACGAGGCGGAGATCAAGGTGGGGACTGGAGCTGAGACCCTCGCGAGCATCAGGGTCACCAAGACGGCCGCCTACAATGCCATCAAGAAGAGCCTGGGCGCGCAGCGCGTCTTGCTTCCGCCCAGCGCTGCCGTGGTTGGAGCCTACTGTCGCGTCGATCGCGAGCGAGGGGTGTGGAAGGCCCCGGCCAACGTCTCCTTGTCGTCGGTGATTCAACCGGCTGTGCGCGTCACCAGCGACGCGCAAGAAACGCTCAACGTCGACACCAACGCCGGCAAGTCGATCAACGTCATTCGGGCCTTTGCAGGGAAGGGCAGCTTGGTCTGGGGCGGTCGCACCCTTGCAGGCAACGACAACGAGTGGCGCTACGTCAACGTGCGCCGGCTCTTCATAACCATCGAAGAATCGGCCAAGAACGCCACCGGGTTCGCGGTATTCGAGCCCAACGACGCGACCACGTGGCTCAAGGTCAAGGGCATGCTGGAGGCCTACCTCTACGGCCTTTGGGAGCGGGGCGCGCTCCAAGGCGCCAAGCCGGAACAGGCGTTCGTCGTGAACGTCGGGTTGGGCAAGACCATGACTCAGCAAGACATCCTCGAGGGGCGACTCGTCGTCGAACTGAGCATCGCCGCCGTGCGACCAGCCGAGTTCATCACCCTGCGCTTCTCGCACAAGCTCGCCGAATCGTGAGCCAAACGTCTCGCGCCACCCACCCCGAACGAAAGAGAACGCCGTGCCAGTCAGCAAAGAAACAATCGCCGCCGACTACCCGCTACCAGTCTACAATTATCGCGTCGAGATCGCAGGCAACGCTGTCGCATTCTCCGAGGTCTCGGGGTTGAGCATCTCCCACGAGGTCAACACCTACAAGGAGAGCCAAACCGCCAGCGGCGTCCCTGGTCCGCGCGTGTTTCACGTGCCTGGCCAACGAGCACCGATCAAAGTCACCCTCAAGAAGGGCATAGTCCGCGGGGCGAGTCTGAAACAGCTCTACGGCTGGATGCGGACGGTAGAGCTGAACCGCGTCGACAAACGCGACGTCTCGATTCGACTGTGCGACGAGAAGGGCGAGGCCGTGGTCTCTTGGAAGATGATTAACGCCTTTCCGACCAAGCTCGACGCGCCCACCTTCGACGCCAAGTCGCAGGATCCCGCGATCGAGACTATGGAGCTGACGGCAGACTACGTGTCGCTCGAGGAGACTTGAGGCATGTCGCTCACAGTCGCTGAACAGCGCGACGTCTACCCGCTCGCCAACTATGCCTTCCGTGTGGTCGTGGACGGCGTAGCGTTGCGCTTTACCAAGGTGTCTGGCCTGTCTCGAGAATACAAGCTCGTGACCTACCGTCATGGCTTGAGCTTTCAGGAAGGTGAGCAGGTGACCAAGGTGCCGGCGGAGGGATACACCTCGCTCACGTTGGAACAGGGCACCGTGCTCGGAAGCGCCGCGCTGCCGGCCTGGTTGGAGCAAAGGACCTCGAGCCCGCTCGAGGTCAGCTTGTGTGACGAAAAAGGCGTACCCGTCCTGGTTTGGACGATCGCCAAGGCGTTCGCCGTCAAGCTGGCCGCCCCTACACTCGACGCGCGCAGCAACGACGTGTGCATCGACACGCTCGAGGTGAAGGCAAGCGGGATAGCAGTGAAGCACCTCGCCTAGGCGAAGGCCACCCCATGAGTCTGCTACTGAGCTCGCGTTTCTCGGTAACGTTCTTTGCCGGTGGCGTCGTCCCCAATCCGCTCGACATTCGCTTCCAACGCGTCTCCGGCTTGTCATCGTCGGTGGAGACCAGCACGGTGAACGAGGGCGGCCAGAACCTATACACGCATCGACTCCCAAAACGCGTCAGCTACGGGAACCTGGTGTTGGAGCGCGGCTTCGTCCTCGGCTCGCCCTTGAACGCGGAGTTCGAGGCGGCCATGAGCTTCTTTCGCTTCGCCCCGTCCAACGTGCTCGTCACGCTGTTCAGCGAGGCCCCCGAGGACGTCAAGGTCGCGGCGATCCCGGTAGCGGCCTGGCTGTTCCTCAAGGCATTCCCGCAACGTTGGGCAACTGCGGACCTTGGCGCCGCTGAAGACCGCGTGCTGATCGACACGCTCGAGCTCGCCTACACGAGCATGCAAGTGATGAAAGTGGGCTGAATGACCATCGAGATTCGACAGCTGATCATTCGTGCGCTGGTCGACAGCAACGCAGCAGCAGCCACGGCTGCCCCGCCCCTGACCGCGGATGCCCCGGGTGGCTCGCTTGCGCCAATGCCGCGCAACTTACGTCAGGCTCCGTTGAGCCCCACCGAGCGCGCAGCGGTTGCCGCTGATTGCGCCCGCACCCTCACGCGCGAGCTGCGCCGCGCGCGCGAGCGCTGAGAGAACAAAGCATGGCCCTGCTACAGCTCTTCAAGCTCTCCAAGCTCAAGATCACGGCATTCACGGCGGCTGATCGGCACACCCGCGTTCCCGGCAAGTTCGAGTTCGAGGCCCAGTACAACCCGGAGACCCTATCGCTGAAGCACGAAAGTCTCCTGCAGGAGCAGAAGGGTGCCGGCACGGGCGCTGGCGATCCGACCTTCATCAGTAGCCGGTCCCGCCAATTGACGGTGAACCTGGTGCTCGACGGCACGCAGGTCGATCATTTCGGCGTCGAGCGCCTGCTCGAGGTGTCGACAGTATCGAGTCAAGTCGCGGACTTTCTCGCGGTTTGCTACGGCGTACAGGGTTCAACGCACGAGCCAGCCTACCTGAGGCTTTCGTGGGGCAGCGGGGTGCTAGGCGACGACTTCGACTGCCGACTGCAGTCCGTAGACGTCAAGTACACCTCGTTCGAGCGCGATGGGACGCCGCTCCACGCCGAACTTACCGCCCAGTTCGTGGAAGCTCTGGACCCCAAGAAGCGCGACGCCGCCTTGGCCAAGAGTTCGCCGGATCTCACGCATCGTCGCTTGGTCGTTGCGGGTGACACGCTGCCGCTGCTCTGTCGCGAGATCTACGGTTCTTCGGAGCACTACATCCGCGTCGCTCAAGTGAACGAGCTGGACGACTTTCGCAGCCTCAACCCTGGGCAAGAGCTGTTCTTTCCGCCGTTCGCGGCCAACGTGCGGAGCTAAGGCGTGGGCATTCCGGTCGCGACCATCACCGATCAGCAGGGCCAGAAGCTCGGCCTGGCCTTCGAGCTGCTGTCTCTCGAGGTCAGACGCGAGCTGAACCGCATCCCCGAGGCGACGCTCAAGTTTCTGGACGGCAGCGTAGCCAAGCGCGCCTTCGAGCTCAGCAATCAAAGCTTCTTCGAACCAGGCAAGCAGGTGAGTATCGCCCTTCGCTACGAAGGCGAAGGTGCGGACACGGTCGTGTTCGACGGCTTGATCGTTCGCCACGAGGTGGACTCGGACATCAACGGCTCCAGCCTGCGCGTCGAGCTCAAGGACCGCGCTTTCAAACTCACGCGTCAGCGCAAGAGCACTATCTTCCGCAAGCAGACCGACGACGAGGCGCTGCGCAAGCTGATCTCCGACGCGCAGCTAGACACGGGCAGCATTGCTACGCAAACCACCAAATTCGACGAGCTGGTACAGTACTACGCGACCGATTGGGACTTCTTGGTCTCGCGCGCGGACGTCGAGGGCATGGTGGTGCGGGTCGACCGAGGCACGATCTCGGTGGAGCCGATGTTTACTGCTGGCAAAAAGCCAAAGGCCCGGCTCGATTTCGGCATCACCGAAGGGCTCGAGTTCGAGCTGAGCTTGGACGGCACCGACCAATGGGCGGCCATGTCGAGCAGC
>DATAKF010000115.1:0-4764 GCA_036261775.1 Polyangiaceae bacterium | reverse complement strand
GCTGTTCAACCAGCTCTTTTCCGTCAAGCCGGATTTGACCGAGATTGCGCACCGCACCAGCGTGCTCGACGTGGTGGCCGAGGACACCAGGCAGCTCAGCGCGCGCCTGGGCAAGCGCGATCGCGAGCGGCTCGACGTCATGTCCGACATCTTGACCGCCGCCTTACGCTGTGACCTCACGCGCGTGTTCTCGATTGCTTTCACGACCGGCGCGTCGATCATGCAAATGAACGGCAAAGGCGAGATCACCGGGCCCGGCGCGCACCAGCTGCACGACGCCGTTCACGGCGGCGAGCGCGACGTCATCACGGCCTTCACCAAGCTCAACTTGACCGCCTACGCTACCCTGCTCGACAAACTGACCGCCGACAAAGACGTCAACGGCCAAACCTTGCTCGACAGCTCGGTCATCCTGGGCACCAGCGAGTACGGCGAAGGCTTTACCCACAGCAACAAAGAGCACCCGTTCGTGCTGGCCGGCAAAGCGGGCGGCAAGCTCGAGACGGGTTGGCACGTGCGCGAAGAAGGCGGAAACATGGCGCGCGTTCACCTCACGGTGCTGCGCGCGCTGGGGCTCGAAGCACCCAGCTACGGCTTCAACGGCGGCGAAACCTCGGACGCTTTGCCCTTTTTGGTGCCATGACGCTCCGCGCGCTCGCTCTGCTCGGCGCGCTGTGGCTCGCCGCATGTTCCGACGGCGCGTCGTCCAGCAGTTCGACTGGCGCAGGCGCCGCTGCTGGCATGGGCGGTAGCGTGGCGAGCCTTGCGGGTGCTGGCGGCGGCGCAGGCGGCCAAGGTGGCGGCTCCAGCAACGCCGGTAGCAGCGCGAGCGGTGGGGCGAGCACTGGCGGCGCGGCAGGCGCAACACCAATGGGCGGTGCCGGGGGCAGCGCGAGTGGCGGCGCCGCTGCACAAGCAGGCGCGGCCGGCGCAGGCGGCGGCCCCGTCGTCGATCCGGGCCCCGTGAAGCACCACGTGATGGCCATCGAGTATCCGGGCAGGCTGGTCGAAATCTCCGACACCGGCCAAAAGCTGTGGGAGCACCAGACGCCCAGCTTGACCGTGATGTTCAACGTGCTCCCGAACGGCAACGTGTTCTTCCCCCACGGCGGCGACAAGCGCGGCGCCCAAGAGGTGGACAAACAGCACCAGGTGGTGTGGAGCTACACCAGCCCCGCGGCAGAGTTGCTCGGCGGCGAGCGTTTGGCGAATGGCAACAGCTTGCTCGGCGAAGGCGGGCCTGCCAAAGCGCTCGAGCTCGATCCGGCCAAGGCCGAGGTTCGCTCCATCGCCGTCACCACCACCGAAACCGCCGCGCACGGCCAAATCCGGCATATTCACCGCCTAGCCAACGGCAACGTGCTGCTGGCTTTAGAGGGTGAAGGCGTCGCGCGCGAAGTCGACGCTGCCGGCAAGATGGTCTGGGAATACGAGGGCGTGCCGCGTATTCACGAAGCCATTCGGCTGCCCGCGGGCAACACCTTGATCGGCGGGGGTGACGCCAAGCGCGTGCTCGAGGTGACTCCAGCGGGTCAAGTTGCTTGGGAGTTCGGCGCCGCCGACGCGCCCGAGCTCGGCATTGCCTTCATTGCCAGCGTGCAGGTGCTCAAGAACGGCGATCTTTTGGTGTGCAATTGGCTCGGCGCAAACGGCGGCAACGGCGTGCACGCCTTTCAGGTGACGCGCGCCAAAAAGGTCGTTTGGAAGCTGGACGACCATCAGCTGCTCAAGTCGGCCACGACCGTGACGGCGCTCGACGACTGAGCAGCGTTACGAAGCGGCTGACGTGACGGAGCCGTAAACCTGAAAACCGCGTTCGGGCATGCCGAACAGGTAGCCTTGCTGCAAATCGGCTCCAATCGACCTCAGCGCGTCCCGCTCCTGTTCGGTCTCTACACCTTCACACACCACGCGCATGCCCAGCTCCTGCGTGCACAGGGCAATCATCGAGCGGATCAGGCTCCGCTTGGAAGGGGAGCTGTCGACGTCGCGCACCAGCGACACATCGAGCTTCACGATGTCGGGGCCGAGCTCGCGAAAGCGCGACAACCCGGCGTGGCTGGCGCCCAAATCGTCCACCGCAATGCGGTAACCCAGCTTGCGCAAGGCTTCGATTCTATTGGACAAATGATCGACTCGGTACAGCGCTGCTCGCTCCGTGACCTCGAGCACTACGCGGCGCGCGATGCGCGACAAAGGCGAATCGGGCGCGTAGAGGTGCTCTGCGGTCATGTCGAGCGCGTGCAGGTTCACACACAAAAGTGCTTCGGGCGGCGCCAAGGGGGCTGCGCCAGCGATCGAGTTGCGGATGCGCTCACCCAGCTCTTGCACGCGACCGAGACGCTCGGCTGCGTCGAGCAGCTTGCCGGGCGTCGACAAATCCGCGTCGGCGGAGCGCACCAGCGCTTCGTAACCGAACAGCTCCTGGGTAGGCCACGACACGATGGGTTGGTAGGCGACCCAGAGCTTCTCGAGCGCGGCGTCGAAGCGGCCGCCCAAGTCTTCTAGGTCCTCAATCAGCCAGCCGCCGGCTTCGCACACTTCTAGCGCCTTGCGCTTGAGCAGCGCGAGCCGATGGTGGGCTGCGGCGTCTTTGACCAACGCCGTCAGGCGATCTGCCTCGACCGGCTTGGCCAAGTAACGGTAGCCACCTTGCTCCATGGCTTCCATGGCGGACGAAAGCGACGGATTGCCGGTCAAGAAGATCACCGGCACGTCCAGATCCAACTGCCGGATTTCTCGCAGAAATTGCATGCCTCCCATACCGGGCATGATCAAGTCGGACACGACGGTGTCGAAGCGGCGGCCACGTCGCAAAATGGCCATGGCTTCCTCGCCGCTGGCGGCCGTTTCTACGAACAGCCCTGCGCGGGTCAGCATGCGCTCGATCAGCTTACGTAGCTGATCCTCGTCGTCGACGACCAGAATCCAAGTGTCGCGAGCTCCCATCGCACACCTCCTGATCGCGCCTCACACGGTGAAAGCGCGACCTGAACCTTACGCATACGCCCCCCGAGCGCCTCTGTCCAGGTCGCGCCGATTTCTATTTGGGCGCTACCTGGTTAGTTTGGGAAAGTCGCGCAGGTAGTGGCAAGTGTAGCCGCCCGGGTGCTTCTCTAGGTATTTTTGGTGATAGTCCTCGGCCAGCGTGTAGTGGCCGGCGTCGGTGATCTCGGTTACCAAGGGGCGTGGCCATTTGCCACTCTCGTTGACTCGTTTCTTCACGCGCTCGGCGACCTCACGCTGCTCGAGCGAGGTGACGAAGATGACCGAGCGGTACTGGGGCCCCTGGTCGTTGCCCTGACGGTCCTTGGTCGTCGGATCGTGCATGCGGAAGAACCAGTTTTCCAGCAGGTCCTCGTACGACAGACGCTTCGGGTCGAAAACAACGCGCACCGCCTCGGCGTTGCCCGTGGTGTCGTGGTGCATGTCCTCGTACGTCACGCCGGCTCGGCCGCCCGTGTACCCAACGTCGGTGGAGATGACGCCTGGGATCTTGCGGATGATGTCTTCCATGCCCCAAAAGCAGCCGCCCGCCAGGATGGCGGTGTCGAGCGTCGGCGTGCAGCCGGGCTGCTCACCGGGCGCGGGGCGCGCGCACGCGTTGTCGGTGCTGGCCGCCGGTGCCGGTGCGGCGTTCTTGCCGAACAGCGGCAAGTAGTCTGCGTAACCCGACTCCTGCAGCTTAGCGACGGGAATGAAGCGTAGCGACGCCGAGTTGATGCAGTAGCGCAGCCCCGTTGGCCGCGGTCCATCTTCGAACACGTGACCCAGGTGTGAGTCGCCGGCTTTGGAGCGCACTTCGACGCGCCGCATGCCGAACGACGAATCGGTGTGATTCACGACGCGCTCGGCGTCTACCGGGCGCGTGAAGCTGGGCCAACCCGTGCCCGACTCGAACTTGTCGCGCGAGCTGAACAAGGGTTCGCCCGTAGCGACGTCGACGTACAGGCCGTCTTCGTGGTTGTCCCAATAGCGGTTGTTGAACGGAGGCTCCGTCGCCTCACGCTGCGTGACCTCGTACTCCAGCGGGCTCAGCTTCTGGCGGAGCTCCGCATCCGATGGCTTCTTGTACATTTTGGTTCCGTCCACGGCGGTTACCCGCTCCTGACTCTGTACGGTGACCGGGCCGTTGCCGCTACCCGTCTTCCGCTCACAGCCCATCGCAAACAGCGCTACCGCTGCCGCCAAGAGCCACCAAATCAGGGATTTCCGGGCCGCCATGCCCTTCACTACGTTCCCCCTCCCCCCCAAGTTACAGCGGACCGGGGAGACCGAGACCGAGCCGCCCTAGCCGTGAACCTGAGCCTGAGCCCGAGCCTGAGCCTGAGCCCGACCTGAGCGTGAGCCCGAAGCCCGAACCCGAACCCGAACCCGAACCCGAACCTCGGCCTTGTCCCCAACCCCGAAGCCGTGCTCGCTGGGCAGCGCGAATTGCTGCGTTCGCCGCACCGCCATTTGCAAACGCACCTGCGCCCCCACCCCTTCTGCGCGCTGCTTCCTAGTCCAATTCGCGACTAACTTTCGTGAACGATTTCGCGCCCCGATCTGGGCGCCCTGACGCTGTCGCAATCGCGCCTATTCCTATGACAGCGTCTGGAACAGTCGTAATCGCGACAGCGTCATGCCAAGCCGCACGCCCCTCAATTTCATTGACGAAAGTCTGTCGCGATCGCGACTTGGATCTCGATTCGAAAAGGGGCCACGGGCCGAGAGCGAGAGCCGAGAGCCGAGAGCCGAGAGCCGAGAGCCGAGAGCCGAGAG